>NZ_SMJW01000013.1 GCF_004348335.1 Actinomadura bangladeshensis | reverse complement strand
ACCCCGGACCCCGCTGACACGATGACGAGGAGAAGAGCGATGAGCGACATTCTGAAGCAGCTCTCGGACGAGGGCGTCTCGATCTGGCTGGACGACATCAGCCGGGAGCGGCTGCGGACGGGCAACCTGGCGGAGCTCGTCAAGGACAAGCACGTCGTCGGCGTCACCTCCAACCCGACGATCTTCGCGAAGGCGCTGAGCAAGGGGAACGCCTACGACGACCAGGTCCGCGACCTGGCCCTGCTCGGCGTGGACGTCGAGGAGGCGTCCCGCGCGATCACCACCCACGACATCCGCTGGGGCTGCGACGTGCTGCGCCCGGTCTACGACCGGACCGACGGCGTCGACGGCCGCGTGTCGATCGAGGTCGACCCGCGCCTGGCGAAGGACACCGACAAGACGGTCGCCGAGGCGCGCATGCTGTGGTGGCTCGTCGACCGGCCCAACCTCTTCATCAAGATCCCGGCGACGCAGGAGGGCCTGGCGGCGATCACGCGGACGCTGGCCCAGGGCATCAGCGTGAACGTCACGCTGATCTTCTCGCTGGAGCGCTACGGCGCGGTCGTCGACGCGTTCTTCGCCGGGCTGGAGCAGGCCCGCGAGAACGGCCACGACCTGTCGAAGATCGCCTCGGTGGCGTCGTTCTTCGTCAGCCGGGTCGACACCGAGATCGACAAGCGGCTCGACAAGATCGGCTCGGACGAGGCGAAGAAGCTGCGCTCCAAGGCGGGGCTGGCCAACGCCCGGCTCGCGTACGCGCTGTACGAGGAGAAGTTCGGCACCGACCGGTGGAAGGCGCTGAAGGACGCCGGGGCCCGTCCCCAGCGGCCGCTGTGGGCCTCGACCGGGGTGAAGGACCCGAACCTCAACGACACGCTGTACGTGGACGAGCTGGTCGCGCCGGGCACCGTCAACACGATGCCGGAGGCGACGCTGGTGGCCGAGGCCGACCACGGCCAGGTCCGCGGCGACACGGTCCGCGCCACCTATGACGACGCGCGCGCGCACATGGCGGCGCTGAAGGACGCGGGCGTCGACTACGACGACGTCGTGCGCGTCCTGGAGGACGAGGGCGTCGAGAAGTTCGCCGCCTCCTGGAAGGGCATGCTCGACTCCATCACCGGCGAGCTGGAGGCCAAGGCGGCCGGCGCGTGACCTCGGTGGTGACCGCCGGGGGGATCTCGGTCACCATCCGCGGCGCCGTCGTCGACGAGGGCGAGACGGTCCTGGACCGTCTCGTCTCCGACGGCGTGCCGGGCTCGCTGGCGTCCCGCGGCGCCAAGCTGTGGGGGCCGGACGCGGTCCCGCTCGCCGCCCGCCGGCTCGGCTGGCTGGACCTGCCGGAGACCTCGCGGTCGCTCCCGGACCGGCTCGCCGGCCCGCTGGGCGAGGCGCGCGGCACCGGCCTCGACCGGATCGTGCTGGCCGCCTCGGGGGGCACGGCGCTCGCCGCCGAGGCCGTCTGCCGGACGGCGGGCGCCGAGCTGACCGTCCTCGACACCACCGACCCGCACGAGGTGGCGGGCGTGCTGGCCGGCGACCTGGCCCGGACGCTCGTCGTCGTGGTGGGCGAGAGCATCGAGGCGGAGTCGCTGCGCCGGGTGTTCGGGCGCGCGTTCTCCGCGGCCGGGCTGGGCGGCGCCGAGCTGGCGCGCCGGTTCGTCGCGGTCGCCGAGGAGGGCTCCGGCCTCGCGCGCGCCGCCGCGGAGGTCGGCCACCACCTCGTCCTGGCCGAGCCCGACGCCGACGACCGGTTCGGCGCGCTCGGCGCCCGCTCGCTGGTGCCGGCGGCGCTCGCCGGCGTGGACGTGGCGGGCCTGCTGGACGAGGCGTCGCGGCTGTCCGCGACGCTGCGGCAGCCCTACGACAACCCGGCGCTGGCGCTCGGCGCGGCGCTCGGCTCCTCGGCGCTCGGCGTCCGCGACAAGCTCGTGATCGCCGACCACGGCTCGGGCCTCGCCGGCCTGGGCCGGTGGGCGGAGCAGCTCGTCGCCGGGGCGCTCGGCAAGGACGGCAAGGGCCTGCTCCCGGTCGTGGTGGAGAGCGTCGAAGCGCCGGGGTTCGAGCTCTCCGGCGACCTGCGGCGGGTCATCCTCGGCCGCCGCCCGGACGAGCCGGGCCCCGGCCGCGAGGCGGGGGTGAGCGTCGCCGGCCCGCTCGGCGCGCAGTTCCTGCTGTGGGAGTACGCTGTCGCGGTGGCGGCCCGGGTGATCGGCGTGAACCCGTTCGACGAGCCCGACACCGAGCAGTCGCGGGCGAGCACGGCCGCGCTGCTGCGGTCGGAGGAGGGCACGGCGCCGACGGTCGTGCGGCGGCCGCCGGAGCTGGTCGAGGGCGCGGTCGAGGTGCACGCGAAGGAGGACGCGCTGCGCGGCGCGCGGACGCTGACCGAGGCGCTGGAGGCGGTCCTCGCGGACGTCCCCGACGGCGGCTACCTCGCGGTGCTCGCCTACCTGGACCGCTCCGGGGACGCGGCGGCGGCCGGGCTGCGCCCGCTGCTGGCCGCACGCGGCGCCGCCGTGCGCAGGAACCCGGCGCCGGTCACGTTCGGGTGGGGGCCGCGCTACCTGCACACGGCCGGGCAGTACCACAAGGGCGGGCCGCTGAACGGGGCGTTCCTGCAGATCACCGGTGCGGTGACCGACGACGTGCCGGTGCCGGGGCGGCCTTACAGCCTGGGCGAGCTGCAGCTCGCGCAGGCGTTCGGCGACCTGCGGGTGCTGCGCGCGCTGGGCGGCTCCGCCGTTCGGCTGCACCTGCGCGACCGCGCCGAGGGGCTCGCGCAGCTCGCCGCGGCGCTCGCCTGACCGGCCCGCGCGGACGCACCGCGACCGGGCGGATCCGGAACGCGCCCCAAGAAGATCAACGGAGATGGTCGCGAATGCCCGTTCTCTCCTGAAACGATGGGGGGCAGGAGGGAACGGTGTCCGGATTCGACGTAGTGACGCGCGGTGACGTGCTGGACTCGGCGCTGCAGGCGAGGGACTACCTCGTGAGCTGCGGCGTCCCCGGCGCCCTAGCCGCCAAGGACCCGCGGCTGTGGGGGCGGCGCGCGGTGGACCACAGCCGGCTCGGCTGGCTCGACCTGCCGTTCGCCTCCCGCGGGCTGCTGAACCAGGTCAACGGGCTGGTGTCGGAGGCGCGCTCCTCGGGCCTCGACCACATCGTGCTGATCGGGGTCGGGGCGGAGAGCCTCGCCGCGCAGGCGATCATGGAGGCGCACGCGCCGGCGCCGGCCGGCGCCGGCGGCCCGGGCGCCGAGGCCGGCGGCGAGCGGACGGCCGGCGGGCTGACCGTGCTGGACGGCGGCGACACCGCCGCGCTGGCGTACGCGATGGAGCGGCTCGACCGGACCCTGGTCGTCCTCGCCAGCAAGGCGGGCGTGTCGCTGGAGGGCGACGCCTACCGGCGGATCTTCGCCGAGGCGTTCCGGGAGCGGGGCCTGTCGGAGCGGGAGATCGCGGGCCGGTTCCTGGTCATCACCGACCACGGCAGCCCCTTGCACGACTTCGCCCGGCAGTGCGGCTACCGGATCGGGCTGACCGACCCCTACCTGCCGGGGCACTACGGCGCGCTGTCGGCGTACGGGCTCGTCCCGGCCGTGCTGGCGGGCGCGGACGCCGACCGGCTGCTGGACGAGGCGGCCTCGCTGGTGCCGTCGCTGTCCAAGGACGAGGACAACCCCGGGCTGCTGCTCGGCGCGGTCATCGGCGGCTGCGCGCAGCAGGAGCCGGGCGGGCTCGCCCGCGACAAGGTGCTGCTGCGCGAGCCCGGCGGGCCGGGCGCGCTGAGCGCGTGGATCTCCCAGCTCCTCGCGGTCGGCACCGGCAAGCGGGGCCGCGGCGTGCTGGCGTTCGAGCCGCCCGGCGCGCGCGGCGGGTTCCCCGACGTGCACGGCGTGTCGATCAACCCGAAGTCGGCGGCGCAGGACGACTCCGACACCTCGGTGTGGGCGCCGCTCGGCGCGCAGTTCCTGCTGTGGGAGTACGCGACGGCGGTCGCCGGGTGGCTGCTCGGCGTGAACCCGTTCGAGGCCGGCAGCACGGTCGTGCAGGAGGCCGAGGACGACGCGGCCGCGCTGCTGCGCACCGCGTCCTCCGGCTCGCTGACGGCGGAGCGCCCGGTGTACGTCGAGGACGGCATCGAGGTGCACGCCGACTTCCCGTGGCCGCCGGGCGCCGAACTGCAGACCGTCCTCGGCGGGCTGGTCGCCTCGGTCCCGGGCGACGGCTACCTGTCGGTGATGACGTACCTGTCGGGCGACTTCTCCGGCCGCTACCTGGCGCCGTCGCTGTCGCGCGGGTCCGGCCGCCCCGTCGCCTACGGGCCGGGGCCCGGCTACCCGCACGCGACCGGCCCGGTGCACAAGGACGGGCCCGGCAACGGCGCGTTCCTCATCATCACCGGCGACCCGGCGCCGGGCGACGCGCTCGCCGCCCATCCCGTCCCCGGCCGCCCCTACAGCCTGGCGCAGCTGCGGCTGGCGCGGGCCCTCGGGGAGCTGCGGGCGCTGCGCGAGCGCCGGCTGCCGGTGATCCGGCTGCACCTGCGCGACCCCATCGAGGGCGCGGGGAAACTGACCGAGGCGGTCCGCGCGGTGGCGGGGGCGCGCAGGCCGTGAGCTTCACCGCCGTCGTCTCGGGGGAGGCGGCCGGAACGCCCGCGGGCCGCTCGAGGAGGCCGCGGCGCGCGCCGGCCGGCCTCCCCGCGCCGCCGGGAATGATCTAACCGGCGGGTGCGTATACCTGTTGGTGAACCGCCGGGCGGGGCTCGCCCGGCTGCTCGATGTGGCCGGCGGCGTGCGATGACGCGCGTGCCCGCGATTCGGGCGCGCGAGACGAGTTGGGGCAGGATGCTTGAAGCAGTGAGACGAGAAGGCGCAGTCCGACCAGAGGGGGCCACGTGACCAACCCAGCCAATCCGCTCCGCGATCCGCGGGACAAGCGCCTGCCGCGGGTGGCCGGGCCGTGCGTGCTCGTGCTGTTCGGGGTCACCGGCGACCTGTCCCGCAAGAAGCTGCTCCCGGCGATCTACGACCTGGCGAACCGGGGGCTGCTGCCGCCGGGCTTCTCGCTGGTGGGCTTCGCCCGCCGCGACTGGGAGAACGAGGACTTCCGGCAGATCGCCTACGAGTCGGTCAAGGCGCACGCGCGCACCCCGTTCCGCGAGGACGTCTGGACGCACCTGTCGGAGGGCATGCACTTCGTCCCCGGCGAGTTCTCCGACCCGGGCGCGTTCGACGCGCTGTCGATGGCCGTCAAGGAGCTGGACGAGAGCCGCGGCACCGGCGGCAACTACGCCTTCTACCTGTCGATCCCGCCGAAGTTCTTCCCGCAGGTCGTCGAGCAGCTGCAGCGCAGCGGCCTGGCCGACCGCAAGGACGGCGCCTGGCGCCGGGTCGTGATCGAGAAGCCGTTCGGCCGCGACCTGAGGACCGCGGTGGAGCTGAACGACACCGTGCACCGCGTCTTCCCCGAGGAGTCGATCTTCCGGATCGACCACTACCTCGGCAAGGAGACGGTGCAGAACATCCTGGCGCTGCGGTTCGCCAACACGATGTTCGAGCCGATCTGGAACCGCTCGTTCGTCGACCACGTGCAGATCACGATGGCCGAGGACATCGGGATCGGCGGCCGCGCCGGCTACTACGACGGCATAGGCGCCGCCCGCGACGTCATCCAGAACCACCTGCTGCAGCTGCTCGCGCTGACGGCGATGGAGGAGCCGACGTCGTTCCGCGCGGAGGCCGTCCGCGCCGAGAAGGCCAAGATCCTCTCGTCGGTGCGGGTGCCCGGCGACATCGCCCAGTCCACCGCGCGCGGGCAGTACGCGGCCGGCTGGCAGGGCGGCGTGAACGTGAAGGGGTACCTGGAGGAGGACGGCATCCCGGCCGACTCCCGCACCGAGACCTACGCCGCGATCAAGCTGGAGATCCAGAACCGCCGCTGGGCGGGCGTCCCGTTCTACCTGCGCACCGGCAAGCGGCTCAGCCGCCGCGTGACCGAGGTCGCGATGGTGTTCCAGAAGGCGCCGCACCTGCCGTTCTCGGAGACCGACACCGAGGAGCTCGGGCAGAACGCCCTGGTGATGCGGGTGCAGCCGGACGAGGGCATCACCGTCCGGTTCGGTTCGAAGGTGCCCGGCACCTCGATGGAGATCCGCGACGTCAACATGGACTTCGCCTACGGCGAGTCGTTCACCGAGACCTCCCCCGAGGCCTACGAGCGGCTGCTGCTGGACGTGCTGATCGGCGACCCCCCGCTGTTCCCCCGGCAGGAGGAGGTCGAGCTGTCCTGGCGGATCCTCGACCCGATCACCGAGTACTGGGCGTCCCGCAGCGGGCTCGACCAGTACAAGTCCGGCGGCTACGGGCCCGCCAGCGCCGACGAGCTCATGGCGCGGGACGGGCGCACCTGGAGGCGGCTCTAATGAACATCGATCTCACCGGAACCACCACCCGCAAGATCCAGGACGCGCTGACGCAGTCCCGGCACCTGATGGGCGGACCGGCCGTCGGCATGGTGCTCACGCTGATCATCGTGACCGACGAGTCGGCGCAGTACGACGCGGTCCGCGCCGCGACCGAGGCGGCGCGCGAGCACCCGTGCCGGGTGCTGACCGTCATCTCCCGCGACCCGCGCGGCGGCTCGTCCCGGCTGGACGCCGAGATCCGGATGGGCGAGACCGGCCCCGGCGAGACGGTGCTGCTGCGCATGTACGGGCCGCTCGCCGAGCACGCCGACTCCGTCGTCGTCCCGCTGCTCATGCCGGACACGCCGGTCGTGACGTGGTGGCCGGGCGGCAAGGTGCCGAAGGTGCCGGCCGAGGACCCGCTGGGCGCGCTCGCGCAGCGCCGCGTCACCGACGCCTACGCGGCCCGCGACCGGCTCGGCACCCTCGCCCAGCTCGCGCGCGGCTACCGGCCGGGCGACACCGACTTCACCTGGACGCGGCTGACGTCGTGGCGGTCGCTGCTGGCCGCCGCGCTCGACCAGGACCACGACGACATCGTGTCCGGCGAGGTCGCCGCCGAGCCGGACAGCCCGAGCGCGGAGCTGCTGGCCGCGTGGCTGTCGATCCGGCTGGGCGTGCCGATGCAGCGGACCGTGTCGGAGGGGCCCGGCCTCACCGGCGTCCGGCTGACGACGACCGGCGGCGACATCCAGATCCACCGCCCGGACGGGCGCGTCGCGACGCTGTGTCGGCCCGGCCAGCCCGACCGGCAGGTGTCGCTGCTGCGCCGCCCGATGCCCGAGCTGCTCGCCGAGGAGCTGCGGCGCCTCGACCCCGACGAGGTCTACCGCGACGCCGCCGCCCGGTTCGCCAAGGACCTCGCGCACGGCACGGCGGCGCCCGGCGTGGCGAGCGAGCCGGTGTCGGCGACCCCCGAGGCGGCGGCGACCGAGCCCGCCGAGCAGCACGTGGACGAGCGGCGGGGGGACGCGTGAGCGCCCCGGAGGTCCTGGTCCACCGCGACCAGGACCTGCTCGCCGACGCCGCCGCCGCGCGGCTGGTGACCCGGCTCGCCGACGCGCAGGCGGCGCGCGGCTCGGCGTCGGTCGTGCTGACCGGCGGCGGCGTCGGCACGGCCGTGCTGGCCGCGCTCGCCGCCGCCGGCGCGCGCGACGCGATCGACTGGGGCCGCCTGGACGTGTGGTGGGGCGACGAGCGGTTCCGCCCCGCCGGGGACGCCGAGCGCAACGAGACCGGGGCGCGGGCGGCGCTGCTCGACCACGTCCCGGTCGACCCGGCGCGGGTGCACCCGATGGCCCCCTCGGACGGCCCGGACGGCGACGACCCGGAGGCGGCGGCGGAGCGGTACGCCGCCGAGCTGCGCGCCGCCGCGGGCCCGGAGGGCGGCCCCGTCCCGGCGTTCGACGTGCTGATGCTCGGCATGGGCCCGGACGCGCACGTCGCGTCGCTGTTCCCGGGCCTGCCGGCGCTGCGCGACGAGCGCCCGGTGGCGGCGGTGCACGACTCCCCCAAGCCGCCGCCGACCCGGATCTCGCTGACGTTCCCGTCGCTGCGCGCGGCGCGCGAGGTGTGGGTGCTGGCGGCCGGCGAGTCGAAGGCGGACGCCGTCCGCCTCGGCCTGGCCGGCACGGACCCCGAGCAGGCCCCGGTCGCCGGTGCGCGCGGCCGCGACCGCACCCTGTTCCTCCTGGACACCGCCGCCGCGTCCCGATTGCCCGGCTGAGAGAACACCGAAGAGTGTCCTTGGTTTCGCATGCCTCGCGCTGAACCGTGCATAACCTGAGCACGTGAATATCTTGTGCACCCCTTGATCGGGGCATGACCCGCCGGGCGCGGGTCGAGCAGGCGAGCGTGAGGAGTTCTCCAGTGCTCAAGGGTCGGACCGGGACGGCGGGCGCGGCGCTCGCCGGGGCGGTGCTCATCACCGTCGCGGGCTGCTCGTCCGGCGGCGACGGCGGTGGCAAGGGCGGGGACGGCGGCGCCAAGGCCGCGGACGCGGTGAAGCTGGCGATCACGCCGGCCACCGGGACGCGGCAGGCCGCGCCCGACAAGCCCGTCACCGTCACCGCGGACAACGGCAGGCTGACCAGCGTGACCCTCACCTACGGCACGAAGAACGCCGAGGCGAAGGGCAAGCTGGCGGCCGACGGGAAGTCGTGGAAGTCGTCGTGGACGCTGCGTCCGTCGACGACGTACACGGTCACCGCGAAGGGCACCGGCGAGGGCGGCAAGGAGGTCACCGCGACCTCCACGTTCACGACGCTGAAGCCGGCGAAGAAGCTGACGTCCGGCATGTCGCCGCTGGACGGCGAGACCGTCGGCGTGGGCATGCCGGTGCAGCTGCTGCTGTCCCGGCCCGTGAGCACCAAGGCCGGGAAGATCGCGGTCGAGAAGGCCCTCGAAGTCCGCATGTCGAAGCCGGTCGAGGGCGCCTGGTACTGGATCAGCGACAAGGAGGTCGACTTCCGGCCCCGCGAGTACTGGCCGTCCGGGCAGAAGGTGAAGGTCATCGCGCACCTGGCGGGGCTGAAGGTCGGCGAGGGCGTCTACGGGATGAAGGACCGCAGCGCGAGCTTCACCGTGGGCCCGCGCCACATCACCACGATCGACGCGAAGAAGCACCGGGCGACGGTGACCGACGGCGGCAGGACCGTCCGGACGATGAAGGTCAGCCTCGGCAAGCCCGGCCACGACAGCTACAGCGGAACCATGATCGCCCAGGAGAAGGCGAAGGACATCATCATGGACTCCGCGACCACCGGCGACCCCGGCGAGTACCGGATCCCGACCAAATGGAACGTCCGCCTCACCTACAGCGGGACGTTCGTCCACTCGGCGCCGTGGTCGACCGACGCGCAGGGCAACGACAACGTCAGCCACGGGTGCGTGAACGCCTCCCCGTCCGACGCCAAGTGGTTCTTCGACTTCACCAACCGGGGCGACATCGTGAAGGTGACCGGCACGTCGCGCCGGCTCCAGTTCGGCAACGGCCCGACCCCCTGGGCGAAGTCGTGGGACGGCTGGCTGGCGGGCAGCGCCACCGGCCGGCCGGTGACGGGCCTGCCGCTGACGTGATCCGCAACGAGCACCCCGGGTCGTGTGCGCCGCACGATCAAGGGCAGACTTGGTGCCATGCAGAAGCTCTCCTTGGACGCACAGGTACGGGACCATCTGAAGCGCGCGGCCGCCGGCTCGACCGGGCGCAGCGCCGAGACCGTCTACGGGGGGCATGAGCACGTCCTGCGCCAGACGCTGCTGGCCCTGACGGCGGGCACGTCGCTGTCGGAGCACGAGAACCCCGGGGAATCGACCATCCACGTCCTGCACGGGCGGGTCCGGCTGGTGGCCGGGGAGAACCGCTGGGACGGGGTGTCGGGCGACCTGCTGATCATCCCCGACGCGCGGCACAGCCTGGAGGCGCTGGAGGACGCGGCGGTCCTGCTCACCGTCGCCAAGGTCGGCTGAGCCGCGCGGCCGGGGGGATCAGTCGTGCCGCAGGTGCGCGTGGCAGGCGCCGGGTTCGGCGAACGGCTCCAGCCGGTCGGCCTCGACCGGGGCGTCCAGCTCCTTCAGCGCGCCCTGCATCAGGCCGAGGTGGACGTCGCACACCAGCGGCCCGTACTCCTCGGCGAGCTCCAGGAACGGGCAGTGCCGCAACCGGATGAGGTCGCCGTCGGGCCGGGGGGCGAAGTCCAGGTCGTCGAGCAGGGCGGTGAGCCGGTCGGTCGCCTCCGCGCCGGTCAGCCGCTGGAACGGCGGCGGCCGGTCGACGAGGAAGCGGCCCCATTCGCGGCCCGCCTGGGCGGCGCTCTCCCGGGCGGTGGGCCCCTCCGAGGCCAGCCGGCTGAGCAGGATCTGCGCGAGCAGCCGGTAGCCGCGGGCGCCGCCGCGGTCCATGCCGGGGCGCGGGGTGTAGACGGTGCGGGGGCGGCCGGGGCCGGTCGGCCGCTCGGCCGTCCGCTCGACGGTGCCCTCGGCGGTCAGGGCGTCCAGGTGGAACCGGGCGGTGTTGGCGTGCACGCCGAGCCGCTCGGCGACCTCGGCGACGCCGAGCGGGCCGCCGGCGTCGCGCAGGATGTCGAGGACCTCCTGGCGGCGGGAACGTTCGGTGGACATGCCGCTCACCCCTCCCCCGCCGGCGGCTGGGCCGCGATCAGCGGATGGTCGCGGCTCTGCGCGCCGAGCTTGGACGCCCCGCCCGGCGAGCCGAGGTCGTCGAAGAACTCGGCGTTCGCCTTCGTGTAGGCGGTCCAGCGCTCCGGCAGGTCGTCCTCGAAGTAGATCGCCTCGACGGGGCACACCGGCTCGCAGGCGCCGCAGTCGACGCACTCGTCCGGGTGGATGTAGAGGGCTCGCGGGCCCTCGTAGATGCAGTCGACCGGGCACTCGTCGACGCAGGCGAGGTCCTTGACGTCGACGCAGGGCTCGGCGATCACGTAGGTCACGGGCGCTCCTCCTGGCCGGCCATGTTTCTAACAGTGTCACATGTAATAATAATTGAACAGGGAGAGGAAGGGGTGACCATGCCAGACGTCTTCATCCAGGCGACCGAGACCGACCCCGCCGTCCGGGCCGCGGCCGTCGTCCGCCACATCCACGACCGGCTGCGCAACCGGCTGGCCTCACTCGCCGACCACGAGCCCGGCATCGTGGCCGGGTTCTGCGCCGGCGAGCTGCGCCGTCACCTCGCCGCCGCCGACGAGGCACTCTACGCCCCCGCGGCGGGCGCCCCCGAGACCAGGCTGCTCATCCGGGCGATGCGCACCACCGCCGCCGAGATCGAGCGGCGCATCGGCGTGCTCGACCCGTCCGGCGACCCGGCCGCGTTCGCCCGCAACATCGGGTCGGTGCTCGCCGTGCACCTCACCGTGGAGGAGACCGTCCTGCTGCCGGCCCTCGCCGAGCTGCCCGGCGCCGACCTCGGCCTGCTGGTCGCCGACCTGCAGACGCTGCTGGACGGCGGGCGCCTGGAGCGTCCCGACGTCATCGACGTGCGCGAGATCCCGCGCGGGCAGAAGCACCCGCGCATCTTCGCACGGTTCTCCCGGCTGGCGCCCGGCGAGTCGTTCGCGCTGGTCAACAACCACGACCCCAAGCACCTGCGGCGCGAGTTCGAGGCCGCCCACCCCGGCGCGTTCAGCTGGGAGTACGAGGAGACCGGCCCGGAGGTCTGGCGCCTGCGCATCGGCCGCCCCGCCTGACGTCCCGACCAAAGTCGATCGCCCGTCTACCTGCGGCCACTCCGCCCGGGCGGACGGTGTGGCTACCGTTGGGCGCGTGGACCTCTTCCGGCGATCGCGGCGCGCGTGGCTCGGTGACCTGGGCCTGACCGCCGCGGCGGGGGCGCTCGGCCTGCTGCTGCTCATGGGCACGAAGGACGACCCTCCCCCCGACGCGACGATCGTGGTCCCGCGGGACCTCGCGATCGGCGCGGTCTGGCTGGTCTTCCTCCTGCTGTTCCGGCGCCGGTACCCGGTGGCCGTCGCGGTGACGATGACGGTCGCCCAGTGGACGGCGACGTCGGCGCTCGGCACGGCCGCGGTGGCCGTGTACTCCCTGGCGATGCTGCGCTCCTGGCGGGCCCTCGTGCCGGTCGCGGCCGCGAACATGGCGCTGATCGTCGCGCTGTTCTGGATCACCTCCAGCTGGCACCAGTTCCGCCAGGGCACCGTCGTCTTCGTGCTGCTCTACGCGGTGCTGATCACGGCGGGCATGCTGGTCAGGTCCCGGCGGCAGCTGATCGCCTCGATGGAGGAGCGGGCCCGCGCCGCCGAGACCGAGCAGCGGCTGCGGGTCGAGGAGGCGCGGCTGCTGGAGCGCGAGCGGATCGCGCGGGAGATGCACGACGTCCTCGCGCACCGGATCTCACTGCTGGCCGTGCACGCGGGCGCGCTGGAGTTCCGCCCGGACGCGCCCGCCGACCAGCGGGAGGCCGCCGGGATCATCCGGCAGAGCGCCTACGAGGCCATGGAGGATCTGCGCGAGGTGATCGGCGTGCTGCGGGCCGACGCGCCGGGCGCCGATCCCGAGCGCCCGCAGCCCACGCTCGCGGACGTGCCGGCACTGGTACGGGAGTCGCGGCGGGCCGGCGGGCGGATCACGCTGGAGGAGGAGGTCCCCGACCCCGGCCGCGTCCCGGCCCGCGTCGGCCGGCACGCGTACCGGATCGTCCAGGAGGGGCTGACCAACGCGCGCAAGCACGCGCCGGGCGCGGACGTGCGGGTCGCCGTCCGCACGGGGGACGACCTGGACATCGAGATCGTCAACCGGCTGCCGCCGGGCCCGCCCGCCGCGCCGCTGCCCGGCTCCGGCTCCGGGCTCGTCGGGCTCGCCGAGCGGGTCGCGCTGCTCGGCGGGACGCTGGAGCACGGCCGCACCGCCGGCGGCCGGTTCCGGCTGCGCGCCCGGCTGCCGCTCGGCGCCGCGCATGCCGCCGGGAGCGGCGGGAAGGGTGAGGTGCATGGCGAACTCCTCTGACCGGCCCGTCCTCGAAGAACTCGACCGCGCCGAGTGCCTGCGCCTGATCTCCGGCGGCAGCGTCGGCCGGGTCGCGTTCGACGACGGGGAGGGGCCCACGGTCATCCCGGTGAACTACGCCCTGGACGGCGAGGCCGTGATCTTCCGGACCTCGTCGTCCGGCCGGATGAACCGCAGCCTGCTGACGTCGGTGGTCGGCGGGGAGGTCCGGGCGGCGTTCCAGGTGGACCGGTTCGACGAGCCCGACCGCATGGGGTGGAGCGTGCTGCTGCGCGGCGGCGTGCATCCGCTGTCGGACGAGGAGGTCGCGAAGGTCGCCCAGGTCGAGCCGTGGCCGGGCGACGACCGCGACGAGTGGTTCCGGCTGGCGGCGCTCGAGGTCAGCGGCCGCCGCCTGCGCCGGCCCTGACCGGCCCGTAGGGTGGCGGGATGCACTCACCCCCCGTCCGCGTGCTGATCGTGGACGACGACGCGCTCGTCCGCGCCGGCCTGTCGATGATGCTGGCGAACGCCGGCGACCTGGAGGTGGTCGCGGACGTGGCCGACGGCGCCGAGGTGGTCTCCGCCGTCAACCGGCACGGCCCGGACGTCGTCCTGATGGACATCCGGATGCCCCGGCTGGACGGGCTCGCGGCCACCGAGCTGCTGCGCGCCCGCCGCGACCCGCCCGAGGTCATCGTCCTGACGACGTTCGACACCGACGACCACATCCTGCGGGCGATGCGGGCGGGCGCGAGCGGCTTCCTGCTGAAGCACACCCCGCCGCCGGAGATCATCCGCGCGATCCGGCAGGTCGCGGCGGGCGAGCCGATGATGTCCCCGGCGGTGCTGCGCAAGATGATGGCCTACGTGGCCGAGAGCGGCGCCGACCCGCGCCGCGACCGCGCCCGCGAGCTGCTGGCCCGGCTGAGCGACGGGGAGCGCGCCGTCGCCGCCCTCGTGGGCCGCGGCCGGACCAACGGCGAGATCGGCCGGGAGCTGTCGCTCAGCGTCGCCACCGTGAAGGCGTACGTGTCGCGGCTGCTGGCGAAGCTGGACCTGAACAACCGGGTGCAGATCGCGCTGCTCGTCCACGACGCCGCCCTCGACGACTAGCGGCCCCGCGGTGCCAGCGGGACGTCCCGGAGCAGCAGCGCCGCCGCGAAGCCGACCAGCAGGACCGGCAGCGCGGCGGTGAACACGCCGGAGAACGCGTCCGCGAAGGCGGCGGCGACGCCGTCCCGCACGGGTGCGGGCAGGGTCGCGAGGACCTCCGGGCGGACGGCGTCGGCGAACGCGGGGACCCGCCCGCCCGGGACGCGCCGGACGACCTCCTCGGCGAACCGGTTCGTCATGATCGCGCCGAAGACGGCCATCCCGGCGGCGGTGCCGAGCATCCGGGTCGCGAACACGCCGGAGCTCGCCGCGCCCAGGTCCCGCTGCGGCGCGGCGTTCTGCGCGATCAGCACCACGACCTGCTGGGACAGCCCCGCGCCGAACCCGAGGACCGCCATATAGCAGCCGGCGGCGACCAGGCTCGTGCCGGCGTCCATCGTCGCCAGCAGCGCGATGCCGGCCAGGCTGACCGCCATGCTCGCCGCCGGGAGCCGGTGGTAGCGGCCGGTGCGGTGGATACGGCGTCCCGCGCCCATGGAGGCGGCCAGCAGGGCGGCCATCATCGGCAGCAGGAGCAGGCCGGATCTGGTCGCGCCCACTCCCCCGACGACCTGGAAGAACATCGGCAGGTACGTCGCGAGCCCGAACCCGGTGGCGCCGCCGGCGGCCGCGACGACGCAGGCGACGCCGAACGACCGGTCGAGGAACAGCGTCGGCGGGATGACGGGCTCGGCGGCCCTCCGCTCGGCGAGCGCCCACAGCGTGAACAGGACCACCGCGCCCGCCGCCAGCGCGAGGACGGCCGGCGAGCCCCACGGGTAGCGCGTCCCGGCCCAGCTGGTGAGCAGCGTGAAGCAGGTGACCGCCGCGCCGAGCAGGACGATGCCGGGGTAGTCGATCCGGGGCCGTCCGGCCGGCTTCGGCAGGCGCAGGAACAGCAGGGTCGCCGCGGTGGCCGCGATGCCGAGCGGCATGTTGACGTAGAACACCCACCGCCAGGACGCGTGGTCGGTGAGGAACCCGCCGACCAGCGGCCCGGCGATGCTGGACACCGCGAAGATCAGCGCCGAGTACCCCTGGTACTTCGCCCGCTCGCGGGGCTCGAACAGGTCGCCGGTGACCGCGAACATCGAGCTCATCAGGCAGCCGGCGGCGGCGCCCTGCACCACCCGGAACGCGATCAGCCAGTCCATGCCCGGCGCCGCGCCGCACGCCGCCGACCCGGCCAGGAACCCGATCAGCCCGGTCAGCAGGACCGGCCGGCGGCCGAACAGGTCGCCGAGGCGGCCCGACAGCGGCACGGTGACGCTGGTGGCCAGCACGTACGCCGTCGACACCCAGGCGATGCGGTCGAGGCCGCCGAGGTCCCCGACGATCGCGGGCAGCGCGGTGCCGAGCACCGTCGCGTCCAGCGAGGACATGAGCCCGGCCAGCATCAGCCCGCCGAACGCCCAGAGCCGCGCGCGGCGGCCCATCGGAACGGTCGCAACCATGTGCACCTCACATTCATATGCTTTGGACACTTAAATGCTAAGAGCATGTATATGAGATCCGCAAGCCAACTAGACTGGGCGCCATGGGCGAGGAGGCACTCGACTCGGTCGAGCGGAGCATGGTCCGGCTGCGCCGCGGCATGTCCCGGCAGCGGCTCGGCAGGGCCGCGATCCGCGACCACAACCTCCCCGTGGACGTGCAGGTCCTGCACGTCGTGGACGTGGTCGACGAGGGCCCCGACCGCCCCGGCGAGGAGATGAGCGTCGGCCTGGTCGCCGCCCGCCTCGGCGTGGACGCCTCGCGCGGCAGCCGCATCGTCGCCGAGGCGGTCAAGTCCGGCTACGTCCGGCGGGTCGCGTCCCAGGAGGACGGCCGCCGCATCCACCTCGAACTCACCGCCGCCGGCCGCCGCGTCGTCGAGGCCACCCGGCGCACCCGCCAGGAGCACTTCGCCAAGGCCATGGGCGACTGGACCCCCGCCGAGCGCGCCGAGTTCGCCCGCCTCCTCGCCCGCTTCGTCCACACCTACGAGGACTGACACGAGGCCCGGCCGCTCTCCGGCGCCTTCGCGGCCGCGTCGCACGCCGTGGCCCCGTCCCGCGCCTGCGGGGAGTGCGCGCGGCCTCCCGTGCGGGGCTCGGCGCCCGGCGCGCGTCATCCCGTGGTTGCGGGCGGGGGGCGTCCGGATACACCCGGAGTTGCAGGTCGGGGCCGGCCGGCCGGGACGCGCGATGGAGGGTGCGGGGCCGGGTGTCCGTCTAGGCTGGCCGCATGGGTGTCCACCGCGGTCTCGGGCTGCCGCACGGCCGGTTCCGGGACGCGGCGCCGGCCGGCGGCGTCCTGCTGGTGGTGGCCGCCGGCAGCCTGAACTCGTTCATCGGCGCGGCCGAGGAGTCGCCGGCGCGCAAGGCGGCCGGCTGGGCGCTGATCGTCCTCACCTGCGGGGCGCTGTACTTCTCCCGCCGGTTCCCGGTCGCCGTCGCGGCCCTCAGCCTCGCGGCCACCGGCGCCTACTACATCATCAGCGTCAACGACGGCGGCCTGATGATCGCGCACATCGTGGCGCTGTACATGGTCGCGGCGTGCGGCCGGCTCCAGGCGGCCGTGGTCCTCGGCGCCCTCACCGTGATCGGGACGGGCGCCGGGACGCTGGCCGGGAACGGCGACGTCAACGCGGTCGCGCTGTTCATGCTGACCGGCTGGGTGGTGGCCGTGGTCGCGCTCGGCCGGGTCTGGCACGGCCGCCTGGCCTACCTGCGGGAGGCCGAGCACCGCGCCGCCGGCGAGGAGCGGCTGCGCATCGCCCGCGAGCTGCACGACGTCGTCGGCCACCACCTGTCGCTCATCAACGTCCAGGCGGGGACGTCGCTGCACCGCTTCGACCGGGACCCGGCGCAGGGCGAGGCCGCCCTCGCGGCGATCAAGGAGTCGAGCCGGGACGCGCTGCGCGACCTGCGCGCGACGCTCGGGATCCTGCGGCAGGCCGACGAGGAGGCGCCGACCGCGCCCGCGCCCGGCCTGGACGGGATCGGCGAGCTGATCGGGTCCGCGCGGTCGGCGGGGCTGACGGTGCACAGCCGCGTCGCCCGCGCGGCGGACCCGCCGACCGAGGTCGGGCTCGCCGCCTACCGGATCGTCCAGGAGTCGCTGACCAACGTGTCGCGGCACGCCCCCGCCGCGCAGGTCACCGTCAGCGTCGAGGACGGGCCGGGCGGGCTGCGCATCGAGGTCGCCGACGACGGCCCCGGGCGGGGCGCGGGCCCGCCGGGCCACGGCGTGCGGGGCATGCGGCAGCGGGCCCGCGCGCTCGGCGGCGAGCTGACCGCCGGTCCCGGGCCGGACGGCGGCTTCCTCGTCCGGGCGCGGCTGCCGTACCGGAACGGGGCGGCCGGCCGATGATCGAGGTGCTGCTGGCCGACGACCAGGGCCTGGTCCGGGCCGGGTTCCGCTCCATCCTCGACGACGAGGACGACATCACGGTCACCGGCGAGGCCGCCGACGGCGAGCAGGCCGTGGCCGCCTGCCGCGAGCTGCGTCCGGACGTGGCGCTGCTCGACGTGCGGATGCCCCGGATGGACGGCCTGGAGGCCGCCCGGCGGATCACCGCCGACCCGCGCCTGGACGGCGTCCGGGTCGTCATCCTCACCACCTTCGACCTGGACGAGTACGTGTACGGCGCGCTGCGCGCCGGCGCGACCGGCTTCCTGCTGAAGGACACCGAGCCGGCCGAGCTGATCCACGCCGTGCGGGTCGCGGCGCGCGGCGACGCGCTGATCACCCCGTCGGTCACCCGGCGGCTCATCGGCGAGTTCGCCGGACGCGCCGAGGTGCCCGACCCCGGGCCGCGGCTGAAGTCCCTGACCGAGCGGGAGCGCGAGGTCATGCTCCTCGTCGCCGCCGGGCAGAGCAACGACGAGATCGCCGCCCGGCTGGTGCTGAGCCCCGCCACCGTCAAGTCGCACGTGAGCCGCATCATGGCGAAGGCGGGCGTCCGCGATCGCTCGCAGCTGGTCGTCCTGGCCTACGAGTCGGGCATGGTCAACCCCCGCTGGATGCGACCCGGGCGGTAGCCGGCGGGCCCCGCCCGCAACTTCCGGGGTGGTCCGGATGCCGACCGCGGGCCGATGCCGGGAGGCATGCCGCGCCCCGACGCTGGAGGCATGAACCTTTCCGGCGCCCGCTCCACGAACCGAGGTTGACGTGCCCACTCCACCCTCCCCGCCGTCCGGCCGGTTCGGCCGCCTGGCCGCCTGGTCGCAGCGCCGCCGCTGGGCCGCGCTCGTCCTGTGGGTCGCGGTCGTCGCCGCGATCACCGTCGGCTCGCAGGCCGCCGGCAGCGCCTACCACAACGACTTCTCGCTGCCCGGCACCGAGTCGCAGGCCGCCGCCGACCTGATGACCGAGCACGGCTCCCGGCAGGCGGGCGCCACCGTCCAGATCGTCGCCGCGGACGAGCGCGGCCTGGCCGGCGACCGCGACGACATCGGGCGGATGCTCGACCGGGTCCGCGGCCTGCCCGGCGTGACCGGCGTCGGCGAGCTGTCGGTCTCCGAGCGGGGGACCATCGGCTACGCGACCGTCACGCTGGACGGCACGGCCGAGGACGTCCCGGCGGAGCAGGTCACCGAGATCATCGAGACCGCCCAGGGCGCCGCCGGGGACGGGCTGCGCATCGAACTCGGCGGCGACCCGGTGCGCGGCGCCGAGGAGGGCGGGGGCGGCGCGGCCGAGGGCGCGGGGATGCTCGCGGCCCTGGTCATCCTCGTCCTGCTGTTCGGCTCCCTCGTCGCCGCCGCGCTCCCCCTCGGCACCGCCCTGTTCGCGGTCGGCGGCGCGGTCGGCCTGATCGCGCTGGCCTCGCACGTCTTCACCGTCGCCGACTTCACCCCGCCGATCATGATGCTGATCGGGCTCGGCGTCGGGGTCGACTACGCGCTGCTGATCTTCTACCGGTACCGGCAGGAGCTCCGCGACGGCGCCGGCCCGGCCGCCGCGACCCGCCGCGCGCTGGACGCCGCCGGGCGCACCGTCTTCTTCGCCGGCTGCACCGTCATCATCGCCCTGCTCGGCCTCATCGCCCTCGGGCTCGGCTCCCTGCAGGGCGTCGCGCTGGCCGTGGCCCTCACGGTGCTGGTCACGATGGCGGCGTCGCTGACCCTGCTGCCCGCGCTGCTCGGCGTCTTCGGCGGGCGCATCGAGCGCCAGGTCCGCAAGCGGGCGGCGAAGGCGCGGCCCGGTGAGAGCCGCTGGCACCGGCTGGCGTCGGCCGTCCAGCGCCGTCCCGTCGCGGCGCTGCTGGCGGCCGTCGTCGCACTGCTCGCGCTGTCGGCGCCCGCGCTCCACATGCGCCTTGGCTTCGCGGACGCCGGCAACGACGCGCCGTCGGGCACCAGCCGCCAGGCGTACGACCTGCTCGCCGAGGGGTTCGGCCCCGGCTTCAACGGCCCGCTCATCATCGTCGCCAAGGGCGACGCCGGCCCGCTCCAGTCGGCCCTGACCCGGACGCCGGGCATCGCCGCCGCGACTCCCCCGATCCCGTCCGAGGACGGCGCGGTCTCCGCCGTGATCGCCTACCCGGCCACGGCGCCGCAGGACGAGGCGACCACCGGCCTCGTCCACGAACTGCGCGACGAGGTGCTCCCGTCGCTGTCGGCCCGGACCGGCGTCGACTACCTGGTCGGCGGCCCGACCGCGGCGACCCAGGACTTCTCGGACGCGGTGTCGGCGCGCATGCCGCTGTTCGTCGCCGTCGTCGTCGGGCTGTCGGCCCTGCTGCTGATGGTGGTGTTCCGGTCGGTGCTGATCCCGGTCAAGGCCGCGCTGCTCAACCTGCTGTCGATCTCCGCCGCCCTCGGCGCGATCACCCTGGTGTTCCAGGACGGCCGGTTCGGCGCGCAGAGCGGCCCCATCGAGGCGTTCATCCCCGTGATGATCTTCGCGATCGTGTTCGGGCTCTCCATGGACTACGAGGTCTTCCTGGTCTCCCGCATCCACGAGGAATGGGAGCGCACGCGGGACCCGTCCCACGCCGTCCGCGAGGGCCTCGCCGCGACCGGCAAGGTCATCACGGCCGCCGCCGCCATCATGATCGTGGTGTTCGCGGCGTTCGTCCTGAGCCCGGACCGGATGCTCCAGCAGTTCGGCCTGGGCCTCGCCGTGGCCGTCCTGCTGGACGCGGTGATCATCCGCTGCCTGATCGTCCCGGCCGTCATGCAACTCCTGGGCCGGCACGCCTGGTGGCTCCCCGCGCCCCTGGCCAGGCGGCTGCCGAAGGTCGCCCTGGAGCACCCGTGACCGGTGGCCGGGGCCGGTCTACCCGGCCCCGGCCACCCACTCGCCCAAGTCGCGCTCCAGCACGGTGAGGGCGGCCGGCGGATTGAGGCGCCGCGCGTTCTCCAGGACGCTCTCCTCGTCCTGGTCGCCCTGGAGGATGTTCACCACGACCCGCTCGCGCTCCGCGTCCCGCCCGAAGACGCCCTCTTCGTCCAGCAGGGCCAGCGCGCGGAAGGCCGCTTCGAACCGCCCGTCGATCTCGGCGTCCAGCCCGTCGTCGTCGCGCTGCCACGGGTCGCCTCGGTCGTTCAGCACGTCGAGGACGCCGGCGAAGTGCTCCTCCCCCAGCATGTGGTACGGCGAGTCGACCGGGCTCCACCGCAGGCCCTCGGCCTGCTCCTCCACCGTCCCGCCGAACTCCCCGACGTACCGCTCCGCGACGCGCCGCAGCCCCTCCTCGGAGCTGCAGGTCGGCAGGATGTAGGCGGCGAAGGGGTCGGTGAACAGCGCGAAACTGTAGAAGGACTCCCCGGGGTTCCTCTCGCGGGCCTCCGCGAACGCGGCCCGCCCCGCCTCGGCCAACCGCGCCACCAGCGCATCGAACGACATACCGAGATCGTCCCAGACCCGGGGACCCGCTGATGCCGTGCTCAGTCCAGGCGGGTGCGGAGGAGGCAGAACTCGTTGCCCTCCGGGTCCTGCAGGACGACCCAGCTCTCCTCGCCGGTCTGCCCGATGTCGGCGTGCCGCGCCCCGGCGGCCAGCAGCCGCTCGAGCTCGGCGTCCTGGTCGCGGTCGGTGGCGTTGACGTCGAAGTGCAGCCGCAGCTTGCCCGCCTTCGGCTCGTCGGTGCGCTCGAACACGAGCGTCGGCTGCAGCCCGCCGGCCCCTTCCGGCGGCCCGATCTCGACCGCCTCCCCCTCGCGCCCGAGCACCTCGAACCCCAGGATCTCGCACCAGAACGCCGCGAGCCCTTCCGGATCCCGGCAGTCGACGACCAGCTCACTGATCCGGCAGGCCATGCCCGCTCCCTCCTCGCCGTCCCGTCTCGCGGGACACCACCACAGCATGCCAGCCACCGGCACCCAATGGCGGGACGAGCTTGATCTCGACCCCGCTCTGGGTCACTCTGCCGATATGCGCGTCCTCCCGGAGTGAAGGCGGGGCCGAGCCATGACCGAAGGTGTCTCGAGGCGGTCCGATGAGGTGGCCGGCTCCTCGCTGCACTATCAGGCCTCCCCGCCCGCAGGGCTCGGCTTCCTCGCCCTGCTCCTGGCGATGGGGATTCTGGTCGCGCTCGCCTCGCCCGCCTTGGACGCGGGCCTGCCGACTTTCTGGCTGACCTTCGCCGCGGCCTTGACCGGCGCGCTCGTCACGTCCGTGCCGGAACGCCGCGTCGTCCTGACGGACCGCGGGCGCCTGCTGATCACCGGCTTCGGGCAGCATGTCGACATTCATGCGGGCCGCATCACCGCGATCAGTGTTTCGCGAAGAGCGCGCACCGGGTTCGGTTCCGCGGCGGTCCACTGGGACGGCGGGAGGTTCCGGATGTGGCCCACCATGAAATACACACCGGTACCGCGCTCCAGGTGGTCCTTGAAGCACGTCTCCGGGCACGGCGGCAAGGACTTCGGGGACCTGGTGTACCGCCTCCGCGCGCACAACCCGGCGCTGGTCATCGAGGGCGTCGCGCCGCCGCCCTGGGCCGTCCCGCCGCCCATACCGCCGTACCCGCCCTGGTGGTCGTCATGATCGGGACGCGTATCGTCCGTTCCGTGAAACCGATCATGCTCGGTGACGTGGACCCCGAGGACGCGCGGACAGTGGTGGGCGGCAAGGCGCGGGGGCTCGCCGTGCTGCGGCGCCACGGCTTCCGGGTCCCCGAGACCTGGGTGGTCCCCGCCGGCCCGGCCGCGGCCGGGCCGGGCGGGACGGACCTGAGCGGGCTCGCCGGGCCCGGCCTGTGGGCCGTCCGCAGCTCCGCCTCCGTCGAGGACGATCCGGTCCACTCGTTCGCCGGGCTGTTCCGCACCGAGCTGGGGGTCGGCTTCGGCGGCCTCCCGGCGGCCATCGCCCGGGTCGCCCGGTCGGGGGGCGGTGAGCGCGTCCGGGCCTACCAGGCGAGAGCGGGCCTCGCCGTCCGGGACGTCGAGGTCGCGGTCGTGCTCCAGCGGTACGAGCCGCCGCGGGACTCCGGGGTGTGGATCGGACGGGACCCGGAGACCGGCCGGCTGGAGTGGGCGTCCGGTGCAGCCGAGGAGTGGACCGCCGCGGGCGGAGGCGGGCCGACCGGGCGGGCCTGCCTCGGTGTGCAGCGTGCGCTGGGCGCCGTGGCCGATCTGGAGTTCGCCGTGCTGGACTCCGGCCTGGTCTGGGTGCAGTACCGGCCGGTCACCCGGCCGGTGCCGGAGCCCGCCGCCGGCGGCGGGCCGCTCACCGGCGTCCCCGCGGCCCCGGGCGCGGCGGAGGGGCCGGTGGTGTGCGCGTCCGATCCGGGCGATCCGTCGTGGCATCCCGGGTCGGTGCTGGTGATCGCGGGCACCGGTCCGGAGTGGGTGCCGCTCATGGCGGAGGCGGCCGCCGTGGTCACCACCTCCGGCGGGAGCCTCTGCCACGCCGCCATCGTCGCCCGCGAGCTCGGGGTGCCGTGCGTCACCGGCGTCGGGGACGCCCTCGCCCTGCTGCGCACCGGGATGCGCGCCGAGGTCGACGGCGGCCGCGGCGCGGTCAGGGTGACGGGCCGGTGAGCGGGACGAGCAGGTCGTACAGGTCGCCCACGGTCTCCACGTCGGCGATGGCGGGCGCGTCGATCAGCGCCGCGCCGTAGGTCTGCTCCAGGACGAGCAGCAGTTCCATCGCGTCGAGGGAGTCGATCCCCAGCCCCCGCGCGATGTCGTCCTCCATGCGGATGGTGCGCCGGATCCGCTTGGCGGCCTCGTAGGCGTCCTCCAGGACGGTGAGGAACTCATCCGGTGAGGGTGGGCTCGGCATGGACCTCTCCCGTCGTGCCGTCGATGGTGACCAGGTCGCCGGGGCGCAGCGCGGCGGCCGCGGGGTGCCCGACCACGGCCGGGACCCGGTGCTCGCGGGCCAGGATGGCGATGTGGGACATCGCGCTGCCGCGCCCGGTGACGACCCCGCCGACCAGTCCGAGCAGCGGGGCGACGTCGGCGTCCGCCGACGCGCAGACCAGGATGGCGGGGCGGTCGCCGGGGATGTCGTCGGCGGGCGGGCGCACGACCACGCCCGTCACGCGGCCGGGCGAGACGCCGCTGCCCGCCGCCGGGGCGGTCCGGCGCCGCCCGCCGTCCGCGGAGAAGTCGAGCCGGTCGGGCATCGGCATGTCCACGGCCTCGGCGCAGGCCGCCGCCCGCTCCGCCGCGCGGCCGGCGAGACCGGGCGCGCGGTGCAGGCGGCGAAGCTCCTCGATGGTGAGGTAGGGCCAGTCGGCGTCGTCCAGCGGCCAGTGCCGGACGAGCTCCGGCAGGACGCGGCGATGGACGTGCAGCACCCGCATGACCAGCGATTTCGAGTGCTCCCTTGAGGCCATCGTCTCCCCCATGACCCGGGCGAGGGCGGCGGTGAGGCGGCGGCGGCGCGAGCCCAGCATGCCGAGCGCCGCCTCGGCCGGGTCGACGAGGGAATCGGCGTCGGTCCGGGCGGGTGCGGGCTCGGCGCGGCGCCGGGCGCCGAACCGGGACCACGGCGCCCGGCCCTCGGCCACCTCGTAGAAGGACGTGCCGAGGAACTCCCCGGGCGCGAGATCGCCGGAGAAGGCGTGCAGCCGGTCCCACACCAGTTCCGCGGGGCGGTTCAGCCACGGCGTGACGGCCTCGGCGTGCGGGACGACCAGGCCGTTGACCCGCCGCTGCACGACGCCCAGCGGTACCAGGCCGGTGGTGGCGACGATGTGGGCGTCCCAGGCGTCGTCCAGGACGGGGGCCGCGCGCACCAGGACCTCGACCAGGGCCGCCTCGCCGCCCAGCGACACGGCGGTGCGGGCGAGCAGTTCCAGGTCGGCGACCTCCTCCTCCAGCCGCTGCAGCGCGGGGCCGAGCCGGGTCAGCTCCCGGATCAGACGGGGCAGCGCGGCCGCCTGGCGGAGCGCGCCCTCCCGCGCCCGGCCGGGCCGCGGCGGGCGGGCGCCCTCGAAGTAGGCGGCGGTCACGTCCTCGGGCGTGACCAGCGGAAGCCGGCTCGCCAGCCGCGTGTAGGCGGACAGGTTGTGGTAGGGCTTGCACGCGAAGTAGCCCAGGAACACGTAGTGGCTGCCCTGCGCCCACGGGCGCTCACCGAAGCAGCGCGCGGCGAGGCGCCGGGTGGCCCGCTCCATGGGGGTGCCGACCAGTGACCAGGACACCGGCGAGATCCGGTCCGGCGCGACCTCGCCGAAGTTGCCGGCGCTGTAGACGGGGAGCGTCGGGTGCGCGTCGGTGTCGATCGGCGGGAAGTGACCGGTCACGCGAAGACCTCCCGGCCCGTCGCCTCCAGGTATCCGGGCGGGCAGCGCGGCGGGCCGCCGGGGACGGCGTCCAGGACAGCCGGGTCCAGGTCGAACCACGGCTCGGCGTAGCCGAGCAGGGCCGGCGGCACCCCGGCACGCGACGCGAGCGCGCGCTGCAGGCGGCCCACGGCCGCGCTGTCGACGATGCGCGGGACGCGCCCGAGCGGCCGGCACACCGCCCGCAGCACGTCCGCCAGCGTCGGGTCGTCCGGGTCGTACCAGGTCCAGGTCGCTCCCGCGGCGGGCGCCTCGACCGCGCGTCCGACGACCTCGGCCGCGCCCGTCACCTCACCCGGGTAGCACGGGAACTCCCCTCCCCCGCGCAGGTGCACGGGGTAGCCCTGGAGCAGCGGGCGCAGGGCGGCGAGCAGCCCGTGCCGTGCCGACAGGGCGCCCGGTGACGCCGGGACGCCCAGCAGGGGACCGAAGCGCACGTTCGTGGACGGCACGTCGCGCGCCGCCCGCACGAGGCCCTCGGCCACGTACTTCCCGTACTCGTACCAGTTGCGGAAGGTCTGGCCGACGTACAGTTCGCGGTTCCCCACCCTGCCGGACGCCCGTCCGAGCGCGAGGAGGGACGACACGTGGACGAGGCCGGCGAAGCGCTCGCAGCCGCGCGCCAGCGCGAGGACGTTGCGGACTCCGGCGGCGTGCAGGTCAAGCGCCTCGGCCGGCCCGGCGTCCCAGCCGACGCTGCCGAAGGCGGTCACGATGTGGGTCACCTCGGCCCTGACCTCGTCGAGCGCGTCCCCCGCCAGCGCGAGGGACGGCCGGGTCGCGTCCCCCCGCACGGCGCGCCGCGCGGGCCCGCCGCCGGAGCGGCTGAGGCCGATCACCTCGTGCCCGGTCCGCTCCAGCCGGGCGCACACCGCACCGCCCAGGTAGCCCGAGGCTCCGACGACGAGGACCTTCATCCGGGGAACCTCGCCATCGAGCCGCCCGCGGCCGGGGTGCCGGGGCCGCGCCGCGGCGCGCCGAACAGCAGCCCCGCGAGCAGGCCGAGGTCGGCGGCGGGCGGGTCCCCGCCGAGCAGCGCCGCCAGCCGCGGGCGGGCGAAGACGCGGTCCAGCCCGACGTAGCGCAGCCCGATCAGCGCGGTGCGCGCCGCCGGGGCCAGCGGGAGGAAGCGGTGGGCGTTCTGGCTGGTCCAGACGATCTGCCGGGCCGTCGCGGAGACGACGCGCGGGGGGCGGCGGAACCGCTCGGGGTCGGCGGTGAACGCCGCGTCGAGCAGGCCCCGCACGCTGGGGGCCGCTTCGCCGAGGCCGAGATGGCAGATCAGCGGCCCGGCGTCCGGCGGGCCCGTGCCCGGCCGTCCCGCGTCCGGCGCGCCGGCGAGGCGGCGGACCGCGCGCAGCAGCGTCCGCGCGGCCACGTCCCTGGGGAGCGCGTCCACGCGGGCGGCGGGCATGGCGGGCAGGAGCCCGCCCGGCAGGTCGTCCCACCGGTCGGCGAGCATGTAGAGGGAGTTGCGGCGCAGCGTCCGCCCCGTCGCGGCGCTGCCGACCAGCGCGCACAGCCGGAGGACCAGCAGCGGCGCGTCCTCGGCCGCCAGCTCCGCCAGGCGCCGCTCGGCGAGCCATTTGGCCTGCTCGTAGACGGTCCGGTCGGCCCGGCGCGGGTAGGGCAGCTCGGCGATCTCGCCGACCGCGCCGCCCGCCGCGTAGGCCGAGCCGGCGTACAGGTAGGGGACGCGGCGGCCGGACCGGGCGGCGAGCTCGCGCGCCAGCAGGTATCCGTGCTCGGCGCCGAGCACGTGGGTGGTGTAGAGGTCGGCGGCGCGCCCGGCCCAGTTGGTCTCGCCGGCCAGGTCGACGACGGCGTCGGCCTCGCCGGCGAGCCGCCGCACCGCGGCGTCGTCGAGGCCCCAGCGGGGCGACCGGACGTCGCCGTGCACGGGCTCGCGGACCACCGCCGGGTCGGGCGGCCGGAGCCGTCCCGCCCGGCGCCCCGGCGCCGGGGCGCGAAGCAGGGGAATGATGGTGCAGCCCGCTTCGCCCGCCGTCTCCAGCAGGCCGCCGCCGAGCTGGCCGGTGGCGCCCGCCACCAGCAGCCTCACGCGCCGTCCCCGACGGTGGCGTCGTAGGCGGCGAAGTCGGGGACGAGCCCCGCCGCGACCATCTCCCACATCATCTCGTCGGTCCCGCCGCCGACCCGGCCGAGCCGGACGTCGCGCCACATCCGCGCCATGGGGGTCTCGTCCTCCAGGTATCCCATCCCGCCGAACAGGTGCATGCACTCGGTGACGGTCCGCTCGGCGAGCCGGACGGCGGTGACCTTCAGCGCGGCCGCCTCCCGCGCCCCCGCGCCGCCCGGCCGGAACGCGGTCGCGGCCGCGCCGTGCACGCCGGAGCGCAGCACGACCAGCTCGGACTGGAGCCGCGCGAGCCGCAGCCGGAGCGCCTGGTGCTCGATCAGCGGGCGGCCGAACTGGCTGCGCCGGTGCAGGTGGGCGCAGGCCAGCCCGATCGCCAGCTCGCAGACGCCGGCGGCGTGCGCGGCGACGGCCAGCCGCTCGTGGCTCAGCGCCCAGGTCGCGACGGTCAGGCCGAGTCCGGGGCGGCCGAGCACCGCCGCGTCGGGCACCCACGCGTCGATCGCCGTCCAGGTGGTCTCCAGCGACGCGGCGCCCAGCTTGGCCAGCCTCCTGACCTCGCGCAGGCCCTCGGCGGGGACCCGGAGCAGGGTGAGCGCGGCGAGGCCCGAGCCGCCCGTCCGGCACAGGACCAGGGCGAAGTCGGCGGCGCGGCCGAGCGAGAGGTACTTCTTCTCGCCGCGCACGCGCCAGCCCGCGCCGTCCCGGACGGCGGTGGTGCCGATGCCGTTGACGTCCGAGCCGCCGGCGGGCTCGGAGGCGCCGAAGCAGCCGACCAGGTCGCCGGCGAGGACGCCCTCCAGCGTGCCGGCGAGCAGGTCGGACCGGCCGTAGCGGGCGAGGGCCGCGGCGACGGTCTCCACGACGACGCCCACGCCGACGCCGACGCCGCCCGCCCGCGCCAGTTCCTCCGCCAGGATCGCGGCGCGTCCGGGATCGCCGCCCGGGAGGGGCGTCCAGCGCTCCCGGACGAGCCCGGTGCGGCCCAGCGCGGCCAGCGCCGCGCGGGGGAACTCGCCGGTCTCCTCCGCCGCCGGCACCAGCGGCATGATCTCGTCCCGGACGGCGGCGCGGACTCGCTCCCGGAAGGCGTCCACGTGCGGGCCGCTGAGGCCGGCCGCGTAGAGCGGCCCGGTCACCGCCCGGCCCCCGCGGGCTCGGACGAGGACAGCAGCGGGCCGTCGATCTCCCCCGCGAGCAGCTTCCGCCACATCGAGCGGCGGCGCGGCTTGCCGCTGGAGGTCAGCTCGATCGCACCGGCCCGCACCCGCAGGACCCGGACCGCCACGTCCGGGCCCACGAGGGGCGTGAGGCAGGCGACGACGTCCTCGGCGGACGGCGCGGCGGTGAGCACGCACACCACGGGGTCGTCGTCGAGGTATCCGGCGAGCACCGCGGTCCGCTGCCGGGTCAGCAGGCCCTCCTCGGCGAGCGCCGCCTCCAGCTCCTCCACGTACACGTTGCGGCCCCGCACCTGGAGGCTGTCGCCGATGCGGCCGACGACGTAGAGCTCGCCGCCGATCATGAAACCCGCGTCGCCGGTGAACAGCACGCCGTCCTCGAACCGGGTGGCGGGGTCCTCCTGCGCGCTGGTGTGGCCCAGCGCCACCGAGGGCCCGGCCACGGTGATCTCGCCGAGGCTCCCGTCCGGGAGGCGGCGGCCCGCGTCGTCGACGATCGCCACCGTGAGCCCGTCGAGCGGCGTCCCGCAGCTCACGTGCCACGTCCCGGGCCCGCCGGGCACGCGCCGGGAGACCTCCGCCGAGCCGAGCAGCGGCAGCGGCTCCCCCATCCGGAGGGGGCCGGGAGCGACCGCGACGGCCCGCGCGACGCGGCCCAGCGGCGCGCAGGTGACGCCGAGCGTCGCCTCCGCCAGCCCGTAGGCGGGGCGCAGCGCCGACGGCCGCAGGCCGCAGGGGGCGAGCAGGTCCAGGAACGCGGCGGCGGTGTCGAGGCGCACCCGCTCGGCGCCGGTGACGACCGCCTCGACCCCGGACAGGTCGAGCCCGGCGAGCTGCTCGGGCCGGACGCGCCGCACGACGTACTCCAGGCCGAAGTTCGGCATCAGCATGACCATGCCCGGCCGGGCGTGGTGCTCGCGCAGCCAGCGCAGCGGCCGCTGGACGAACTGCTCGGGCCGCATCAGCGCGACCGGCTCGCCCCGGACGACCGGGGTGAGCAGCCCGAAGATCAGCCCGAGGTCGTGGTGCAGCGGCAGCCAGGGGACACCGGTCCCGGCGGCCCGGTCGGCCCAGCGCCGCCCGATCATCGCGATGCCGGCCTCCAGATTGCTCCGGCTCACCCGGACGCCGCGGACCCTGCCCCGCGATCCGGAGGTGAACTGCAGGAGGGCCGTCTCGGCCGGCGGCCAGGACCCGGGCGGGGCGTCGGCCGCCGCCGCGGGCGCCAGGACGGGGCACCGCGGCCCGGCGACGGCGGTCACGGCCTCGGCCAGGTCGGGGTCCGCGAGCACCAGGGCCGCGCCGGACTCGGCGATCACATGGGCGGCGTGCGCGCGCCACCGGCGGGCGGCGCCGAGCGCGCCGGGAGGGGCGAGCGGCGCGGGGGTGCCGCCGGCGGCGAGGGTGCCGAAGAACGCGGCCGCGAACCCGGGCCCGGTCCGGCGCAGGACGGCCACGGCCTGCCCGGTGGTGAGCCCGCGGTCGCGCAGGGCGCGGGCGGTGGCGCGGACGTGCCCGGCCAGTGCCGCGTAGGAGACGGTCTCCCACGTCCCGTCCTCGGCGAGGAAGCGCAGGCCGGCCGACTCCGACGGCGCGTCGAGCCAGTCCAGCAGCCCGGCGGTCACGGCAGGTCCAGGGTCAGCCGCAGGTCGCGGTGCAGTTCCATCCAGACCTCGTGGTAGGAGTCGCAGAGCACGCCCGTGAGGGCCTTCGCCTCGCCCGCCTCGAAGCGGTCGCGCGCGGCGGTGAGGCGGCTCGCGTACCCGGTGTACCGCTGGCGGGCGACGGCCATGTCCGCCGCCACCGCGAGCAGGTCCCGGTGCAGGTCCGCCAGTTCCGCGCGGACGTCCGCCTCGGCGGCCTGCCCTCGCTGCCAGCGGGTGCACAGCTCCTTGACGCGGAGGTCGAGCGGGACGAACCGGTCATGGCAGGCGCGCAGCGCCGCGGCGGCGTCCGGGGTGAGGTCGGCGCGCACCTCCGCCGCGTGCCGCGACCGGCCCGGTTCGGTGATCCGCCACACCTCGCGGGCGGCCACGAAGACCGCGGCGCCGGCGGCGGCGAGGTCCCGGGCCGCCGGCAGGACGGCGGTCTCGGGCCGCCCGGTCATCAGGCTCAGGTGCGCCGTCCCGGCCATGCCCTTCACGCACAGGGCGTGCAGCACCTCGGACGCGGCCGTCACGGGCGCGTCCCGGCCGGGGCGGGGACGTCCAGTACGGGTGCGGCCATCGCCTCGGCGAAGCTCCGCAGGATGCGCGCGGGCATCTCCTCGCCCACCTCCCCCGCGGCCTTGCGCGCGAGTTCCAGCTCCTCCCGGCAGGCGGCGGCCGCGACGGCGAGCGCCTCGTCCCGAAGCCGGGGGTCGGCGGCGACCCGGCCGGCGGTGAGGCCGGGGGCGCCGAGCAGGTCGGGCAGGGCCGACACCCTGCCGTCGAGCATCGCCTCCAGCGAGGTGTCCAGGCGGGTGCGCAGGCCGCGCACGGCCAGGACGTCCTCGGCGTGCACGAAGACCCGGCCGCAGTGCCGCCCGAACTCGCGGAGCGGGGCGACGGTCGCGGAGGGGGCGTCCGCGAGCAGCGCCCCGGCCCGCAGCGGGTACTCGAACATCGCGGCGAACACGTCGGTGGCCGAGGTGCCCGGCGCCCCGTCCAGGTACCGGGCCCGCAGCACCGTCAGCTCCGCGAGCCAGTCGGAGAACGACCACGACAGCTCGGGCGCGTGCTCGGCGACCAGCGTGCACGCCTGCGCGAGGAGGAAGTCCCCGGCGAGGACGGTGGTGGCCGACGCCCAGTCGACGCCGCGCCCGCCGGGCGGCGCGGGCGCCGCCGGGCCGAGGAAGGCCAGGCCGCCGAGCGAGGCGAGTTCGATCGCCGCGCCGGTCGGGGCGTGCCCGATGTCGGGGAAGCCGCCGGTGCTCATGAGGCCGGCGCACAGCAGCGCCGCCGGACGGAGGCGGCGGTGGGTGGGGCCGGCACCGGTGATGAGCATCCGCGCGATGAACGGCCACTCGCCCCGGACCGCCGCGACCGACACCTCGTCGCAGCCCGCGAGGAACGGCCGGAGCACCAGCGACTCGCGGAGGCCGGGGTCGAGGGGCTCGGCGGCGGTCACGCCCGCGATGCCCTCGGGCAGCAGCACGGCGCGGCGGCCCTTGCCGAAGAACGGGTGGTCGCTCTCGGCGGTCGCCGCGAGGACCCGCCAGGCGAGGTGGTACCGGCGGGCCGCGTGCCGGGCCGTCTCGAAGTAGCCGACGAACGCGCGGGTGAGCGCCCCCCGGTAGGAGAGCGCGGCCTTGTCCGGGTCGTCCGGGTGCCGGGCGATGGACTCGGCGGCGAGGAGCCCGCTCTGCACCGCGTAGCTCAGCCCCTCGCCGGTGAACGGGTTGACGAGGCCGGCGGCGTCGCCGACGGCCAGCCGGCCGCCGGCGGCGGCGCGCTCGGGGGCGAAGCCGCTGTCGACCGGGCCCCACGACAGCGGGCCGTCCGGGCGGGCGCCGGCGAACCGGGGGTCGGCCTCGGCGAGCCCGGCGACGGCCCCGGCCATCAGGGCCCCGGCGTCCGGGCCGCCGCCGGTGACGCCGATCGTGAACCCGCCGCCGGTGCCGGGCAGCACCCAGACGCAGGACGGCTGGGCCTTGGGGTCGTTGCCGGCGGGCGTGACCAGCTGGAGCACGATCCGTCCGCCGGGCGCGGCGCCCGTGAAGCGCTGGGCGCACTGCAGCCGGGCGCCAGCGGCGCCGGCCGCGGCGCCGTCCGCCGCGCCGTCCGGCGCGGGGCCGGTGGCGAGGACGACGTGGCGGGCGGTGACCACCGTCCCGTCGGCGAGGGTCGCGCGGTGGCCGCCGTCCGCGCGGCGCAGGTCCGCCACCCGGCCGGCCAGCGGCACGGCGCCCGCCTCCGTCGCGGCGCGGTGCAGCGAGGCCAGCAGCCGGGCGCGGTCGCACACGGCCATCCCGGCGTCGTCGATCACGCGTCTGGTGCGGGTGCCGAACCACAGGTCGAGCTCCCCGGCCGGGGGCGGGAGCGCCTCGTCCCGGCCGCCGAGCGCCGTCAGCGCGTGCCGGGCCGGGGCGCTGACGAGCACGTCGTGGACCGTTCCCACCGCGGGGGCGTCCACCAGCAGGGTCCGCAGGCCCCGGCGGGCGAGGGCGGCGGCGGCCGCGGTCCCGGCGGGGCCCCCGCCGGCGACCAGCACATCGACCGGCTCGGTCACGGGCATCTCCAGTGTGTCGGCGACCGTCATCGGTCGGTGAACAGGACGTGGACGGAGGCGCCCATGGCGGGCGGCCCGGCGACGGCGAAGGCCGCCCAGGGGGCCAGGGTCTGCGTGTCGACGACGGTGATGAGGGCCGCCAGGGCGAACGGCGCGGCGAGCACCGCGGCGACCCGGTGGCCGGCGAGCAGGAGCAGCACCGGCGCGGCCGCCAGGGCCAGGCCCGCCAGGCCCGCCACCAGGCGCGCGGACGCCTGCCTGCGCGCCTCCTCCTCGCTGAACGAGCTCATGAAGGGCACGGCGTCCGAGACGGCGGCCAGCAGGAGGCTCCCCGCCACGGCGACCACGGCGAACGCCGCCACCGCGAGGAGCGTGACCGGCGTCTTCGGCATCAGGAGCGTGCGCAGCGCCATGGCCGCGCCCACCGGGACCGTGATCAGGCAGGGGAAGAAGGCGGTGGAGTCCCGGGCGATGCCCGGCGCGATCAGCAGGACGGGGACGAGCGCGGTGACCAGCACCGCGAGGGCGGGACCGCGCTCTCCGGCGAGGAGGAACAGCAGCGCGCCGGCGGCGACCGCTCCGGCGGCCAGGTAGACGACCACCCGGTCCTGCTGGAACGGCCGCACCTCGACGTGGGCGGGCCGGCCGGACCAGTCGTACATGCCCTTGAGCACCAGCATCCCCGCGACGACCACCAGCACGCAGGCGGGCACCGTCAGCACCGCCGTCCTCACCCGCACGTCCGGGCCCGGTGTCCGCACCCGGGGGTCATTCGCCGACCGTGACGGGCGCGGCCGCGTCGAACCCCAGCTGGCCGTCGTCGCCGGTGACCGCGAGGCTGGCGACGTAGGTGCCGGGCTCGGTGTAGGTGTGGGTGACCCTCTCGCCCGTGGCGAGCGTCCCGTCGCCGAACTCCCACAGGTAGCGCTTCACCTCGCCGCCGCCCGAGCCTGCCGAGCCGGACGCGTCCAGGACGACCGTGCGCGGGCCGGTCCGCTTCATGGCCGCCTTCGCCACCGGCGGGCTCTCGGGCCGCGCGAGTTCCGTCGTGGTGACGCGGACCTTCACCGGGCGGTCACCGCCGGTCAGCTCCACCTTCCAGCCTCCCGCCGCCGCGCCGGGCACGTACACGCTGTCGTAGACCGCCCGCTTGCCGCCGGTCCGGCGGTGCCGGGCGGCGGGCGCCCGCACGCCGGCCGGCGGCAGCACCCGCACCGTGACGTTCCCGCCGGTCCAGGTCGTGCCGAACCCGGCGCCGAGTCCGCCGCCCCTCAGCGTGACCGGGACCTGGACCTTCTGGCCGGGCTGGACGGTGACGTCCGACGCCTGCCGGGTCACCCCCGCGTCGCCGGCCATCCGCGAGGCGGCGGCGGGCCGCAGGAACGCCTCCTTGATGATGCAGGCGGTGTTGGCGTAACCGGCCCTGGTCGGGTGGAACGAGTCATTGATATTTCTGGGGACGATCCCGTTCAGAAACCGCTCCTGGCCTTTGGGCGGGCAGATCTCGTGGCCGTCGCTCGAATGGTAGAGATCGACCGGGACGGCCCCGGCGATGGTGGCCGAGGTGACGAGGTAGTTGTCGAGGCGCTGGACCCACTGGTTCATCCACAGCTGGTCGGTGAGCCGGATCATCTGGCACCGCTTGGTGGGGAGCGGGACGCCCGAGGTGCCGTCGCTCCCGCCCTCGTCGGGGAAGAACTTCGGGTACGTCGGCACGAAGATCTTCGCCTGCGGTGCCCGCTCCCGGATCTCGCCGAAGAGCGCCTGCACGGGGTTGGTGTTCTGCGTGGTGCCGGTGTCGAGCTTGTCGAAGGCGGCCTGGAGAGCGGGCTGCTGAGAGGCCTCGCAGGTCTTGTTCCACGACATCTTGATGCACGCCTGGACGGTGTCGGCGAACCCCATGTCGTTGCCGGAGATGCCGAGGGTCACGTGCGAGACATCGCTGCCGAGCGTGTCGAACTGGGGCGGCTCGCCCGATTTGCCGGTGCCGACGTCCGCGGTGGTGGCGCCGCTGCACGCGACGAAGGAGAAGGGACCGCCGAGCACGCCGTCCTTGTCGAGCAGCGGGGCGTACGCCCACGGCGACCGGCTGCAGTCGCCGCTCGCCGGGTAGTAGTCGCCCGCGCCGACGCCGGCCTGGTAGGAGTCGCCCATCGCGACCCAGCGCCCGGGGGCCGCGGCCGGTGCCGCCGGCGCCACCGCCGACGATGCCGCGAAGGCGACGACGCAGGTTCCCGCGATGACAAAACCGCGCTGCCGCATGCACATTCCCCCAGCCAGGAGAAGAGCGCTCGCCTCACGTCGTGTGCGATCGCTCCGGACGCCGATCGCCATGATCGGAACATCCAAACGATCTTGATGTCAACGGCCGGGTTCGCCGTTGGCATTTACTCCCGGCTTTCCGGGAACCGATTGGCGAATTCCGCCAAGTCAAGCCCGATTCCGGGCTCACATGGCCGAATCCGGCCAACATTCCCTTGTTTAGCGATCTCCGGGTTAGCGTGCGCCTGAAGATCAACTCGGGCGGCCGCCCGGCGACGAAACGGTGGTCAGATGGACTCCGCTGCGCACACCACCCCGGTCACCCGGCGCAAATTCCTCGGCAGGACGGCGGTCGCCGGTTCGGCCGCGGTCGCCGCCGGGACGACGCTGGGCGGGTCCGGTTCCGTCCCGTCCGCGCCGGCGGCCGCCGCGAGCACGCCGGACGCCGGCGCCCCGGCTCCGCCGGCGGCGCCGCTCGACCGGCGGCGGGAGATGCTGCTGCAGGCGGCGCGGGCCGGCGCGGTCTATCCGATCGAGTTCCGCGGCTTCGGGGAGTCCGCCCGCGGGAGGGAGCGCGTCACCCCGGCCCGCCTGCTGGCGGCCGAGCGGCGGCTCGCCCCCGCGCGCCTCGCGCGGGCACGGGCGGGCGCGGACGCGCTGATCGCGCTGGGTCTGCTGGGCGCGCCGCAGGGGCGGCTGCTGGCGGGCATCGGACGGCACGCGGCACAGGCCGACGACGCCGGCCAGAAGGACCTCCGGGCGTTCGTCGCGCTCGGCGTGGCGACCCTGTCTCCCCACTTCGACCCGGCCGACGACGCCATGGCGGAGATCTGGCTCGGGGGGCTCGGCCGGGAGCACCGGCTCGGCCGGCAGCCGCAGCCCATCTCGCACCGGAACTGACCGGCGCGACCAGGAACCGACGACGGAGGACCATGGAACTCTGCGCCGATGACCACGGCAGGCTGGAACGCGCCAGGCAGCAGATCTACGACGCCTACGGCGACGACCCGAACGTCACCGGGGTCGGCATCGGCTTCCGCCGCCGCGGCGGCGAGTGGACCGGACGTCCCGCGGTCGTCGTGCTGGTCGGCAAGAAGCGCCGCGAGGCCCTGGTGTCGCGCCGCCGCCTGCTGCCGCGCACCGTCGAGGTCGACGGCACGACCTACGAGGTCGACGTGGAGCAGGCCGGGCCGTTCTCGGCCGGGGCGCAGACGGCCCTCGCGCCGGCGCGGGCGCCGCTCGCGCCGGCGGGGGTGTCGGACCCGATCATGGGCCGGATGCGGCCGCCGCGGCAGGGCGCCAGCATCTCCAACCCCGTCGACGGGACGACGGCCGGCACGCTCGGCCTCTTCGTCATCGACAACACCGACGACACCATCTGCCTGCTGACCTGCAACCACGTGATCGCGCGCATGGGGCGGGGCAAGGTCGGCGAGCCGATCGTCCAGCCCGGCACCTACGACGGCGGCACGTCGGCGGACGCCATCGCGAAGCTGAAGCGCTGGGCGCCCATCAGCCCGGCGGGCACGCGGGTCGACGGCGCGATCGCGCAGCTGACCGACCAGAGCGCCTACACCCTGGAGGTCGCGAAGGACCTCATGGCGCCCATCTCGGCCACCCATCCGGTCGTCGGCATGGCCGCGGCCGGCGACTCCTTCGGCGGCAACCTGCTGACCCGGATGGACGCCACGCTGGAGGCCCTCAACGTGCGCCTTCCGCTCGGCCGGCGGGCGGCGGTGTCGGAGGCCGGCCTGCCGTGCGCGGGGCCGGTGCCCGGGCTCACCGACCCCCAGCCGGGGATGAAGATCGAGAAGGTCGGGCGGACGACCGGCTACAGCTCCAGCGAGATCGTCGCGATCGGCGTGCAGGCGGTCGTCAGGACGCCGATCGGGGACATCCCCTACAAAGACATGATCTACACCGAGTTCCTCATCGCGGCCGGCGACTCCGGGTCGATCGTGTTCGCGGGCGGCAACGGCGACACGCACGTGATCCCCGAATCCCAGGTGCAATGCAAGATGCTGCCGGTGCTGAGCGATTACTACCGGCTGCCGCTGGTCGAGGACAATCCGATCGCCGACAAGGTGCGCGACGACTTCTTCATGCAGACCATGGCCGGAAGGCTGCTGGTCGAACTCACCTATGTGAACTCCGAGACGCTGATAGACCGGTTGAAGGACCGGCAGGCGCAATCGTCCGAAGTGGTGTACGCGAGACAGTACTACGACAAGTACCACGACTTCATGGAGGGCGTGCTCAACGACCCTGATTCCGCGGAGGTCGTCACCCAGGAGCACCTCGACGATGCCGAGGTCGTCATCGGCGGCCTCGTGCAGAGCGGTGTCCTGACGGCGCCCGAGGCGCAGCTCGCCGTCAAGCTGCACCGGGAGTCGCTCGTGCCCACGCTCGGGATGACCAGGCGGGAGGTCCTGGCGTACATGAGCAATCCCGCCCTTTACAGCCAGGTCTACGAGGCCGTCGAGGCGACCGCCGGCATCGAGATGAACGCGCCGTTCAAGCAGATGCCGCCGGAGCCGACGTCGTGACCGCCGTCCAGAGCCCGGCACCCGGCACGGAGATGGACTACCCCTCCCGGGTCCTGGCGCGCGTCGACGAGCTGGCCGCGGGGCTCGGCCCGTCCCTGCGGGGCCCGGTGGCGGCCCTGGCGGCGAACCCGGGCAAGAGCCTGCGCTCGGGCCTGCTCGCGGCCTGCGTGGGCGACGCGCCCGTGGACCCGTCCCGGATGGTCAGGCTCGGCGCGCTGGTGGAGCTCGTCCATCTGGCGTCGCTGATCCACGACGACGTGGTCGACCGGGCGGCGCTCCGGCGCGGGCAGCCGACCGCGCACACGCTCGTCGGGCCCGAGCGGGCGTCCCTGGCGGGACTGGCCGCCTTCGCGCTGGCCGGGACCGAGTCGGCCGAGCTCGGCGCGGGGGTCGACATGCTGGTCAGCCGCACGCTCAGCGAGCTCGCGCACGGCCAGCTGCTGGACATCGAGCGGACCTTCGACACCGCCTACGCGCTGCAGGACTACCTGGAGCTCACCGAGCGCAAGACCGGCGTCCTGTTCCAGATGACCTGCCTGCTCGGCGCCGCGGAGGCCGCCCGCCCCGAACCGGAGGTCGCGGCGCTCTCGCTGTTCGGCCACGAGTTCGGAATCGCCTTCCAGGTGCTGGACGACTGCCTCGACCTCACCCCGGGCGACCTCGACAAGTCCGTCGGCACCGACCACATGCTGGGCCTCTTCGGCGCACCCACGCTGGCCGCCCTCGCCGCCGACGACTCCGGCGCGCTGGCCGCGCTCCTGCTGTCACCGGATTTCACCTCCGACGACCTTCCGGCGGTGCGCGCGCTCGTCCAGTCGTCCGGCGGCCTCGACCAGGCGATGGAGCTCGCCCGCGAGCACCTCGACCGCGCACGGGCCGCCCTGGACGACGTCGCCGAGGACGCGCGGACGGGAATCCTCGCCATCCTGGCGAAGGTCGAATCCCGCCTGTGACGGTGACGCTCCCGGGTCCCGCACCGGCCCGGGAGCGCTGCTCGGCCACCGGTGCGGGCGGAGGTGAGGGAGTCCCGGGCCGCCATCGGGCAGGTGCCTCGTGGCCGCCGTGGCGGTGGCCGGGCTCTCGGCGGCCGGGGTGCCCGGCCCCGGCCGGCCGACGTGCTACGGGCCGGCCGTGGGGCCGAAGGCACTCGCGGAACTGGAGGCACGGGCCACCGCGGGCGAGCTCGCGCTCCTGCCCTGACGTCCGGCGGTCACCGGCGGGTGAGGCGGATGACCGGGTACTGCCGCTCGGACTTGCTCTGGTACTTGGCGATGCGGGGCTGCGCCTCGGCGATCCGCTGCCACGCCTCCTCGCGCTCGGGACCGTCGAGCCGCTGCGGCGTCACCGGTACGGCCCCCTCCCCGGGCAGCTCGATCGTCGCCCGGTCGGGGTGGGCCATCAGGTTGTCGAACCAGTCCGGGTTGCGGGTGCCGCCGCCCGAGGCGATGATCAGCCGCGAGTCGTCCTTGTCGGGGAACCACGCCACGGGCGTCTCGCGCGGCTGCCCGCTGCGGCTGCCGACCGTGTTGAGGATCAGCACGTCCATGCCCATGAACGTGCCCCGCCCCTTGCGGACCTTGCGGTTCATGCGGGCGTTCATCCGGTGCTGCATCCACCGCGAGAACGCGCCCGGCGTACCGGGCCTGCGCCCGCTCTTCTGCTCGTCCTGTGCCATCGGGCTACTCCCGGAACTCGTTGACGCGGATCATGTTGCCCGCCGGATCGCGGAAGGCGCAGTCGCGGATGCCGTACGGCTGCTCGGTCGGCTCCTGGACGACCTCGGCGGCGCCCTGCAGCCGCTTGAACACATCGTCGAGGTCGGGGGTCGCCAGGACGATGATGCCGTAGGTGCCCTTGGCCATCATCTCCGCGATGGTGCGGCGCTCGTCGTCGGTGATGCCGGGGTCGGCGGCCGGCGGGGTCAGCACGATGGACGTGCCGGGCTGCCCTGCGGGGCCGACGGTGATCCAGCGCATCGTGCCCTTGCCGACGTCGTTGCGGACCTCGAAGCCGAGCGTGTCGCGGTAGAAGGCCAGCGAGGCCTCCGGATCGGTGTGCGGGAGAAAGGCCGTGTGAATCGTGAGTTCCATGCCCATCACGCTAGGCGCGGCGTAGTGACCGGCGCTTCTTGATTCCTGACCGGTTCGGCCACCTTTTCCCCAGGCACGGACCTCGTGTCAGCCGACCACGTCCTCGGGGCCGGCCGAAGCCGGAGAGCCCGCGCCGGCGCCCCGCATCTCCGCGAACCGGCCGTCCTCGATACGGAAGACCTCGAACAGCATGGGCCGCGCGTCGCCCCCGATTCCTGCGACGGACGAGCGGACGGCGGCCTTGTCGCCGTCCACCAGGATGTCCTCGGCGACCACGCGGATGCCGGGGAACCGGCCGACGAGCATGCGCCACGCCTCCTTGCCGGCCTCGAACCCGGCGGCACCCAACGGATGGCTGAAGAAGCCGGGAGTGTGCAGGTCGGCGGCCTCGGGGTCTCCCTCGATGGGATCGCCCGGCGCGCGGGCGTCGGCCCCGGCACCGTCCACCGCCACTTCCCCGCCAAGGACGCGCTCTGCCTGGCCGTCGCGATCGACATGCCGCGGGGGCTGATCGTGGAGGCGGAGAGGCTCGCCGCCACCGACGGCCCCGAGGCCCTCTTCACACTGCTGTCCCGCATGGTGGCGGAGGGAGCCGAGAACGCAGCGGTCAAGAGCGCACTGGCCGCCGCCGAATTCGACCTGCGCACCGCCGCCCCGGACATCGCGGCAGACCTGACGAACCACGTCGCGGACCTCCTGGCCCGCGCGCAAGCAGCCGGCGCCGCACGCCGCGACGCCACCCCCGACGATGTGATGGCCCTCGTCGCAGGCGCCTTTACCGCGATCCGCCACGCCGCCGCAGAGACCGACCGCAAGCGCCCGGCACACATCACCCGGCTGACGCTGGACGGCCTGCGCCCCCGGTAAGGCTTGCGCCGCTGCACTCGCGACGGGGTCGCCGCGTCGTTGATCTGCGGCGTGTTGTTGCTTTTGACGCGCTCATAACAACAACACGCCGCAGGTCAACGCACCCGGCGGATCTTGGTGGAGAACGCACTGGCCGTTCGACGAGCGCTCGCACGTCCTCTTCTGCAACCGAGTGCGGTGGACCGGGGTTGCTGTGGTCGTTGCCGAAGATGGGAGTGATGGCCGTGGGGACTCCGGTGGACGAGGGATACGCCGTCGTGGACGCGGATGGCGCGTGGGCGGTGATGGAGAAGTTCTATGCGGCGGAGGCCGCGTATGTGGCAGCGGGCGGATACGGCAGAGCCGACTACGGCCAGGTCGCCGTGTACGTGGACCCCGACGTGGTGCTGCACCAGGCGCCGGGCCTGCCGTTCACCGGGACCGGGACGTGGCGGGGACGGGACGGCCTGGAGCGCTTCCTCGCCGTCTTCAGCGACCTGTGGGAGTCGATCGAGTTCCTCGAGCAGGAGCACTGGGGCGATGACGACACCGTCGTGGTGCACAACCGGGTGCGCTTCCGCGCCCGGTCGACGGGCCGCGAGGTCGAGACACTGATCATGCAGTTGATCAAGGTCCGGGACGGGCGCATGCTGGAATGCCGTCCCTTCTACTGGGACCCGTCCGCCATCGCCGGCGCCTGCGCCCGGACGCCCCCGCACACGCAGGACGCATCGGCGGAATGACCGGCGGCCGGAAACCTCAGGGGCGCACGCGAATGACGGTCTTGCCCTTGCGACGCTGGGCCGGGTTGAGCGCGGGGACGGCGTCGTCGAGGGTCGCGACGGTTCCGATGTGCGTGCGAAGGCGCCCGTCCCGCACCCGTTCGACGATCTCCACCAGCTGACTCGGAACGGACTCGACGACGAAGTCGACCGCGAGACCGTCGACAGGGCGGGTCTCAACCGGCCCGACCACCGACACCAGCGTCCCGCCGGGCCGGACGACGCCCGCCGAGCGCCTCTGGACGTCACCGCCGATGACATCGAAGACGACGTCGACCCCTCCGATGTCTTCGAGGTCCTCGTCGTCGAGGGCGAGGAACTCGTTCGCGCCGAAGTCGAGCGCCGCCTGGCGGTCCGCCGCCCGCCCGGTACCGATGACGTAGGCGCCGAACTCCCGGGCGAGCTGCGTCACCACGGACCCGACCGCGCCGGCGGCGCCGTGCGCGAGGACGCTCTGCCCCGCCTGGAGGCGGCCATGCTGGAACAGGCCCTGCCATGCGGTCAGGCCGGAGATCGGCAGGCTCGCACCCACCGTGAAGTCGACGGCCCCGGGCAGCGGCGCCAGGTTGCGCGCCTCCACGGCCGCGTACTCGGCGAGGGTTCCATCGCGGTGCCAGTCCGTGATGCCGAACACCCGCTGGCCCGGCGAGAGTCCCGTCGTGCCGTAGCCGAGGGAGGTGACCACTCCGGCGAACTCGTGGCCGATGATCGCCGGCACTCGATCGTGACCGGAGCGATCCACCCACGTCGAAGGCCACTCCCACTCCGCCGGGACGAAACCCGACGCATGGACCTCGACGACGACGTCATTGATCGCCGGCGTCGGCTCCGGCCGCTCCGCCAGCTCGATCCCGGCCGCCTCCGCGGCCTGATCCGTCGCGACGACCGCCTTCATTTCCGCCCCCGTAACCTCGTGCCCGCTGCCCCTACGCGCAGGTCTGCGACTGTGTGTTCCCCGCTCCAGCGGAACTCGACATGTTTCACTGATCCGTTCGGACGTGAAGACACATCGTCGCTGGTGACACACCACGCAAGGACCTTCCGGAACCGGCGGCGCGGCCGACGGCCCGCCGCGTCAGGCGAGGTCGAACGCGCCGCGCTTGATCTCGCCGAGAAAGGCGTCCCACGACGCCGGTGTGAAGCTCAGCACCGGGCCCGACGGGTTCTTGGAATCGCGGGCACCTACGCTCCCTGATGTCCCCAGTGCGGCAACCTCCACACAGTTGGTTCCGTGTTCGGTGCTGTAACTGCTCTTGCGCCAGTGCACGGAACCGAAGCCTCGATCGCTCATAGTGCAGACACTATCTCTTCGATGAGAGCCCGCGATTCGGCTTTGGTGAGCGCGAGAGAGGAGAGCGCTTCGTACACGCGCCCGTAGTGGGCAACGCTCGCCGACTCGTCAATGAACCAACTGCGTACAAGGCTGTGAACAGCGACGACCCTCATTGGCTCATCAAAACCGATATCGAGGATCGAGAAGGCACCGTCCAGTCCGGGATGCTCGCCGACCGCGAGTGGCAGCACCTGCAAACTCAAATGCGGCGCCACCGTAACGGCCAGTATCTTTCGGAGCTGCTCCTTCATGACGCATGCGCCACCGACCGGCGCGCGCAGGGCCGCCTCTGTGATGATCCACGTCAGACGGGGCGGGTCCTCAACAAGGATTCGCTGTCTGGCCATGCGGAAGCCGACTGCGCCGTCCTTTCTCGGATCCAGCCGGACGGAGTCGTATGCCGAGAAGACGGCCCTGGTGTACGCCTCCGTCTGCAGCAGGCCGGGCACCACGTGGGGCTCGAACTCCCGGATGCCCGAGGCGCTCCCTTCCAGGGAGGCGTAGTCGACGATGAACGGGTCCGTCCGCTCCTGGTAGTCCAGCCACCAGCCGTCCTTGCGGCCCTGGGCGGCGAGGTCGAGGAGGCGGGCGCGTTCGCGGGCGTCGGTGATGCCGTAGTGGTCGAGGATCTGGCGGAGGTCGCGGGGGCGGACGGCGCGGTGGCCGTTCTCGTAGGCGCTGAGGGTGGCCGGTGAGCGCTCGACCAGGCGGGCCGCCGCGTCCTGCGTCAGGTTGCGTTCTTCGCGGTACCGGCGGAGCGCCTGGCCGATCTTGCGGCGCCGATACGACGACCGGTCGTCTGACGTCATGCACACATCGTGTCACCGTGTGTGATGAAGCGGGTCAGAATCCGCGAACTTCGATACACCCGGACTTCGATACTTCAGCTTTTCGATGGGCCCGCGACGGATGCCTCTCAGCTCGCGGGAATGTGTTGATGCGGTGACGGAGTGCGATCAGCCTGTGCGGGTGACATTCGGAGGAGGAATCACGATGAGCACCCGTGAGGCGGGAGAGCTGCGGCTGCTGGCCGTCCTGACATTGCCCGGTGTGGCACGGTCCGTCCGGCATGCCCGGCTTTTTCTGCGGGACACGCTCGTCCCGGAGCATGTGGCGCCCGGCGACGAGCTGCTGGACGACATGGCGCTCGTCGTGGACGAGTTCGCCGGGAACGGCATCAGGCACACCGCGTCCGGGCGGGGCGGGAAGATCGACATCGCGCTGTGGGCGGGAGGCGGGGTGCTGCGGGCGGAGGTCACCGACGACGGCGCCGGCGGGGCGCGGCCGGTCATGCGGGACGCGGCGGACGGCGAGAGCGGGCGCGGGCTGCACATCGTCGCCGCGCTCGCGGAGCGGTGGGGGCACCGCGCCCACGGGGCGCGCACCACCGTGTGGGCCGACTTCCCTGCCGTCCGGAGCCCGCACGGCTGAGCGGCGCGCAGAGCTCCGATCTACCTGGTCTTTAAACCCATCGGTTGACACACCCGCCGGGCGCACCTAGGCTCTCTTTCAACCTTGAAGTTGAAAGTAGGGAGCATGACCGCGGACGACCTGTCGCGGGTCTTCGCCGCACTGGCGGACCCGACCCGGCGCGACATGGTGGCCCGGCTCGCGGAGGGCGACGCGACCGTGGGCCGGCTGGCCGAGCCGTACCGGATGTCGCTGCAGGCCGTCTACAAGCACCTGCGCGTACTCGAGGACGCCGGGCTCGTCAGCCGGCCGCCGGGGCCGCAGCCCCGGGCGGTGCGCCTGGAGGCCCGGGCCTTCGACCTGATGGACACCTGGATCGAGCGCCACCGGCGCCGCGCCGAGGAGCGCTACCGCCGCCTCGACGCCGTCCTGGCGCGAATGGAGGAGGACGAGCATGGACAGGATCAAGGAGACGGTGATCGAGGCCGACCCGACGGTGCCGGTCATCGTGATGACCCGTGACTTCGCGGCGACGCCCGAGCAGCTGCTGCGCGCCCACACCGACCCGGAGCTGTTCGCCCAGTGGGTGGGCCCGGACGCCATCACCACCCGGATCGAGCACTGGGACGCGCGCACCGGCGGCAGCTGGCGGTACGTCTCGGTGAGCGGCGGCGCCGAGCACCGCTTCCACGGCTGCTTCCACGAGGTGCGGCCGGACCGCATCGTGCAGACCTTCACCTACGAGGGCGCCCCCGACAGCGTCGCGCTGGAGACGCTGTCGTTCGAGGACCTGGGCGGCGGCCGGACGCGGCTGCGCGCGCAGTCGCTGGTCGACAGCTTCGAAGGCCGCGACGCGTGGCTGCGCAGCGGCATGGAGACCGGGGTCAACGAGGGGTACGCCAAGCTGGAGAGGATGATCGCGGATGGCGCTGTCTGAGCTTCCGGCCGAGCGGCACCGGCAGGTCGCCGGGCTGTTCACCGACCGGGTCCGCGGCACCGCGTCCTGGGACGCGCCGTCCCCGGTCGACGGCTGGGCCGCGCGCGACATCGTGCGGCACCTGACCGAGTGGTTCCCGGCGTTCCTGGCGTCCGGGGCCGGCCTCGACCTTCGCCGCGGGCCGTCCGCGGACGACGACCCGGTGGCCGCGTGGCAGGTCCACTGCGACGCCGTCCAAGCGGTGCTGGACGATCCCGCGACCGCGGACCGCAAGCTGACGAACCCGCACATCGGCACCCTGCCCCTGGCGGCCGCGATCGACCGGTTCTACACGGCCGACGTGTTCATGCACACCTGGGACCTCGCCCGGGCCACCGGCCAGGACGACCGCCTCGACCCCGGCTTCTGCGCCCGGCTCCTCGCCGGGATGGAGGAGATCGAGGAGGTCCTCCGCTCGTCCGGCCAGTACGGGCCCCGCGTCGAGGTGCCCGCCGGCGCGGACGTCCAGACGAGGATGCTCGGCTTCATCGGTCGGGACCCGTCCTGGTCGGCGCGCTGAGGCATCCCCGCACGCGATCGTCGACGGCGCCGCCGAGGCCATCACGTTCTATGCCGAGGCGTTCGGCGCCTCCGAGCGAAGGGCTCAGGTCCGCGTTTCGAGGACGGTGCACAACGCGTCCAGAGCCGGGCGGTAGGCGGCGGCGAGCGGCGTGCTGTACCCGATGATGAGGCCCTGCGGGCGTCCGGCGGGGTCCTGCCAGTGGTCGCGCAGCGGCATGAGGGCGAGGCCGGCGGCCGCGGCGCGCCTCATGATCTCGTCCTCGTCCGGGCCGCCGGGCGGGAGCAGGACCAGGACGTGCAGGCCGGCCGCGACGCCCCGCACCCGCACCCGCGGGACGCGGGCGCGCAGCGTCTCGACGAGCAGGTCGCGGCGGCGCCGGTACCGGAGCCGGGAGGCGCGGACGTGCCGGTCGAAGGCGTGGGTCCCGATGAGGTCGGCGAGGACGAGCTGCGCCAGCGACTGCGTATGGGCGTCGGCGAGCCGCTTGGCCTCGGTGACGGGCTCGACCAGGCGCGCGGGCAGCACCAGCCAGCCCAGGCGCAGCGCCGGGGCGAGGGTCTTGGACGTCGTGCCGCCGTAGACGACGTGCTCCGGGGCCGTCCCCTGGAGAGCGCCGACGGGCTGCCGGTCGTAGCGGAACTCGCCGTCGTAGTCGTCCTCGACGATGACCGCACCGGTCTCGCGCGCACGGGCGGTGAACGCGCGGCGCCGCTCCGGGTGGAGGGTCGCGCCGGACGGGTACTGGTGCGCCGGGGTCAGCACGGCGGCGCCCGCACCGTCGAGCGCGTCGGGGCGGGCGCCCAGGTCGTCGACCGGCAGCGGGACGATGCCGATCCCGGCGCGGGCGACGACGGCGCGGTGGAAGAAGTGCCCCGGTTCCTCCATCGCGAACGGCCCCGCCAGCACGGAGGCGAGCAGGCCGAGCGACTGCGCGTACCCGGACGTGATCACCATTCGCGCGGGGTCGGCGTGGACGCCGCGCGCCCGCCCGAGATAGCCGGCGAGCGCCTCCCGCAGCTCGGGGCGCCCGCGCGGGTCGCCGAGCGCGTGCGCCCCGGGCGGCGCGGACGCCAGGACGCGGCGGGTCGAGCGCAGCCACGCACCCGACGGGAACGCCCCGAGATCGGGCCGCCCCGGCCGCAGGTCGTGCAGCGGTTCATCGGGGACGCCGGAAACCTGCGGCCCGGCCGCCGGCACGCGCGGGGCGGCGGTCGCCGCGACGCGGGTCCCGGAGCCGGGGACGGTGACGAGGTGGCCCTCGGCGATCAGCTGGTCGTAGGCGGCGGTCACGGTCCCGCGCGAGAAGCCGAGCTCCGCGGCGAGCGCCCGCGTCGAGGGCAGGGCGGCGCCGGGGGCGAGGCGTCCCGCCGCGATCGCGGCGCGCAGCGCATGCTCCAGGCCCGCGCGGCGGCCGCCGGCCGTGTCGACGTCCAGATGCAGATCGACGGAACCGGACCAATCTTTCGGCACGGAACCGGATCTTAATCCTGGTCCGGTCCCGGCCTAGATTCGCGGTCGTGATTGTTTTCGCGCAGCTCAGCGACACCCACCTCGATCAGAGCGACGACCGGGCCGACCGCATGGCGCGGGTCATGGAGCATCTCGGCGCGCTGCCGCTCGACGCCGTCCTCGTCACCGGGGACATCGCCGACCACGGCGACCCCGCCGAGTACGCGCAGGCCCGCAAGCTGCTGCTGGGGTCGCCGCACCCGGTCCTGCTCTGCCCCGGCAACCACGACGTGCGCGGCCCCTACCGGGAGGGCCTGCTGGACGAGCCGCCCCTCGACGGCCCGGTCAACCGCCTCCACAGGATCGCGGGCGCGACGTTCGCGATGTGCGACTCGACCGTCCCCGGCAAGGACCACGGGTTCCTGGACGACGGCACCCTCGCCTGGCTCGACCGGCAGCTCGCCGGCAACCCCGGCGAGCCGGCGTTCGTCTGCTTCCACCACCCGCCCGTGCCGCAGGGCATCCCGTACGTGGACCGGATCCGGCAGTTCGGCGCGGACCGCCTGGCCGCGGTCATCGAGAGGCATCCGCAGGTCGTGGCCGTGCTGTGCGGGCACAACCACACGGCGGCGGCCACGACCTTCGCCGGGCGGCCGCTGCTCGTCTCCCCCGGCACCGTCTCCACGCTGCGGCTGCCCATCGAGGGCGGCGGCATCGCCGACTATGACGCGCCGCCCGGCGTGGCGTTCCACCTCCTGGACGACGAGGGCCGCCTGACCACGCACTACCGCACGGTCTAGCGGCGCGTCGTCCAGGCGCGGGTCCTCCGCCGAGCGCGATCCAGAAGCAGGTCCCTGCCGGGCTGATCGCTTCCGGAAGATCACAGTACTGTCGGTGCCATGAGGCATCTCGGCATCCTGGCCCACAGCGCGGAGGGCGCCGCGCTGTGCTTCCGCGCCTTCTGCCAGGAGGGGTTCCGCGAGCTGGGCCCCGACGACCACCCGGACGTGACGCTCGACCTGATCGCGCTGGCCCGCAGCATGCCCGCCTGGGAGGCCGGCGACCACGACGCGGTCAGGGCGATCCTGGCCGAGAGCGTCCGGCGGCTCGCGGCGGCGGGCGCCGACTTCTTCGTCTGCCCCGACAACACCGCCCACCTGGCGCTCGAACGCCCCGGCGACGACCTGGCGCTGCCCGGCCTGCACATCGCGCGGGTCGTCGCCGACCGGGCCGCCCGCGACGGCCGCACCCGCGTCGGCGTCCTCGGCACCCGCTACACGATGGACGGCCCCGTCCACCCGCGCGAGCTGGCCGCGCGGGGCATCGCCGCCGAGGTCCCGGACGCCGCCGACCGGGAGACCGTCCACCGGATCATCTTCGACGAGTTGGTCAACGGCGTCTTCACCGAGGAGTCGCGCCGCGAGTACGTCCGGATCATCGGCCGGCTCGCCGACCGCGGCTGCGACGCCGTCGCCCTGGTGTGCACCGAGATCCCGCTCCTGGTGACGCCCGGCGTGTCGCCGCTGCCCACGCTCGACTCCACCCGCCTGCTGGCCCGCGCCGCCTTCGACGCGGCCGTGGAGCGCCGTCCCCTGCCCACCTGGCGCGGCGGACATTTCGACCAGGGTTGAAACGGGGCAGACCTAGCGTGACCGTCGAGAAGGGGGACGACGATGGACTTCCGTGAACTGCACCGCGGTGACCGCCCGCTGGTGCTGCCGAACGCGTGGGACTTCGCGAGCGGCGCGGCGCTGGTGCAGGCGGGGTTCCCCGCGATCGGGACGACGAGCCTCGGCGTCGCGGCGGCGGCCGGGAAGAGCGACGCCACCGGCGACACGCGCGCGGAGACCCTCGCCCTGGCCCGCGCGCTGTCGCGGCTGCCCGTGCCGGTCACCGTCGACGTCGAGGGCGGGTTCTCCGACCGGGCCGCCGACGTCGCCGACCTCGTCACCGAGCTGGCCTCGTTCGGCATCGCCGGGATCAACCTGGAGGACGGCCGCGCCGACGGGACGCTCGCGCCGCTCGACCACCAGCTGACCGTCATCGGCGCCGTCAAGCGGGCCGCGCCGCAGGTGTTCCTCAACGCCCGCACCGACACGTTCTGGCTCGGCGACCCCGACCGCGACGAGACGCTGCGGCGGGCGAGCGCCTACGCGGCGGCCGGCGCGGACGGGGTCTTCGTCCCGGGCATCGTGGACGACGCCGACATCCGGGCCGTGCTGGAGGCGGCGGACGTGCCGCTCAACGTCCTGTACCTGCCGGGCAAGACCGAGTACGAGCGGCTCGCGCGGCTCGGCGTGCACCGGGTGAGCACCGGGTCGCTGCCGTTCCGCAAGGCGCTGCAGGCCGCCGTCGCGGCGGCCCTCGGCGTCACCGGCGCGGACGGCGACCGCCCCGCGCCCTCGTACGCCGACGTCCAGCGGCTGGTCAGTGACCGGTGATCCGGTCGGCCAGGCGCGCCAGGGCGGACGTGGCCGCCGACGGCGAGGCCGATTCGCGGGCGTCGGCGGCCCGGTAGAGCGCGTACATCGCGTGGACGCCGAGCCAGCGCAGCGGTTCGGGCTCCCAGCGGCGGACGCGGCGGTCCACCCACGGCAGCGCGGTCAGCGCGGTGTCCTCGCGCAGGACGAGGTCGCGCAGGGTGCGGCCCGCGAGGTTGGCGGCCGCGACGCCGTGCCCGGTGTAGCCGCCCGCGTGCCCGAGCCCGGTCGCGTGGTCGAGGACGACGGTCGAGCACCAGTCGCGCGGCACGCCGAGGACTCCGGACCAGGCGTGGTCGACCCGCCCCTCGCCGGCGACGGCCGGGAACATCGCGGTCAGCATCGTCCAGAGGGCGTCGATCGTGGCGGGGTCGGTGCGGCCGCCGTCGTCGATGCGGGACCCGTACCGGTAGGGGCGTCCCCGGCCGCCGAACGCGATGCGGTCGTCGGCGGTGCGCTGCGCGTACATGTAGTAGTGCGCCATGTCGCCGAGCAGTTCGCGGCGCTCCCAGCCGATCTCCTTCCAGGCCGCGGCCGGCAGCGGCGTCGTGACGATCATGGAGCTGTTCATCGGGAGCCAGTCGCGGCGGTGGCCGGGCAGCCCGGCGGTGAAGCCCTCGGTGGCGCGCAGCACGTAGTCGGCGGTGACGGTGCCGCACGGGGTGACGGCGGAGGCCGCGCCGCCGCGCCGCGGGTTGATCCGCACGACCGGCGTCCGCTCGTAGATCTCCACGCCGAGCCCCCGGACCACCGAGGCGAGGCCGCGGGCGAGGGCGGCGGGCTGGACGCGGGCGCAGTGCGGGCTCCACGCCGCGCCGGTCGCGCCCTCGACGCGGAGCCGGTCGTCGCGTTCGGCGGCGGGCAGCGGGACGAGGTCGCCGTCCGCCCAGCCCCAGGCGCGGGCCTCGTCGACCATGGCGGCGAGCCGCGCGCGCTGGGCGGCGTTGCGGGCGACGTGCAGCACCCCGCCCTTCACCAGGCCGGCGTCGACGCCCTCCGCGGCGGCGACCCGGACGACCTCGTCCACCGCCCCGAACATGGCGCGCTGCAGCGCGATCGCGGCGGGGCGGCCGTGCCGGGCCGCGTACCGCTCCCGCGAGCCGGCGATCTCCCCCAGCACCCAGCCGCCGTTGCGGCCGGACGCGCCGAAGCCCGCGAACTCGCGCTCCAGCACGATGATCCGCAGGTCCGGGCGGGCGCGCTTGAGGTAGTAGGCGGTCCAGAGGCCGGTGTACCCGGCGCCGACGACGCAGACGTCCGCCGTGCGCGGCCCGGGAAGGCGGGGGCCCGGCTCTGGGCGTCCGGCCGCCCGGTACCAGAAGGACACGCCGCCGTTGCCGAACCCGGCCGCGAGGGGCGCCCGGCCAGAGGAGGAGCTCATGCGCACATACTGCTGTATTCCATAGCGAAATCAACAGATGGCGACGGATTCTATGGCACGGCGTCGATGATTCGACGGGATCCGATCCAGCGGGAGCGGTCCGCGGCATAGTAGGCGGCGCCGTCGGGGCCGGACGGGCCGTCCCGCCACCGCCGCATCCCGAGCTGCAGCGCGATCTCCGCCGACGCCGTGTTGGCCGTGTCGATCTCGGCGGTGATCCGGTGCACGCCGACCACCCCGAACGCGTAGTCGAGCACCGCGCGGGACGCCTCCGCCGCGAGGCCCTGCCCCCAGTGGTCGGGCTCCAGGCTGTAGAGGATCTCGACGTCCACGCCCCGGCCGAGCGGCCCCTCGTGGTGGCCGAGCCCGGCGACGCCGATCAGCGGATCGCCGGACGCGGCGCCCGCCGCGTCGATCCCGGCGGACCAGCGGGCCGGGCGCAGCCCCCACAGCCCGTAGCCCTCGGTGGCGAAGTCCCGCTCGCTCGCCTCGATGATCTCGCTGACCTGGACGGGGGTGACCACCTGGTCGTCGAAGAGGTGGCGCCGGACGAGCGGGCCCGTCCAGTGCGTCAGCAGCGCGCGGTGGTCGCGCATCGAGACCGGGTGCAGCGCGAGCCGCACCGTCCGCAGCACCTCACTCATCCGCGTCCTCCGGCGGCCACTCGGGCGCGTCCTCGCCGTCGGGGAGGCCGACCCGGAACACCCGCAGCTGCAGCGCCAGCGCCTGGTAGTAGCCGACGAGCGTGACCAGCTCGACGACGGCGGCGCGGCCGAGCGTCGCGACCGCCTCGGTGAACACGGCGTCGGCGAGGTCGCCCTCCGCGGCGAGCTGCCGCGCCGCCTCGTGGACGACGCGCTCGCGGACGTCGCCGAGCAGCGGCGCGCGGCCGTCGCGCAGCGCGTCGATCTCCGCGTCGGTGAGGCCGTGCCGGCGGCCGATCCGCTCGTGCGCGTACCACTCGAAGTCGGACCGGGCGTGCGCGGCGACGACCAGCGTGGCGATCTCCCGCTCCCGCTTGGTGAACGCGGTCCGGAAGCGCAGCGCGGCCCCGAGGTCCTGCAGCGGCAGGCCCACGGACGGGCTGTACAGCATGGCGTTGAAGGGGCCGTGCAGCCGTCCGATGTCGTCGGCCATGCCGAACGGCGGGGTGCGGCCCTCGGCGCGGGGGCCGCCGGTCACCGCCTCGTACACGGCGCGCTGCTCGTCGCTCAGCGAACCGGGCAGCAGCAGCGGCAGCCGGGTCGAGGACGGGCCGCGCCGCGGTCGGTCGTTGACGTCCTCACCGCTCACGGGGTCGATCACTTACCGAACGCTAGGCGGTCGGCGCGGGCGGCTCAACCCCCGGTCCGGAATGTGAAACCGCGGGCACAGGGTGACGTGGCGGTCGCGTGACACGCGGCCGCTGGCAGGATGGCCGGGTGAGCGGCATCTACGACGACCCCTGGGCGTACGAGCTGGCGTGCTCGTTCCGCGACGTGCCCGCCGAGGTGGACGCGCTCCTCGGCTGGTGCGCCGGGCTGGACGCCGAGCCCGCGAGCGTGCTGGAGCTGGCCGCCGGGCCGGCCGAGCACGCCCGCGAGTTCGCGCGGCGCGGGCTGGCCGCGACGGCGCTCGACCTGAACCCGCGGATGTGCGCCCACGCCGCCCGCGAGGCCGGGCGCGCCGGCGTCGAGGTGGAGGTCGTCCGGGACGACATGACCCGGTTCGACCTGGGCCGCCGGTTCGACCTCGTCGTGACCATGCTCGACTCGACGTCCCACCTCATGACGCTGGACGCGTTCACGGCGCACCTGCGCCGCGTCGCCGCGCACCTGTCCCCCGGCGGCCTGTACGTCGTGGAGATGTCGCACCCCCGCGACCGGCTCGGCGACGACCCGAGCGTCAGCACCGGCTGGACGGTCGAGCGCGGCGGCGTCCGGGCGAGCGTGCGGTGGGGCGAGCCGTCCGACCGGCTCGACCCCGTCACCCAGATCGCCGACGACCACGTCACGATGACGATCACGGACGGCGACGGCACCCGGGTGATCCGCGACGTCGTCCCCTACCGCTTCTGGACCGCCACCGAACTGGACGCCGCGATCAGCCTCGCCGGCGGCCTCGGCACCGCCGCCCGCTACGGCGACTTCGGGACCGGCGAGGACACCGTGGCCCTCACCGACCCCGAAGCCTGGCGCATGATCACGATCCTGCGGCCCGCCTAGGGCGCCGGCGCCCAGCCCGGCATCGGGTAGGAGGCGAGCAGTTCCCGGATCTTCCCGGCGACGCGGCCGGCGACCGCCTCGTCCTGCTTGGCGGTGCCCAGCACGACCTCGTCGATCCATTCCGCGATCTGCGGCATGTGCTCCTCGCCGAGCCCGCGGGTGGTGATCGCGGCGGTGCCGAGCCGCAGCCCGGACGGGTCGAACGGCTTGCGCGGGTCGAACGGCACCGCGTTGTAGTTCAGCTCGATGCCGGCGCGGTCGAGGGCCTGCGCCGCGGGCTTGCCGGCGACCCCCTTGTTCGTCAGGTCGATCAGGACGAGGTGGTTGTCGGTGCCGCCGGACACCAGGTCGTAGCCGCGGTCGACCAGCGCGGCGGCCAGCACCTGCGCGTTCGCGACGATCTGCCGCGCGTACCGGGCGAAGTCCGGCTGCGCCGCCTCCTTCAGCGCGACGGCGATCGCGGCGGTCGTGTGGTCGTGCGGGCCGCCCTGCAGGCCGGGGAAGACCGCCTTGTCGACCGCCTTCGCGTGCTCGGCCGTCGACAGGATCATCGCGCCGCGCGGGCCGCGCAGCGTCTTGTGCGTGGTCGTGGTGACCACGTCCGCGTGCCCGATCGGGGACGGGTGGGCGCCGCCCGCGATCAGCCCGGCGATGTGCGCGATGTCGGCGGCGAGCACCGCGCCGGCCTCGCGGGCGATCTCCGCGAACGCGGGGAAGTCGATCGTCCGGGGGATCGCAGTGCCGCCGCACCAGATCAGCTTCGGCCGCTCCTTCAGCGCCAGGTCGCGGACCTGGTCCATGTCGACCCGCCCGGTGTCGGCGCGCACGTCGTAGCGGACGGGCCGGAACCACTTGCCGGTGGCCGAGACCGACCAGCCGTGCGTGAGGTGCCCGCCCATCGGCAGCGACAGCCCCATCACCGGGTCGCCGGGCTCCAGGAACGCCATGTAGACGGCGAGGTTCGCGGGCGACCCCGAGTACGGCTGGACGTTGGCGTGCTCGGCGCCGAACACCTCCTTCGCCCGCTCGATCGCCAGCAGCTCGATCGGGTCGATGTTCTGCTGGCCCTCGTAGTACCGGCGGCCGGCGTAGCCCTCGGAGTACTTGTTCGTCAGGACCGACCCGGTGGCCTCCAGCACCGCCGGCGAGACGTAGTTCTCGGACGCGATCAGCCGGAGCTTCTCGTACTGGCGGCGGGCCTCGGCCTCGACCAGCCCGGCGATCTCGGGATCCCGGTCCTGCAGATGGGGGACGGGCGGTTGGTGCATCGTGAGCCTCCGCGCTGCTCGCGCCGGGGCTTTCGGGCGCCCCGGCGAAGGGGACCCGTACACCCAGGCGCGCGGCGTGCGGACTAGTTTCGCTCCCCGGTGGTCGTCTCCACCTTGACTGCGCCAGTCACGTGCGCGCCATCATATCGGGCCGTCCGCGCCCGCGCCGGGACGGAGACGACGAACAGCCCGCCCAGCAGGAGCAGCGACCCGGCCGCGACCGGCGCCGACATCCGCTCGCCGAGGACGGCGATGGCGAGCGCCGCCGCGACCAGCGGCTCGGCGAGGCTGAGCGTCCCGGCGGTCGCGGCCGCCACCCCGCCGAGCCCGGTGACGAAGAACATGTACGCGGCCGCCGTCGCGGCGATCCCGAGCCAGCCGACCAGCACCGCCGACCGCGGCTCCGCGAGGGCCGGCAGCTCCGCGAGCGTCCAGGGCAGCAGGGCCGCTCCCCCGATGAGCAGCGTGACCGACACGGCGGCGGCCATGCCCGCCTCCCGTCCCGTGAGGACCTTGGCGGACACGGTGTAGACGCCGAAGCACGTCCCGCCCACGAGGCTCAGCCCGATGCCCACCGGGTCGGCGTGGACGGCCTCCCCGGGCACCATCAGCAGCGCGACGCCGCCGACGGCGCACGCCGTCCCGGCCCACCACCGGCGGCCGAGCCGCGTTCCGAGGACGAGCCGCTCGCACAGCCCCGTCGAGACGGGCGCCAGCCCGAACACCACGGCCGTCGCGACGGCGGCCCCGGTGCGGTCGACCGCGCTGAAGAACGCCGCCTGGAAGACCCCGGTCGCCGCGGAGGCCGCCGCGACCGGACGCCACGTCCGCCGCCCCAGCGAGAGGAACGCGCGCCGGTCCGTCGCGAGCACCAGCGCGGCGAGGACGGCCCCGCCCGAGAAGATCCGGGCCCCGCCGACCGCCACCGGACCGGCGTCCGGCCCGGCGAGCACCTGCGCGGGCCCGACGGTCCCCCAGAGCACCCCGGCCGCGAGCACGAGCAGCGACCCGGACAGATTGCTTCGTCGATCCATACGACCGACGCTAGAAGAACGTGCGGATTCTCTATCTCTAGACCGTTATTCATTCGGCTCAGCGCACCATGGCCGTCAGTTGTTCGCCCAGGGCATGCCAAGACGGAGCTGCGCTGCAGGATGATCGGCCTTATCGCCGGTCAGGCGTCGGAAGTTCGGCCTGCTCCGCCGGTTGGACGTAGTCGTAGACGACGGTCGTCCGCACGTCCACGAACTCCTTGCGCCGCGCGAGCCGGTCGAGCACGAAGTCGCGCAGGTACGCGGTGCTCGGCACGGCCACGTGCACCAGCAGGTCCTCGTTGCCCGTGACGACGAAGACCCCGACGGCCTCGGGCATCGCGGCCATGCCGTCCCGCGCCGACTCGATCGCCTCCCGCGACTGCGGCCGGATCCGGATCGAGATCAGCGCCTGCACCCCTCGGCCGAGCCGCTCGAAGTCCACCGCCGCGTGGAACCCGGTGATGACGCCCCGCGCCCGCAGCGCCCGCGTCCGCTCCAGGGCCGTGGACGGCGCGATCCCCACCGCCTCGGCCAGTTCCCGGTTCGTCTGCCGCCCGTCCCGCTGCAACCGCCGCAGGATCGCCTGATCGACCGCGTCCACCGGTACCCCTCCCGAACTGACCGCCCGAAGCCGAACTCCCGCACGCGAACCACGCCCGAAAGCCCCTCACCCCGAATATTATTCGCCCGCCACCGAACAAGCCCCGGAGAACAACCGACCCCCGAAAACGACTGAGGCCCAACCCTCTCGGACTGGACCTCGACCACGGGAACACGGGCAGGCACGCGGAGCGAGCTCTGCGAGCGCAGCGGGCATGCCCGGCGACGCGGGCGACCGCAGCGACGCCACGCCGCCGTCACGGGCACGAGGACCGCAACGGCGGCGTGAGGATCGCCTGCGTCGCTGACGGGGGTTCCAGGGGGTCGCCCCCCTGGGCAGATACAGCCCCCTGGAAGTCACCTTGCGGCGGCCTCCATGGCCTGCCTCACCGCGGCGCGCTTCTCGCGGAGCTTGGCGAGGGCCTCCTCCAGGATGGCCTCGCCGTCCTCGTCGCTGCGGCGCTCCTTCACGTACGCGAGGTGCGTCTTGTAGGGCTCGGTCTTCGGAGGCGCCGGGGGGTTCTCCGAGTCCTGGCCGGCGGGGAACCCGCAGCGGGGGCAGTCCCACGTCTCGGGGACCGCGACGTCCGTCGCGAAGCTGGGGCGGGTCTCGTGCCGGTTGGCGCAGTAGAAGGTCACCCAGACGCGGGGGGCGGCGTCGCCGCGCTCCGCCTCTCCCATCGGACCGGCCCCGACACGGCTGCCCCGAATCGCGTTGCCACTACCCACGGATTACTCCTCGCTCGGTGTTCCGCGGCCGTCCGTGACCTCCTGGGACGGCGCGGTGATCGCATGTGTCAGACGGGTGGGTCAGCCGACGCCCTTGTGCTTGAACAGCAGCCCCAGCACGATGATCGAGGCGAACCACAGCACCCCGACGCCGACCGTCAGCCGGTCGAGGTTGCGCTCGACCACGGACGACCCGCCCAGGGACGACGACACGCCGCCGCCGAACATGTCCGACAGTCCGCCGCCCTTGCCCTTGTGCATCAGGACGAGGACCACCATCAGCAGGCTCGTGACGATGAGCACGATGGACGATGCGATGATCATTCTTCAACGCCTTTGTCTGTAGGTCGGGGACGGAGGGCCGGCCGGGCGGGTTTACCCGTCAGCTACGAAGGGTACGACGAACTACCCGCTGGTTCGGCAAGAACCCCCAGTTCACGCAGAATTGATCAGTTTTGATCAGACGGGGAGATCCCGGTACCGGCAGATCTTGACGAACTCTCCCGGATCCAGGCTGGCACCGCCCACCAGGGCGCCGTCCACGTCGTCCTGCGCCATGAGCTTGGCGACGTTGCCGCCCTTGACCGAACCGCCGTACAGGATACGCACTTCGTCGGCCACTCCGCCGTCGTACAGCTCGGCGAGCCGCGTCCGGATCTCGGCGCAGACCTCCTGCGCGTCCTGCGGGGTGGCGACCTCGCCGGTGCCGATCGCCCAGACCGGCTCGTAGGCGATCACCGTGCGGCGCGCCTGGGCGGCGGGGATCTTCTCCAGCCCGCCGTCGAGCTGGCCGAGGCAGTGCCGGACGTGCTCGCCGGCCTTGCGCACCTCCAGGCCCTCGCCCACGCACAGGATCGGGGTGAGGTCGGCGGCGAGCGCGGCCTTGGCCTTGGCGTTGACGACCGCGTCGTCCTCGCCGTGGTACTGGCGGCGCTCGGAGTGCCCGACGGCGACGTAGCGGCAGGCGAGCTTGGCGAGCATGGCCGCGGAGATCTCGCCGGTGTAGGCGCCGGAGGCGTGCTGCGAGACGTCCTGCGCGCCGTACTCGAGCCGGAGCTTGTCGGCGTCCACGAGCGTCTGCACGGAGCGGAGCGCGGTGAACGGCGGCAGCACGGCGATGTCGACGGCGTCGTAGTCGGCGTCCTTGAACGTGAACGCCAGCTTCTGGACGAGCCGGATCGCGTCGAAGTGGTCGTTGTTCATCTTCCAGTTGCCGGCCATCAGCGGCTTGCGGCCGCTCTGCTTACCGGAAGAAGGGGTCGCGGGGGCCATCGGTCAGTCCTCCAGGGCCTGCAGGCCGGGCAGCGTCTTGCCCTCGAGGTATTCGAGGCTGGCGCCGCCGCCGGTCGAGATGTGGGAGAAGGCGGCCTCGTCGAAGCCGAGTTGCCGGACGGCCGCGGCCGAGTCGCCGCCGCCGACCACGGTGAACGCGCCGGAGTCGATGAGGCCCTGCGCGACGGCGCGGGTGCCGTGCGAGTACGGCTCCATCTCGAACACGCCCATGGGGCCGTTCCAGAAGACCGTCCGGGCGTCGGCGAGGCGCGCGGCGAACAGCTTGCCGGACTCGGGGCCGATGTCGAGGCCGAGCCGGTCGGCCGGGATCGCGTCGGCGGCGACGACCCCGTGGTCGGCGTCGGCCGCGAACGCGGTGGCCGCGACGATGTCGACCGGCAGCACGAACTCGACGCCCGACTCCTCGGCGCGCCGCAGGTAGTCGCGGACGGTGTCGAGCTGGTCCTCTTCGAGGAGGCTCTCGCCGACCTCGTGGCCCTGCGCCTTCAGGAAGGTGAACACCATGCCGCCGCCGATGAGGATGCGGTCGGCCTTGCCGAGCAGGTTGTCGATCACGCCGAGCTTGTCGGACACCTTGGAGCCGCCGAGCGCGACCGCGTAGGGGCGCTCGACGTCCTCGGTGAGCTTCTTCAGCACCGCGACCTCGGCGGTGATCAGCCCGCCGGCGGCGTGCGGGAGCCGCCGCGGCACGTCGTAGACCGAGGCGTGCTTGCGGTGCACGGCGCCGAAGCCGTCCCCGACGTAGACCTCGGCGAGCGCGGCCAGCCGGTCGGCGAGCGCGCCGCGCTCGGCGTCGTCCTTGCTGGTCTCGCCCGGCTCGAAGCGCAGGTTCTCCAGCAGCGCGACGCCGCCGCCGGCGAGGCCCTCGGCGGCGGCGCGGGCGGAGTCGCCGACGACGTCGGAGGCGAACGCCACGTCCGTGCCGAGCAGCTCGCCGAGCCGCCGCGCGACCGGGGCCAGCGAGAACTCGGGCTTGACCTGGCCCTTGGGGCGGCCGAGGTGGGCGCAGACGATGACCTTGGCGCCCTTGGCCCGCAGCGCCTCGATCGTCGGGAGGCTGGCCCGGATCCGCCCGTCGTCGGTGATGGCGCCGTCCTTCAGCGGGACGTTGAGGTCCGCGCGGACGAGCACCCGCCTTCCGGCGACGTCGAGATCGTCAATGGTGCGCATCGGCATGCGATGTCCTTCCGTACACGGCCGAGCCGTGGCCGCGCGCCCCACCCGGGGGCGCCGCGGCCACGGCGGCGACGGCTTCGGTTACAGCTGCGAGCCGACGAGCTTGACGAGGTCGACGAGGCGGTTGGAGTAGCCCCACTCGTTGTCGTACCAGCCGACGACCTTGACCTGGTCGCCGATGACCTTGGTCAGCCCGGAGTCGAAGATGCAGGACGCCGGGTCGGTGACGATGTCGCTGGAGACGATCGGGTCCTCGGTGTAGGTGAGGTAGCCCTTCAGCGCGCCCTCGGCCGCGCTCTTGAACGCCTCGTTGACCTCCTCGACCGTGACCTCGCGGGACACGTTGACGGTGAGGTCGGTGGCGGAGCCGGTCGGCACCGGGACGCGCAGCGCGTAGCCGTCCAGCTTGCCCTTCAGCTCGGGCAGCACGAGGCCGATCGCCTTGGCGGCGCCGGTGGAGGTCGGCACGACGTTCAGCGCGGCGGCGCGGGCGCGGCGCAGGTCCTTGTGCGGCGCGTCCTGCAGGTTCTGGTCCTGCGTGTAGGCGTGCACCGTCGTCATCAGGCCCTTCTCGATGACGAAGTTGTCGTGCAGGACCTTCGCCAGCGGGGCCAGGCAGTTGGTGGTGCAGGAGGCGTTGGAGATCACCGTGTGCTGCGCCGGGTCGTACTTGTCGTCGTTGACGCCGAGCACGAGGGTGACGTCCTCGTTCTTGGCCGGCGCCGAGATGATCACCTTCTTGGCGCCGTTGTCGGCGTGCACCTTGGCCTTGGTGGCGTCGGTGAAGAAGCCGGTGGACTCCACGACGATGTCGGCGCCGACGTCGCTCCACTTCAGGTTGGCCGGGTCGCGCTCGGCGAACGCCTTGATCGCCTTGCCGCCCACCACGATCTCGTCGGCGGTGGCGCGCACGTCCTCGGGGAAGCGGCCGAGGATGCTGTCGTACTTGAGCAACTGGGCGAGCGTGGCGTTGTCGGTCAGGTCGTTGACCGCCACGATCTCGATGTCGGCTCCGCTGGCCTTCACCGCGCGGTAGAAGTTGCGGCCGATCCTGCCGAAACCGTTGATGCCTACTCGGATGGTCACGGAACGGCTCTCCCTCACGTCGTATCGCCCGGCTCGGGCCGGACTGTTAACTGCGGTGGATCCGGGGTTCTCCCCCTCCTTCGACCCTATCCAATGACCCGCGAGTAGCCCGACACCGGTCGCGTGGGTTTTCACGGGGGAACCCCGCCTCCCCCCGCC
>NZ_SMJW01000139.1 GCF_004348335.1 Actinomadura bangladeshensis | reverse complement strand
GGTGTATAAGAGACAGGCCCCACACCCCCACGATCCGGAAGCCCTCATGCACCCCCGCCTTACGCCACGTAGGGCGCCGGTGCGTACCCGCGAAGAAGTTCGCCATCGCCTGCGCGAAATCCCGCAGCGCCTGCTGCTGCACCGTCTGCGAACCCGCCGCCAGCCACCCGAACTCGGCACGCGCCTCGGTCAACTGCCGCGCCTGCAAGGCATACCCCGGAGCCGAACCCCGCCGCGGCGTCCACCAGGAGTACTGCTCCACCGCCAGATTCCACACGAACCGGGCATGCCCGCAATGCTCCAGCAGCCCCGCCTCCTGGACAGGGGTCGGACACAACCGGAACCGGGACACCCCCGCAACCTACCGACCACCACCGACAAAACCCCGACCGCCAAACCAGGAGGCCACAGTGCTGCCTCGTTCCGCGCTTCCTCCCGTATGAGTCCCCCGGCGAGGAGCCGGTACCGAGGAGTTTCGAGGAGAGGCTCCAGTCGCTTGCCGAGCTGCTCTACGGGGCGCAGGAAGCACCTCGCCCGGAGCCCGAGCGCCCCAAGAACCAGCGTGTCGCCGTCCTCTACGTGTGAGAGAAGCGCCGCCTCAGCGCGCTGCGGTCGCTGAGGCGGGGCCGTGGCGGAGCGGATCACCCGGGCGGCGCCGGCCGGGTGATCCGGACCGCCGGAGGTCAGGAGTGCGCGGGCTGCGGCACGCCCTTCTCGGCGCCGGCGGCGGGCTCGCTCTCCGGGCGGGGGGTGTTCATCAGCACGGCGACGATCAGCGCGCCCGCGACGAGGATTCCGGCGGCCCAGGCGCTGCCCGTCCCGAAGCCCTCCACCAGGGCCTGCTTCGCGACGGCGGGGCTCCTGCCGTGCGAGGCGAGGTAGTCCACGGTCGCGGTGGTGGCGATGGTGTTGAGGAGCGCGATGCCGATCGAGCTGCCGACCTGCTGCGCCGCGTTGACGGTCGCCGACGCCACGCCCGAGTCGCCCTGGTCGACGCCGCGGGTGGCGTAGTTCATGGCCACCGGCAGGATCATGCCCGCCCCGAACCCGAACATGAGCCCCGTGACCAGCACGCCTCCGGCGTACCCGCTGTCGGGTTCGAGGGTGAGCATCCACAGCATGCCGGCCGCGCTGATCAGCATGCCGGGGACGATCAGCACCCGCGGCGGCACCTTGGGCAGCAGCCGGGCGCTGATCCCGCCGGCCGACACCATGACCGTCATGACCATCGGGAAGAAGGCCACGCCCGTCCTGATCGGCGAGTACCCCTTGACGATCTGCAGGTAGTAGGTCATGAACAGGAACGCCCCGAACATGCCGGCTCCCGCCAGCCCCACTGCCAGGTAGGCGGCGCCGCGGGTGCGGTCGGCGATGACCCGCAGGGGCAGCAGCGGCTCCGGCACCCGGCGCTCGACGAGGACGAACGCGGCGAGCAGCACCGTCCCGGCGGCCAGCAGGCCGATGACGGTCCCCGAGCGCCAGCCGTCCGACTCGGCGCGGCCGGTGCCGTACACGATCGCGAGCAGCCCGCCGGTGACCAGCAGCACGCCGGGGACGTCGAACCGGGCCCTGCCCTCGCGCCGCGACTCGGTCAGCATCGTGTAGCCGCCGACCGCCGCGACCAGGGCGATCGGGATGTTGATGTACAGGCACCAGCGCCAGTCCAGGTACTCGGTCAGCGCGCCGCCGGCCAGCAGCCCGATCGCGCCGCCCGCGGCGGAGACCCCGCCCCAGACCCCGAACGCCTTGGCGCGCTCCTCCGGGCGGGTGAACATCACCGTCAGCAGCGACAGCGCGGACGGCCCGAGCAGCGCGCCGAACGCGCCCTGCGCAGCGCGGGCGACCAGCAGCGTCTCGAAACCGGACGCCACGCCGCCCAGCGCGGACGCTCCGGCGAAGCCGAGCAGCGCGACCAGGAAGACCCGCCTGCGGCCGGTGTAGTCGGCGATCCGGCCGCCGAGCAGCAGCAGCCCGCCGAACGCCAGCGTGTACGCGGTGATGATCCACTGCCGGTCGCCGTCGGAGATGGCGAGGTCCCGCTGGATGGACGGCAGCGCGATGTTCACGACCGTGCCGTCCAGGACGATCATGAGCTGGGCCAGCGCGATGAAGAGCAGCGCGCTCCAGCGGCGCGGAACCGCCGCTGGGGGCGGCGCCTTCGTGGTTGCCATGGCCTTCGTCCTCACTTATGTGCGTCGCATGCCGCGCGGGGCGTCCGCGCGGCGTCCTGATGACCACGAGATGCCGGGAGGTCGGCCGGTTGTGACGGCGCGGCAGTGTGAGGTGCCCCACTGCGGACCGTCCACGCGCGGCGTCCTGACGCACACGGGACGCCGGCGCGCCACCCCGGTGACAGCCGCGGGCACGTGACCTAGGCCACTCGAACACGGATGTCACAGAACGATGGAGGGTGGCGTCTAATGGCCAGTCGTACTGGTGTGCAGAGCAGGGCCGAACTGAGCGGCAGCGGGCGGGAGCCGGGATGAACGAGCGCAACGAACGGGTCACGAGCACGGACGGTCAGCCCGATGACGCCGCCAGCGAGGGCTCCGTGGACTCGGCCACCGAGGTGTTCGTCGCGCACCGCAACCTGCTGTTCACCGTCGCCTACGAGATGCTGGGCTCGGCCGCCGACGCCGAGGACGTACTGCAGGAGACCTGGCTGCGGTGGGTGGGCGTCGACCTCGCGACCGTCCGGGACCAGCGCGCCTACCTCGTCAGGATCACGACCCGGCAGGCGCTGACCCGGTTGCGCACGCTCGGCCGCCGCAAGGAGACCTACGTCGGCCAGTGGCTTCCCGAACCGCTGCTGACCGCACCCGACGTGGCCGAGGACGTCGAACTCGCCGACAGCGTCTCGATGGCGATGCTGCTGGTCCTGGAGACGCTCACCCCGACCGAGCGGGCCGTGTTCGTGCTGCGCGACGTGTTCGACTTCCCCTACGGCGAGATCGCCGAGGCCGTGGGCAAGACCCCGGCCGCCGTCCGCCAGATCGCCCACCGGGCCCGCTCGCACGTCGCCGCGCGCCGTCCCCGCGACATCGTCTCCTCCGACGAGACCCGCGCCGCGCTCCAGGCGTTCCAGCGGGCGGTCGAGACCGGCGACGTGCAGAACCTCGTGGACGTCCTCGCGCCGGACGTCGTCCTGCTGTCCGACGCCGGCGGGCTCAAGCAGGCCCTGCCGCGTCCGGTCGTGGGCGCCCGCAAGGTGGCCCGCCTGCTGTCCCGGGGCCTCGCGTGGGTCAGGACGCAGGCCGACCTGTCGTTCGAGCCGGTCCAGGTGAACGGCCGGCCCGCCCTGATCGTCCGGATCAACGGCGAGACCGACACCGTCATGGCGGCCCGCGTCGAGAACGGCCTGATCACCGGCCTCTACTTCGTCCGCAACCCCGAAAAACTCTCCCGCATAACCGAAGCGACCCCCCTGAGCCGCTGACCCACCAACGCCGGTTGGCCCTGGCTTGACCGGTTTTCAGCCACTGCCCGCGTGCACAGCCAGCGGACAGCACCTGCCACGCCGCCCCCTTACCGCGGTCAGATGTAGCTCGAAAGAGTTGCTGGACGCGAAGGGGTGACGCGGTGGGAAGGCACAGTCAGCCGCAGAGATGCAGCGGATGCAACGGGTCGGGCAAGGAGATCAAGAGCGACGACGGCAATCGTCGAGAGATACCGTGCACGTTGTGCAACGGCACGGGGAAGGTGTGATCCCGGCGTCCGGCGTCCTCAGGCGCGTTCGGCGTGATCTGTTCATTCCCGAAACGATCTGGGTTCCGGTCGAAGGGACGGGCTGGTTTCGTCCCCTTCGCCGGGAGGACGACCCCGGCGGCTGGCAGGAAGAGGTCGAATCGGAGCGCTCGGTGGTCATCCAGGTGGACGATGGGGCGACCGAGCGCGGAAAGTGGCCCACGAGTTCGAGCAGCGCCCCGCACATCATGGCGAAGATGCTGGATGCGCTCGAACTGCGTCCCGGCCTGCGGGTGCTGGAGATCGGGGGCGGGTCGGGCTACAACGCCGCACTGGTGGCAGAACTGGTCGGCGCGGAGAACGTCACGACGGTGGAGATCGACGCGTCGCTGGCCGATCACGCCCGGCGGGCACTGAGCCGGGCCGGATATCCGGTGACGGTGATCACGGCCGATGGGACGCTGGGCCATCCGCATGGCGCGCCCTACGACAGGATCGTGGCCACCGCCGCCGTGCGCGAGGTCCCCTACGCCTGGGTCGAGCAGACCCGTCCGGGCGGGATGATCCTGGTGCCCTGGGTGGCGTCGTTCCATCCAGACGAGCCGCTGGTGGCGCTGAAGGTCGACCCGGACGGCACGGCGGAGGGACGGTTCGGGTCCGCGGCCTGGTTCATGCCGATCCGCAGCCAGCGCCTCCCGCAGCAGGCGATCCGGGAAACCGAGGAACGATGGGCCGCCGCCGGCAAACCGGAAGCGTCCCGGTACGGAGTCACGGTGACCCCGAAAGCCCAGCGCATCTGGCTCGATTCACCGGACAACCCAGTCACCTAAGAAGGCACCCAACCAAACACCAGCGCGGTCCGTCGAGTTCACACCTCCAAGCGGGCCACTGCTCGCGGCTCCCAGCGGTAGAGGTGGCCGACCCGCTCTTGCGCGACCAGGTGGACCTGCCTTACGTGAAGCGGCTGTGGTTCGGGCCTCAACTCAAGTGCCTTGATGACGGGCGCGGCCGGCCGGTCGGCGTTGCTGTAGGCAACCGAGATATGCGGCGTCCAATCCGGTTCATCATCGAGTTGGTGTGCGCGTACGGCGGCGGCGACGCTCTCGCGGACCGCGGCCCGGACGGGGTCAAGCCCACGCGGCGGACGGATGCCCAGCATCACCGCTTCACTGTGCAGCCACACTTTTCCCAGCTCAACCGTGATAGGGGCCAGCCTCGCGAGCCGCTGGGCCACGCCCGCGGTCATTGCCTTCTCTTCGGCATCGGTGATTTCGTCGTCGAACCCGACGATCTGCGTGGTCAGGTGCAGCCATTCGGACGGGATGACGTCCAGACCGTCCAGTCCGGAGAGCTTGTCCTGGCACTGCCGGACGAGGTCATGGACCTCCGGTTGCCCGTCCACCAAGATGTGCCAGACGAGCAACCGCCGACCAGGCCGGACCCCCGGCCGCCACCACCAGTGATCGGACATGCTCTCCGGGAGCGGGCTCATCTGACCTCCGGCATGGGAACGGCCTCGTACTCCAGTGATCCAGCCTGGAAGGCACGGATCTTCTCGCGCAGTTCGGCAGCACGCACGTCACCTTTGTACCGGCTATGTCCGAGTCGATGCCCGATCTCATTCATCCGGCCGGTGATGGTCACGACACGGTACTCAGTAGCGAGGGTGAAGACCTCGGCGAGTTCCACGGACGCTTCTTCTGTTTCACCCGTCATCACATGAGCCAGCGCTGCGCCGATGCGGACCTGAGCCCACGTCCCGTAAACCCATTGGTCGCCGTCCGCCCATGCGTCATCCGCTTCCCCGACCGAACGCAGCATTTCTCCGGGATCTCGAGCGCCAAGACCGACCTGGAGCGAGTAGGCGGCCTGTCTAGCGCGCGTGCAACTCCAGGCGTCAGCACCCTCGTTCGCGGCTGAGCAACTGTCACGTGCGTGCTGCGCGCGCCGCATCGCCTCCTTCGCCGCCGGGATATCACCGCGGGCTTGCTGCGCGGTGGCCTCGGACACCGCGAGGAGTATGCGGCCACGCATCCCGGCGGGGGCCAGCTCGAAGCCCTGCCTCGCCAGGTCCGCAGCGTCCGCGTAACGGCCTTCCCAGCGTGCGGTCTTGGATTGCGCACACCGGACCGTGGCGCGGGCAGTATCGGAGTCGGCCTCATGCGCGCACACCCACGCGGCGCACCCATACGCGTCGGCGAGACGGTAACGGCCGATATCTCCAGCGAGCAGACTGATCAATGCGAACAGCTCTGCGGAAACGCGAAGCATGGCTCGCGTCTGCGCAATGCGCTGCCGCCCGCCTCGTAGTGTGGCCCAGACCTGCTCTTGGAGGGCCCGGGCCTCGCACAGAACGGCGAGCGGAGGTTGCCGAGCGTAGTCGTGGGCCAAACGCCGGATGGCCGTCTCCAGGTGGCCGACCGCGCTGTCCCCGATATTGGTCGTTTCCAGCCACGCGGCCAACTCCATGACACCGTCGCCTGCGGACGAAGGGCGCTCGGGTTTGAGGGCTGCGAGGGTGCCGTTCGCTTCGAGGAGTTCGTCCAGGCGGTTGGCGAGTTCGGGGGACGGGCGCTTGCGGTCGTTGGCGATCTTTGACAGGTGGCCGTCGTCGCAGGGGACGAGTCCGGCCAGCTTGCGCTGGCTTATCCGGCGCTCGGCCATGAGGTCTCGCAGCTTCTCACCGAAGGTCGTCATCACCGCACCCGTTTCGCCCCGGGTTGGCCCGTTGCCCTTCGCTGCCCGCACCGGGGGCCAGCGGACAGTGCCTTCAACGCTACAGCCAGTTGCGGTGGAGTGGAGGTCGCAAGGTGTCTCAGGACACGAAGACGGCCCCGGCCGGCGCGCGAACGCCGGGGGTTCCGGGGCCTCACCGGAAACGGAGTCCGGCTGTGAGCAAGGTACCGAACTCGACGGCGCTGGAGACGCTGACGGGGCTGCGCGCCGACTTCCCCGACTGGGTGTTCCACCACGACGGCCTGGACGTCCTCGACCTGGCATGGGAGGCGAGGCGGAGGCCGTTCCGTCACCCGGACGGAGGCGGAGTCTCGTGGGTGCGTGCCGCGTCGGCCGCCCGGCTGCGTGAGCTGCTGAACGCCACCGCCAAGATCGAGTCATCGTGATCGCCGGCACGCGAGTGGACCAGGTGCCGGTCCGCGTCTCGCCGCCGATCCCGAAGCACGTCGTGCACTGGCACGGCAAGGCCACCGGGAGCTGGTGGGCGATGCTGCCGGGACGGCGGGGAGCGCGCCTGATCGAGGCGGCGAGCGAGGAGCAGCTCGCGGCGATGGTCGACTGGCACCTTCGCGTGGCGTCCTGCTGAGAAGTGCGCGGAGAGGTGGCGGCCCGCGCAGCGGCCGGGCTGACCCCCATTGATCAAGCCTGGCCGTTCCGCCGCGCGGCCCTCGTTCCCCCGGCGGGCCGCGCGGCGGGCACCGCCCGTCACATGCCGTGGGCGGTCGGGGGCGGGGTCGCGAAGGTGCGGCGGTAGGTGGTCGGGGGGACGCCTACGGTGCGGGTGAAGTGGTGGCGGAGGTTCGCGGGGCTGCCCAGGCCGGAGCGCGCGGCGATCTGGTCGACCGGGAGGGTCGTGGTCTCCAGCAGTTCGCGGGCGCGGTCGATGCGGATGCCGCGCAGCCAGGCCATCGGGGTCGTGCCGGTGGCGGCGTGGAAGCGGCGGATCAGGGTGCGGGTGGTCACGTTGGCGCGCCGGGCGAGGGTGGCCACGGTCAGCGGTTCGTGCAGGTGGCGGCGGGTCCAGTCGAGGAGGGGGCCCAGTTCGTCGGGGTTCTGGACGGCTTGCGCGTCGATGTACTGGGCCTGGCCTCCGGGGCGGTGTGCGGGCATGACGAGACGTTTGGCGAGAGCGCTCGCGACGGCGGCGCCGTGGTCGTTGCGTACGACGTGTAGGCAGAGGTCGAGTCCGGCGGCAGTGCCAGCGCTGGTCAGGACGTCGCCGTCGTCTATGTAGAGGACGGACGCGTCCACGGTGACGTCGGGATGGCGGGCGGCGAGTTGGTCGGCGTGCATCCAGTGGGTCGTCGCGGGGCGTCCGTCCAGGATGCCTGCGGCGGCCAGTACGAAGGCGCCGGTGCACAGGGAGACGATGCGGGCGCCGTTGGCGTGGGCTGTGCGGACGGCCTCGACCAGGTCGGACGGCTGCTCGTCGATGACGCTCGCGCAGGCCGGGACCACGACCGTGTCGGCCTCGGTCAGGGCATCGAGGCCGTGGACGGTGGACGGGGCGAAGCCGGCGGCGGTGCGGGTCCCAGGCGCGGCGCAGAGGCGGAAGTCGTACCACCAGTCCGTGAGCCCCGGCCGCTCGTAGCCGAACACCTCGCACGGAATCGCCAGTTCGAAGATGGGCACGCCCTCCGTGACGGCGACCGCGAGCGTGTGCATGTCACTAATTTAGCGATGATGGTCGTTACCGCCAGTTGGCCTGGTGGGAGGTTTGGCGAGAGGGTCGACGGCATGGATCAGTTCCCCCTTGGACGGGCTTCCTTCGACCCTCACCCGGCGGCGGCCGAGCGGCTGTGGCGGCACGTCATCGAGCTGCTGGAGGACGAGCGCCGGCAGGTCGCCCAGCGGGACGTGAGCGCGCCGGTGGACGTCCGGGAACTGCGGGACGCCGTCGGCGCGTACGGCTTCGACCGTCCGGCGGAACCCGAGGCCGTGATCGAGGACGTGGCCGAACTCCTGCGGGCGACGACCGTCCACACGACCCATCCGCGCTACTTCGGGCTGTTCAACCCGACGCCGACGTTGCTGGGCGTCGTCGGTGAAACGCTGGCCGCCGCGTTCAACCCGCAGCTGGCCGCGTGGTCGCACGCGCCGGCGGCGGTGGAGATCGAGGCCCATCTGCTGCGCTTCCTCGGCGGACGGCTCGGCTATCCGCAGGAAGCCGTCGCCGGGTCGTTCACCAGTGGTGGCGCCGAGGCGAACATGACCGCCGTACTGCTGGCGCTCACGAGGACGTGGCCGGAGTACGGCGAGAAGGGGCTCATGGCGCTGGACGGCCGCCCGGTCATGTACGCCTCGGCCGAGAGCCACCTGGCCTGGCTGAAGATCGCGCACGCCTGCGGCATCGGACGGGACGCCGTCCGGCTCGTGCCCGCCGGCCCCGACCTGCGCATGGACACCGCGGCCCTGGCCGACCGGGTGGCCGCCGACCGAGCGAACGGCGACCGTCCGTTCCTCGTCGTCGCGACCGCCGGGACCACGGCCGCCGGAGTCATCGACCCGCTGCACGCGCTCGCCGACCTGTGCCGCGAGCAGGGCATGCGGCTCCATGTCGATGCCGCGTACGGGGGTGCGGCGGTGCTGTCCGACCGGTTGCGGCCCGCGCTGTCCGGCATCGAGCGCGCCGATTCGGTCACCGTGGACGCGCACAAGTGGATGAGCGTGCCGATGGGCGCGGGCGCCTTCCTCTGCGCGGACGCGGAGGGGCTCGCGGAGACGTTCCGGGTCACCACGTCGTACATGCCGGCGGAGATCCCCGACACCGTCGACCCCTACACGTCCGGCCAGCAGTGGTCGCGCCGCTTCATGGGCCTGAAGCTGTTCCTCAGCCTCGCCGTCGCCGGCCGCGACGGGTACGCCGAGCAGCTCGAACGCGACGCCGACCTCGCGGACGCGCTCCGCGCCGGGCTCGCCGCGGCCGGCTGGGACATCGTCAACGACACCCCGCTCCCGGTCGTCTGCTTCGCCGATCCCGGCGCCGCGACCTGGGAGCACCACGACGCGCTCGCCCGGAAGGTCGTCCAGAGCGGACGCGCGTGGATCAGCCCCGTCGACCTGAGCGGACGCGCCGCCCTGCGCGCCTGCGTGATCAGCCACCGCACCGCGCCGGCCGACGTCGACGAGCTCGTCCGGGCGGTGGGTGAGGCGCGCAAGGCGTCCTGAACGCGCTGGGACGTTCAGGTGCGGCGGGCCCGGACGAAGTAGTCGATCACCAGGGCGATGGCCGGAAGGCCGGTGACGACGCTGATCGCGATCGCGAGCCACGTGTCCCCCAGCGCGCTGTTCGCGAACGCGTTGATCGCGACGAGGACGATGACGAGAGTCCAGCGGGTGCGGTTGTTCATCGGCGGTGCCTTTCAGGAGGTGCGGCGGGGCAGCATGGCCCGCGCCGGGAGGAGGACGGCGGCGCCGCCGGACACGGCGACGGTGAGCAGGACGGCCGCGCAGGCGGCCGGGGAGATCGCGGGCAGCGGGAGTCCGCGGACGGCCATGGCGAACGCCATGAGGGTCACGGCGGCGATCGCGGCTCCGAGCACGATGCCGGTGCCGAGCACGATGGCGGCCTCCAGCCGCAGCATCCGCAGAACCTGGCGGCGGGTCGTGCCGACCAGCCGCAGCAGCCGGAGTTCGCGGCGCCGCGCGACCGTGGCCAGGGCGAGCGTGGTGACGACGCCGATGAGGATGAACCCGCCGATGGCCGCGACGACGATCCGGTTGAAGAACCCCTGGAGCCGGATCTCCTGGGAGAGGCTCGCCCCGTAGGCGTCGCGGTCGATCGCCTGGACGCCCGTGTAGGCGGACGTGACGGCGCTCAGGTCGGCGCTGCCCCGCACAAGGACGTGGTCGTCCAAGCCCGTGGACGTGTGGGCGGCGACGATGTCGTGCGGCAGGAGCACGTCGCCCAGCCCGAGACCGCGGTCGTAGACGGCGACGACGCGGGCGTCGATCCGGGTGCCGTCGCCGAGCCAGAGCGGCGTGGTCGAGCCGACGTGGAGGCCGCCCGCCACGTCGCTGCCGAGCGCGACCGTGCTGCCGCGCAGGTCGCGAAGGCTGCCGGACGTCACATCGGGATCGAGGGTGGCATCGGCGGACGCGCCGATGCCGCGCGCGGGCAGCGAGGTGAGCGTTTCCTCGCCCAGCTCCTTGACCTTCATCACGACGGTCGTGCGGTTGACGGGCGTGGCGGCGGTGACACCGGGCACGCGGCGGACGGCCTCGGCGACGTCCGGCGGCAGTCCCGGCCCGGACGACACGACGACCTGGTCGGCGCGGTCGGCGGCGGCTGCCTGCTCGGTCGTCGCGCGGACGAGCGTCATCTGCGCGAAGAGCTGGGTGCCGGCGAACGCGACCGCCAGCGCGACCGGGGTGATGATGGAGCCGGCGCGCAGGGCCGCGGCGGTACTGCCGTGCCGGGCGAGGCGTCCGGTCACCGGGGCGACGGCCTGGGCGGCGCCGCCGAGGACGCGGCCGCCGTACCGGGCCAGCAGCGGCCCGAGGAACGCGGTCGCCACGATCAGCGACATGACCAGCCCGCCGATCGCGGCGATCGCGGCCGGTCCGGACGACGCGGTGGAGAACCCGAGCGCGTTGACCCCGACGACCAAGAACACGACCCCGGTGATGACGCGCCACCGGGGCAGGTCGGCGGACTCGACGGCCGCCTCGCCCAGCGCCTCGACGGGCCGGATCCGGGACGGCCGCAGCGACGCGACCAGTGCCGTCCCGACGGCGGCGGGCAGCGTGATCGCGATCGCGGCGAGGGCGGGCAGCGGGCTGAGCGAGAGCCCGAACCCGTCCGGCAGGACGTCCTCGCGGGCCATCGCGGTGTGCATCGCGGCGCCGAGCGCGAGCGACAGGGCGCCGCCGAGCAGCGCGGCGGGCACGCCCGCCTTGAGCGTCTCGCGCACCAGCCGCCCCCGCACCTGCCAGGGAGTCGCGCCGATCGCGCGGAGCATCGCGAACTCGCGCCGCCGCTCCCGCACCGACAGGACGACCAGCCCGCCGACCACCACGAACGCGGTCATGACGGCGACGCCGCCGAGCGAGGCGCCGATCTCCAGGATGTCGGGGGCGGCCGCCGCCACGGCGGGGTTCTCGACATCGCCGCGCGCCGCGCCCGTGGCGACGGTGAGCCCGGCCGCAGCCTTCCGCAAAGCGTTCTCGTCGGCGTCACCGAGCACGGCCAGCGCGTCCGCCTGCCCAGGGTGCCCGTACAGGGCCGCCGCCGTGGCGGGGGTGAAGAACGCGGCGCCGGGGCCGTCCGCGACGAGCCCGGAGACCCGGTAAGGACGAGGCGTCCCGTTCGTCTGCACCTGGACGCTCGCCCCGACCTCGACTCCGGCCGACCGGCTCACGACGACCTCGTCCGCCGCGCCCGGAGCGCGCCCGGCGCTCAGCGCGTAGGGACGAAGGACGGCCGAGTCCCAGCCATGCCCGGTCAGCGTGCGCCCCGAGGACACCACAACGGGGAACGAGACGTCCGCGACCACGCCCCGCACACCCGGAACGGCCCGCAGGCGATCCGCCGCACCAACCGGGACACGGGACCGCTCCGCCAGCGGCCGGCTCTGCTCGGCCGAAGCGTCGCCGAGCTGCTTCACCTGGGCGGCGACGCTCCGCGGCCCCGTGACGACGGCCGGCGCCGCCGCGTACCGCTCCACCGGGCCGTGCGCCCGCCACGCCGACTCCAGCAGCACCCCGCAGGCCCCGATCAGCGCGGCCGCGAACAGCAGCGACGCGAAGATCCCGGCGAACGCGCCCCTGCTCTTCACAGCGTCTCCCACCGGTCCAGGACGGCGGCGGCGGACGGCGCGGCCAGCTCGTCGACGATCCGGCCGCGGCTGAGGAACACGACCGAGTCGGCCCACGCCGCCGCCATCGGGTCGTGCGTGACCAGCACGATCGTCTGGCCGGTCTCGTCGGCGGCCTCGCGCAGCAGCCGCATCACCCCGCGGGCGGTGCGCGGGTCGAGGGCGCCGGTCGGCTCGTCCGCGAATACGACCTCCGGGCGGGTGATCAGGGCGCGGGCGAGGGCGGCGCGCTGCTGCTGCCCGCCCGACAGCTCGGACGGACGGTGCCGCAGCCGGTCGCCGAGCCCGACCCGCCGCACGACCTCGTCCAGCCAGGCACGGTCCGGGTCCAGGCCGCCGAGCCGGAGCGGCAGCGTGATGTTCTCCTCGACGTCCATCGACGGGATCAGGTTGAACGCCTGGAACACGAACCCGATGCGCCGCCGCCGCAGCCGCGTGCGCTTCGCCTCGCTGAGCCGGCCGATGTCCTCGCCGCCGATCCGGACGGTGCCCGAGGTCGGCCGGTCGAGCCCGGACGCGCAGTGCAGGAACGTGCTCTTCCCCGATCCGGACGGCCCCATGACCGCCGTGAACCCGCCGCGCGGGAACGTCCGGCCGACGCCGTCCAGGGCCCGCACCGAGCCGTAGGTCCTGGTGACCGCGTCCAGCCCGACGGCCTCCCCGGTCGGCCCCGCAGCGGGCCCCGTGGTGGCCCTGGCCGTCATCGTCGTCATGGTCCCTCCGGGTGGAAAGTGCCTCTCACCTGGATGAATCTAGGTTCGGGAGGGTGCCCGGCACATGGGCGCGCGCTCCCGAATCCATGGTGTAGCCCGCTACACCACCGCCCGCCGGGCACCAGCCGTGAACGAATTACTCTCCCGTGTCACTGAGGAGTGCTTATTCGGGCAAGAGTTCAGATCATGGAGAGCCCCAAGCGAGAGGCGGACGGTGAGGACGCCTATCCCGGCACCGAGCCGGTGCCCCTCGAGGAGCGCGGGCGCACGCGCACCGACTGGATCGTCTACGGCGTCACCGCCGTGCTGTCCCTGGGGTTCGTCATCTGGGGCGGGTCGTCCACCGGCACGCTGAGCTCCGCGTCGCAGACGATCCTGGACTGGCTGCTGCGCAACGTCGGATGGCTCTTCGTCCTCGCCGCGACCGGGTTCGTCGTCTTCTCCCTGTGGCTGGCGGTCAGCCGGTACGGGCGGATCCCGCTCGGCCAGGAGGGCGACGAGCCCGAGTTCCGCACCGTCTCGTGGATCGCGATGATGTTCAGCGCCGGCATGGGCATCGGGCTCATGTTCTTCGGCGCCGCCGAACCCCTCACCCACTACGTGATGCCGCCCCCGGACACCGACGCGCCGCAGAGCGAGCAGGCGATCGAGACCGCGATGGCGACCACGATGTTCCACTGGACGCTGCACCCGTGGTCGATCTACGCCGTCCTCGGCCTCGCCATCGGGTACGGGCACTACCGGCGGGGCCGCAGCCAGCTGATCAGCTCGGCGTTCGTGCCGCTGCTCGGGCACCGCCGCGCCACCGGCCCGGTGAGCAAGCTCATCGACATCCTCGCGCTGTTCGCGACGCTGTTCGGGTCGGCGGCCTCGCTCGGCATCGGCGCCCTGCAGATCCAGACCGGCATGCGGGAGGCGGGCTGGATCGAGAGCCTCGGCACCACCGTGCTCGTGCTCACCATCGTGGTGCTGACGATCTGCTTCATCCTGTCGGCCGTCTCCGGCGTCGCGCGCGGCATCCAGTGGCTGTCCAACATCAACATGGTGATCGCCGCCGTCCTCGCCGTCTTCGTGTTCGTGGTGGGCCCGACGGTCTTCATCCTCGAACTGCTGCCCACCACGATCGGCGTCTACCTGCGGGACTTCGGCGAGATGGCGTCCCGCTCCGGCGCGACGGGCGGCGCGGCGATGCAGAAGTTCCTCGCCAACTGGACGATCTTCTACTGGGCGTGGTGGATCTCATGGGCGCCGTTCGTCGGCATGTTCCTGGCCCGGATCAGCCGCGGCCGCACCATCCGGCAGTTCGTGGCCGGTGTGATCATCGTGCCGAGCACGGTCAGCCTGGTCTGGTTCGCGGTCTTCGGCGGGACGGCGATCAGCCAGCAGCGCAGGGGCCTGAACCCGTACGGGAACGGCTCGGAAGAGCAGATCACCTTCAACATGCTCGGCCACCTGCCGTGGGCGTCCATCACCGCGGTGGTCGTCATGGCGTTGGTCGCGATCTTCTTCGTGTCCGGCGCGGACGCGGCGTCGATCGTCATGGGCACGCTCTCCCAGCGCGGCTCGACCTCCCCCGCCCGCTGGGTGGTGATCTTCTGGGGCGCGCTGACCGGCGCCGTCGCCGCGATCATGCTGGTGATCGGCGGCGACAAGGCCCTCAACGGCATCCAGAACATCACGTTCATCGGCGCGCTGCCGTTCGCGATCGTCCTGATCCTGCTGTGCTTCTCCCTCTACAAGGACGTCCGCGACGACCCCATGATGCGCCGCCAGACCAAGGGCGCCGAGGTCCTGGAGGACGCCGTCGTCGCCGGCGTCCGGCACCACCGGGGCGACTTCGAGCTGGCGATCAGACCCACCGACACCACCGACGAACCGCCCCCCGGTCACTGAGCCGCGGGCCGGTGCCGGGCGAGCTGGTCCAGCTGGTCCAGCCGCTGAGCGCCCGCCGCCGCGTGCCGGCGGGCGCGTTCCGGCGCGCCGTGTTCCAGCGCGGGTCAGACGACGGGGCGGCCGGTCTTGATGCGGCGGCGGAAGTCGTAGAGGTAGGCGTTGAAGGGGAACTCGCGGGCCGGGCGCGGCATGGCGCGGTTGGCCAGGCGCATGGCGCGGGTGAAGCGGTCGAAGCGGCGCTGGTGGCCGGGCGTCCAGGTGTAGCCGAGCTCGTCCCGGAAGGGCTGCGGCAGGAAGCCGAGGGTCAGGAACGTGTGGTAGCGGCCGAGGGCGAGGCGCACCGGGGCGTGCAGGAACCGCAGCTCGACGAGGTCGCGCAGGTAGGTGCGGGTGACGTCGTCCATCTGGATCTTGCGCACGCCGTCCTGCCAGTACTCCTCGAAGGCGGCGCGGTCGGCGGGCCACAGCTCGGGCTTCATCTGCAGGGTCGTGCCGAAGCGGGCGCCGTACCGGTACAGCTGCTCGGCCTCCTCGGGGGTCGGCTTCCCGTACAGCATCTCGTAGATCATTTCGAGGCCGAAGTACAGGCAGGCGGCGACCCAGAGCTGCAGTTCGGGGTCGAACGCGTTGTAGGCGACGGGCTCCTTGCCGCGGACCTGCCGGTGCGCCCGGTTGACCTCCTGGCGCATCGCCTTGCGTTCGTCGTCGGTGCCGAGCATCGCGACGGCGATGTAGGTGAGCGTGGTGCGGCCGCGCTTCACCGGGTGCTTGTCGACGCGGCCGCTCTCGACCTTGCTCTCGGCCACGCCGTAGCCGATGGGCAGGCGGGCGAGCTGCATGACGACGTTCGCCGCGGCTCCGGCGAGCGCCAGCCCGCTGATGGAGTCGAGGACGGCCTTCGGGGTCCCGGTCTCCTCCGCGATCGCTGTCATCCCGGCCTCACTCTCTGAGACATAGAGGCGATTTTCGTCTCACTGTGCCAGTGTAAGTGAGTACTTGCAAGAGCGCCCGGGCGTGGGCGCCCTCACACCTCCCCGGATACCCGTCAGGCGTACGGGTCCTCCCTGGCGCGGACGCGGGTCGCGAACTCCTTCAGCGTGTCGAGCGTGCGCAGGTAGGCCATCGGCCCGTAGGACACGCGGGCCACCCCGGCGGCGGCCAGGTCGTCGAGGGACGTCCCCGGGAAGTTGTTCGCGTTGACCGGCCCCGGCAGCCCCTTGACCAGGGCCGGGACGGCGTCCATCGGCGCGGTGATCGGGTAGACGCAGTCGGCCCCGGCCTGGAAGTACAGCCGGCCCCGCTCGATCGCGGCGTCCACCGGGTCGGGGACCCCGGCGATGAACGTGTCGACCCGCGCGTTGATCACCAGGGCGTCGCCCGCGGCGTCCCGGACGGCGGCGAGGAACTCGGCCTGCGCCTCCGGCTTCGCCAGCTCCCCCGCGTAGGTGTCCTCCAGGTTGCAGCCCGCGGCGCCGATGGCGAGCAGCCGCTCGACCAGCTCGGCGGGCTGCAGCCCGTACCCGGCCTCGGCGTCCACGGTCACGGGGACGGTCGCGGCGCGGATGACGCGGGCGGCGGCGGCGAACATCTCCTCCACCGGCGCGCCCTCGTGGTCGGGATAGCCGAGCATGGCGGAGACGGCGGCGCTGGCGGTGGCGAGCGCCGGGAACCCCGCCTCCTGGACGACTTGGGCGCCGCCGGCGTCCCAGACGTTCGGCAGCAGCAGCGGATCACCCGGCCGGTGCAGCTCACGGAGCCGTATTGCGTTCTCGGACATGTAGGTCTCCTTCCCCATCCCACGGTGGACGAGACGGCCCGGCGCATTGTGACACCGGTGTCGGACGAGCACGCCGCGACCTGGGCTAGCGTCGGGGTGATCACCATCCGCGCTGAGGGAGTGCCCATGCTGCCATGGTCCGCAGAGTTCGCCGGACGCCTCGAAGAGCACGTCGTCAGCAGTGAGCTGCTGCGCGGCAACCCGCTGAAGGACCCGCACGAGCGGCCCGTCCTCGTGTACGTCCCGCCGGGCTACGACGACGAGCCGGAGCGCCGCTACCCCAGCGTGTACGTGATCACCGGGTTCACCGGGCACGTCGGGATCTGGCGCAACCGGATGCCCTACCGGCAGCCGTTCCCCGAGACGGCGGACGCGGTGTTCGCCTCCGGCGAGGCGCCGCCCGCGATCGTCGTGTTCGTCGACGCCTGGACCGCGCACGGCGGCAGCCAGTACGTCGACTCCCCCGGCACCGGCCGCTACCACTCCTACATCTGCGACGAGATCGTCCCCTGGGTCGACGCCCGCTACCGGACGCTGGACGCGCCCGAGCACCGGGCGATCAGCGGCAAGTCCAGCGGCGGCTACGGCGCGATGATCACGCCGATGCTGCGGCCCGACCTTTTCGGCGCCCTCGCCACGCACGCGGGCGACGCGCTGTTCGAGTACTGCTACCTGCCCGAGTTCCCGAAATGCGTCCGGCACCTGCGCAAATACGGCGGCGACATCTCGCGCTGGTGGAACGACTTCAATTCGCGCACGTCGTTCACCGAGCCCGAGGACATGGAACTGCTCAACGTCCTCGGCATGGCGGTCTGCTACTCGGCGCGCGAGGACGGCACGCCGGAGCTGCCGTTCGACCCGGTCACCGGGGTCCTCCGGCAGGACGTGTGGGAGCGCTGGCTCGCCTTCGACCCGGTCCGGATGGTGCCGGGGCACGCGGAGGCGATGCGGTCGCAGCGGGCGATCTGGATCGACGGCGGGACGCGCGACGAGTGGTTCCTCGACGTCGGCGCGCAGGCGTTCCACCGGGCGCTCCTGGACGCCGGCGTCCGGGAGGACGTGATCCGTTTCGAGCTGTTCGACGCGGGCCACGGCGGCATCGACTACCGGTACCCGCTGGCGCTCGCCTGGCTCTGCCGCCGCATCGCGCCCTAGCGGGGGTTTCCAACGGTTTCAGTCCGGGTCGCGGCTGAATTGAAAATCCAGTAGCAAATGGAGTTATTGACACTTTTCACAATTCAGGGTGCACTTCGGGGCAGCTCATCCGGATGAGTCCCCCATCCCTGTCCCCGCCGGCGAGCGGCGGCCCGCGGAGTGCTCCCACAAAGACCTCCACGTGTCCTCCCCGCAGCGCCGGCACGTGGAAGGAGCACCCCCGTGCGACACCAGACCGCGATCGGGGCGACGGTGCTGTCCGTCGGCCTCGCCGTGGCGATGTCCTCTCCCGCCACTGGTGCGACCCCCGGCACCGCCCCCGCCAAACCCGACCCCCGCACACTCGCCGCGGCCTCGGCCGACCACCTGGTCGCGGCGAAGCCCGCCGAGTTCCAGAAGGCGCCGAAGGACCGGATCGTCCGGCGCGGCGTCACCTCCGGCCTGCGCGGCCTCCAGCACGTCCAGTACGAGCGGACCTACGACGGCCTGCCCGTCTACGGCGGCGACTTCGTCGTCACCACGAACGCGGACGGCGGCGTGCTCAGCACGTCCGTCGGGCAGACCGAGAAGCTCGACGTGTCGACCAAGGCGACGGTCGCCGCGTCGGCCGCCGCGAAGACCTCCCGCGCCAAGGTCTCCAAGGTCGACAGCGCGTCCACGCCCCGCCTGATGGTGCTGGCCGAGGGCGCGGGACGGCTCGTCTACGAGACCGTCGTCAGCGGCACGCGGCAGAACGCTCCGACGAAGCTGCACGTGCTCGTCGACGCGAAGACCGGCAAGGTCGTCAAGACGTGGGACGAGGTCCGCGACGCCGCCGACGACCGCAGCTACTACCACGGCACCGTCGACCTCAGCACCGCCGCGACGTCCATGACGGACCCGCAGCGCTCCGGCGTCCGGTGCGGCGGCCAGAGCGGCTCCACCTACACCGGCTCCGACAGCGCGTGGGGCAACGCCGGCGGCACCGACCTGGAGACCGCCTGCGTCGACGCCATGTACGCCGTCCAGAAGGAATGGGACATGCTGCGCGACTGGCTCGGTCGCAACGGCATCAACGGCAGCGGCGGCGGGTTCCCGCTCCGCGTCGGCCTGAACCAGGCCAACGCCTACTGGAACGGCAGTTACACCAACTTCGGCCACAACCAGGCCGGCACGAAGCAGGCCACGTCGGTGGACGTGGTCGGCCACGAGAACGGCCACGCCGTCTTCACCACGACGCCCGGCGGTGACAGCGGCGGCAACGGCAACGAGAAGGGCGGCATGAACGAGTCGGCCGGCGACATCTTCGGGGCGCTGACCGAGCACTACATGAACGAGCCGGCGAGCCTCGACCCGCCCGACTACCTGGTCGGCGAGGAGGTCGACCTGGTCGGCTCCGGCCCGATCCGCAACATGTACAACCCGCAGGCGCTCGGCGACCCGAACTGCTACTCCTCGTCGATCCCGCGCACCGAGGTGCACGCGGCCGCCGGCCCGCAGAACCACTGGTTCTACCTGCTCGCCGAGGGCTCGAACCCGTCCAACGGGAACCCGGCCAGCCCGACCTGCAACGGCTCGACCGTGACCGGCATCGGCGTCAAGAAGGCCGGCCAGATCTTCATGGGCGGGCTGAACCGCAAGGTCACGAACTGGAGCCACGCCCGCGCCCGCGTCGAGACGATCAACGCGGCGGTGCAGCTGTTCCCCGGCTCGGCGACCGAATGCAACGCGGTCAAGGCGGCCTGGAGCGCGATCAGCGTCCCGGCGCAGAGCGGCGAGGCGTCCTGCGGAACCGGCACGCCGGGGACGACGGTCTTCTCCGACGACTTCGAGAGCGACAAGGGCTGGACGACCGACCCGAACGGCTCCGACACCGCGACCGCGGGCGCCTGGGAGCGCGGCACCCCGCAGCCGACGAGCTGGTCGGGCACCGACCTGCAACTCGCCGCGGCCGGCGGCAGCGCCGCCCTCGTGACCGGCGCCGCGGCCGGAACCGACGCCGGAACCTACGACCTGGACGGCGGCACCACGAGCGTCCAGTCCCCGGCGATCACCCTGCCCAGCGGCACGCTGTCGCTGAGCTTCAACCACTACCTCGCCCACCTCAACAACAGCTCGACGGACGACTACCTGCGCGTCCGCGTCGTCGGCGCGAACGGCTCGGCCACCGCGCTGAACCAGAGCGGCGCCATGGCGAACCAGGCCGGGACGTGGCAGTCGGCCACCTACGACCTGTCCGCCTACGCCGGCCAGTCCGTCCGGATCGTGGTCGAGGCGGCCGACGGCGGCTCCGGCAGCCTCGTCGAGGCCGGCCTCGACAACGTGAAGATCACCCAGTCCTGACCGCTCCCCGCACGCGGCCCGTGACGGGGCCCGCTCCCCCGTCACGGGCCGTTCCCTCCCCCACCCTGGAGGATCGATGAGATCGCGCACCATGGCGGTGCTCGGGGCGGCGGCCCTGACGGTGTCCGCCCTTCTGCCCCTGCCCGCGTCGGCGGCCACTGCCGCGCCCGCCGCACTGGCCGCCCCCGACATCCCGCTCACCAACGTCAAGGCGCACCTGTCGCAGCTGCAGAGCATCGCGAACAGCAACGGCGGCAACCGCGCGCACGGACGTCCCGGCTTCCGCGCCTCGCTCGACTACGTGAAGGGCAAGCTGGACGCCGCCGGCTACCAGACGAGCGTCCAGTCGTTCTCGCGCAACGGCGCGACCGGCTACAACCTGATCGCCGACTGGCCCGGCGGCGACACGGGCGACACCCTGATGACGGGGGCGCACCTCGACAGTGTCACCGCCGGGCCCGGCATCAACGACAACGGCTCCGGGACGGCCGCGATCCTGGAGACCGCGCTCGCCGTCGCCCGCACGAACTACCAGCCCGACCGGCACCTCCGGTTCGCCTGGTGGGGCGCCGAGGAGCTCGGCCTCGTCGGGTCGACGTACTACGTCGACAACCTGCCGTCGTCCGAGCGGTCGAAGATCACCGGCTACCTGAACTTCGACATGGTCGGCTCCCCGAACCCGGGCTACTTCGCCTACGACGGGGACGGCTCGTCCGGCAGCGGCGGCCCGGCCGGGTCCGCCCGGATCGAGCAGGTGCTCCGGTCCTACTTCACCTCGATCAACGTGCCCGTCCAGGACACGGCGTTCGACGGACGCTCCGACTACGGCCCGTTCATCCGCGTCGGCATCCCCGCCGGCGGGCTGTTCACCGGCGCCGAGGGACGCAAGACGTCCCAGCAGGCGCAGCTGTGGGGCGGCCAGGCGGGCGTCGCGTTCGACCGCTGCTACCACTCGTCGTGCGACACCACGTCCAACATCGACGACACCGCGCTGGACCGCAACGCCGACGCCATCGCGCACGCCGTCTGGACGCTCGGCGGCGACGGCGGGACGCAGGAGCCGCCCGGCGACACCGTCTACTCCGACGGCTTCGAGTCCGCCACCGGCTGGACGGCGAACCCGAGCGGCACCGACACCGCCACCGCGGGCGCCTGGGAGCGCGGCACCCCGCAGCCGACGAGCTGGTCGGGCACCGACCTGCAACTCGCCGCGGCCGGCGGCAGCGCCGCCCTCGTGACCGGCGCCGCGGCCGGAACCGACGCCGGAACCTACGACCTGGACGGCGGCACCA
>NZ_SMJW01000138.1 GCF_004348335.1 Actinomadura bangladeshensis | reverse complement strand
CTCCAGCCCCCTGACCGCATCCGGCCTCCCCCGGCCATGCCACCGGCGCGCGGCCGAGTGCGTTGACCTGCGGCGTGTTGTTGTTATGAGCGCGTCGAAAACAACAACACGCCGCAGGTCAACGACGTGGATCGGTGATGAGAGCGGCGAGGGCGGCGGCGAAGCGGTCGGGGGCGATGTCGGCCGGCGGGCGGCCGAAGAAGCCGCGGGACAGTTCGTAGCCGGTCAGCGCGGACACGACCACGGCGAGCAGGGCGTGCGGGTCATCGCGTCCCGGGCCGGCCGGAAGGTCGCGGGCGAGGTGCTCGGCCTCCTCGGCGATGCCCTGGTCGACGAGGAGGCTGCGGACCCGCCGGGTCAGGTCGGGGAACCGGCCGTGCTCCCGGGCCAGCAGGTTCATCAGCGGCCTGACCTGCGTGAGGTACTCCAACTGCTGGACGAGCCGGCGCGTCAGCGCTTCGCGGGGATCGGCGACCGGCCCGCGCTCGAACTCCTCGCGCCGCCGCCGCGCCCGCGCCAGCTCCCGCTCGAAGACCTCGCGGAAGACCTCCTCCTTCGAGCGGAAATGCCGGTAGAAGCTGCCGCTGCCGGGGGAGAGCCCGGCGAGTTCCTCGATGTCGGTGACGGTCGTGCCGCCGAAGCCCTGCTGCTGGATGAGCTCCAGGGCGGCGTCCAGAATGCGCTCGCGCGTGGGGGATGCCACGGATGCAAGATAGTTCTTGCGGATGCAAGAAGGTTCTTGCACACTGCTGGGCAAGAGCCCCCGGAAAGGCCCCCGCCATGGCAGCGAAGCGCGTCTCGTCCGCCCGTTCCCTCCGAATCGCCGTCGTCGCGGCAATGGCCGCCGCGGGCGCGGCGGCCGTCACCGCGGCCCCCGCACAGGCCGACGTCGTCGTCTCCCCGAAACAGCAGGACTGGGTGTTCCGCGACGACGCGGGCCGGGAGATCACCCTCCGCGGTTTCAACGTCTCGGGAAGCACGAAGCTTTACGAGAACGGCCTCCTGCCGTTCCGCAGCCCGGCCGACGCGGCGAAGTCGGCGCAGGCGATGCGCGACCTGACCGGGGCCAACGCGATCCGTTTCCTGATCAGCTGGGAGGGCGTCCAACCGGCCCCCGACCAGATCGACCACGCCTATCTCGACCGCGCCATCGCGCAGATCCGGGCGTTCACCGATCGCGGATTCCACGTCCTCCTCGATTACCACCAGGACCTCTACTCCTCGCACCTGTTCAACTCCGGCAGCTGGTACACCGGCGACGGCGCTCCCAAGTGGGTGATCGACGCGGGCGGCTATCCGAAGGAGTCGTGCGGCATCTGCATCATGTGGGGCCAGAACATGCAGACGAACACCGCCGTACGGAAGGCCGCCTACGACTTCTGGCGCAACCGCGTACTGTCCACCTCGGCCGGCCAGGTGGGCGTCCAGGACGCCTATCTCACCCAGGCCAAGGCGACGATGACGTACCTCAAGCAGAAACTCCCCCAGCCCGCCTTCCAGAACATCGTCGGCCTCGACCCGTTCAACGAGCCGTTCGACGGCGGCCTCGACGGCAAGAGCGGCGTGGACTGGGAGAAGACCTACCTGATGCCCTTCTACCAGCGCATGCGCACCGCCATGGACCAGGCCGGCTGGACGTCCAAACCCACCTTCGCCGAGCCGCTCGTCTTCTGGAACACCGGCTTCTTCGAGCAGGGCGGAATGACGACGGTCGGGCAGCTCGGCACCCGGATGGTCTTCAACACCCACTATTACGACGGCGCCCGGATGACGCTGGACCCGTCCGCCGCGTCCGACGGGACCTACGACTCCGCGATGAATGAGATCCGCCGGCGCGCCGCCGACCTGGGGACCGCGCCGCTCGTGTCCGAGTTCGGCAACAAGATGACGGACAACCGCACGCCGTGGATGATCCGCGCCATGTATCAGGCCATGGACTACGGCGTCCCGGGCAAGAACTGGTGGAGCTCCCCCGCATCCGGCGGCGCGGTTCTCTCGTCCCTCCAATGGCAGTGGGACATCTACAGCGGCCGCCACCACGAGTTGATGAACGGCAACCCCGACAAGGTGCAGACGGACGGTGACGGCTGGAATGACGAGGACCATTCCGTCGTGGCGACCGACGACGCGGGCAATGTCACGCTCCGCCTCGACCAGCGCGTCCTCGACCGTCTTTACCCGTCCGCCGTCAACGGCGACACCTTGGCCTTCGCCTTCGAAGACCTGGCGCGCTCGGGCTACGGCGGCACCGGAACGCAAAAGGCGTGGCTGACCGTCCCGTCCTCAATGCCGGACGTCGCTGCACTCGTCCAGAACCGCCAGTACGGCATCCTCGTCTGGCGCTCGTCGGGCACGTCCACCCCGACCGAACTGCACCTGCCGAGTGCGTTCTCCCCGGCCGGCACCGCCGTCGTCAGCGACCTGGCCACCCTCAACGGCGTTCCAGCGTCCGGCCCGATCGCCGCCGCCACGGAAACCGGCTCCTCAACCGCCAAGAAGCTGCGCATAACCGCGCAGGACAACGCCGTCCACTTCGCCCTGGTGGTGAACACCGCAACCGGCACCCCGCCCACCAACGCCCAACTGAACGCCGCCCGCACGGCCCTCGCCACCTGGCTGACCGACGAATTCCCCGCCGCTAATTGACGGGGCGGAGGGTGTCGGCGTCGGTGAGTGAGCGGTAGTAGCACGTCGGGCGGGCCTCGCCGGAGGCGTCCTTGGTGTGGCAGGCACCGCCCGTCGTGCGGTTGACGAGATAGAGGAGGGAGTTCTGCTCGCAGTTGACGCGGACATCGACCAATGCCAGGACGTCCCCGGACGTCGCGCCCTTGCGCCACAGTTCGTTGCGGGACGTCGACCACAGCACGGCGATCTTCTCCTCCAGCGTGGCCTTGAGCGCCTGGTCGTTGGCGTAGCCGATGAACAGGACGTCGCCGCTGGTCGCGTCCTGCAGGACGACGGGCACGACCCGCGCGCCGGTCGCCGCGACGCCGGCGAGCTTGTCGAAGTCGAGGGTGAGCCGGGTGCCTTCTTCGAGTTCGTTCACCCCGCCATCCTGCCCGCTGCGACCGCCCCGCGTCGTCCCACGACACTCACACGGCTGCCGGCCGACCGCCGTCGGCGCGCTTCCGGAGAATCGCCGCGGTCGTTTCGTCGGCGGGCAGGAACGCCTCAAGGCGCAGTTCGGAGAGCGTGACGTCGACGGCGGTCGCGAACGACGTCAGCGTGGTGATGAGGCGCAGTTCACCCTCCGGCACCCGCAGTCGAAGCGGTACGGCGAAGCCGAGATGGCCGGCCGGCGACTCGAGGGCGGGCAGGTAGCCGTCCAGTTCTTCGATGAACTCCGCCAGCCCGGGGGCGGGGGCGCGGACGGCCTGGTCGCGCAGGCTGCCGGTGATGTGGCGGCCCCATTCGGCCAGGTTCCCGACCCTGCGGGCCATCCCGTCCGGGTGCAGGGCGAGGCGCAGCACGTTCACCGGCGGTTCCAGCAGCGCGGGCGCGGCGCCCTCGGAGAGCACATCGAACGCCGGGTTGGCGGCGACCAGTTCCCCGTACGGCCGGACGACTACGGCCGGATACGGCATATGCCCGTCGAGGATGCGTTCCAGCGCCTCGCGCACCGGCTCGAGTTCGGGGGCGTCCAGGCTCGTTTCGGCGTAGACGGGTGCGTATCCGGCGGCGAGCAGCAGTTCGTTGCGGTCCCGCAGCGGCAGGTCGAGGGACTCGGCGAGCCGCACCACCATGGCGCGTCCGGGACGTGAGCGCCCCTGTTCGAGGAAGCTCAGGTGCCGCTGGGTCGTGTCGGCCCTGATGGCCAGGTCGAGCTGGCTGAAGCGGCGGCGCGGCCCGACGCGCTGCACGTGCTCGTCGTCCCGCCGCAGGAGGTCCGGGATGCCGCCGCGTCGCTCGCCGTCCCGGCGCCACCGCTGGAGGTCCGCGGTCACGACGCCTTGAACGCCCGCGTGGCCAGGGCTTACGAGATGTTCGTAGCGCCGGGCGAGCACGTCTTCGAGGCCGCCGCCGAACCGGCCGTCCTGCTACCGGACGTGGTCGCCGTCCGCTGGACGATGGTGACGACGGGCACGCGCGAGACCGTCGGCGGAGGCGTGGACGTCCTCGCCCTGGACGCCGACGGCCGCATCCGCACCGACCACCAGTTCATCGGCTGATCCGCTGCACAGGCCTCGCCTCGGCGCGTGGCCTCCCGCCTTGGGCCGCTTCGCGCTACCGGGCCGCCATCGCGGCTCTTTCTCGCGCCCGGCGTCTGGCGCCCACGAGCACCGGGCATAACGCACGGCGGTCGTGGGCGCTCGTCCGACTGATCAGTAGCGGATGGGCCAGAGAAGCGGCCCGACCACGTGCCAGTCGCCGTCGTGCCCCGGGTATTGATGGTGCAGGTGGGAGACGTACCAGAACACCAGGTCCTGCCCGTCGATGCTCTCGTTGTTGATATGCGAGAATATGTCGGCTGATCGGGGCGAGCCCAAGCGGCCTTTCAGGTCCTCTTCCCCGTGGTAGGCGACAACGTACATGTCGGCGGGCTCGAACGCATCGCATGGAGCATCGTTCGGACCGCGGTTGATGAGGTAACCGCGCTGGGTCTGCTTATCGATGACCGCCCAGGAATTCGCGGAGATCGTAACCTGCCAAGTCTCCTTGGGGAGCGGCATCCAGCCGGGCCCATATCCCCAGTTTCCACCGGTGTTCATGTGCGCGAGCGCCAGATCGCCGGCGGCGCCTTCGATGTCGAAGTCGAATCTGTAGTAGACGTGGTGCTGGTGGGTGGCCGGGTGCTGCAGGCCCGCACTGTGGAGTTGCGGCAGGATGAGTCCGTCGCTGCGGAAGAACCATCGGTTGATGAGGTGGTACCTGCCGATGATGTGGTAGCTCTCCACGACCAGATGGCGGAAGCCGGACTGGACATGTTCGTAGGTCTTGACCGGGCCCCGCATATTCCAGGTGCTCAGCTGGTCCTTGTACGGGCCGTTGTTGGATTCGTAGTGGACGCGGATCATCGGCAGGCTGGCCTTGTGCAGCACCTTCATCCCGCGGAAGTACACGTCCCTGAAGGCGATGGCCTCGCTGTCGCCGTCGATGGCCTCCCAGCGGAAGCGCCAGACCGGCGCCTCGGGAGGCCAGTTCACCTGGGCGGAGGAGCTCACGGGGCCACCTCCTGCGCGATGAGGCCGGCCTCGACGATCTCCTGGGCGCTCAGGTCGACGATGGCGAAGGCCGTGGGCACGTAGCGGTCCGCCGGGCCGAAGCGCAGGTCCACGAGCCGGTGTCCATGGCGCGGGCTGCCACCGTCCTCGTCCTCGACGATGAGACCCACGCCGGTGGAGACGTCGATTCCCGCCTCGGCCAGCCGGCCGTCGTCGCGGACGATTTCCACGGCCTGCTTCTGTTCGGATTCGGTCAGCGCCGGCTGGTAGCTCTTCTCCGCCACCTCGATCACCGCCCGGCGCATCGGATCGATCGTGACTTCGACGACGACATCGTCCGTGTAGTTATAGATTCCTACCAGGGGCAGTTCGGTCTCACGATCCATTGAGCGCGTTCCCACGTCAAGAACCTGGTGACGCTTGCCCTCTAGTTTCCGGGTGACCCTGTCGGATTCGAGAGCGAGAGCGAGATCGACCGCCTTCTGCCGGATGTCGGTGGTGAACCATGACTCCAGCGGCTCCACTTCGACGGCTTTCGTCTCCGCCGGGGCCAGGTATTCGCTGAAGTCGGGTACATCGATATAGGGCGGGTCGATGACGGGCCCCAGATTCGGTATCTGGGCGCTGAGCAGACCGGGCGGCGGAAGTGCCCCCGGTGGCTGTTCATATTGACGGCTCATGTTTTCCTTATTAGGCCGGATCTGTCCGGAAGGCTTCATCCCCTTTCGCGGTTGCGTCCAGTCTCATCGACGGGCAAAGAGAGCGAAACGGCTTGCCCGGGGAATGGTGGGAGCTCGGGCGCTTGGGCTCGCGCACTTGGGCTGGGGCGCGCTCTCCGGCGGGGCCGCCGACCTCGGTCAGGCGGCCAGGATGGACTGGATGGTGGCGGTCACCACCCCGGCCGTCTCCTCGGGCTTGAGGCGGTCGGCGTGGTTCTCCTCCGCGGCGCCGTGCAGGACGTAGTGGACGACGTTGACCAGCCACGTGAGCGGCATGTCGGTGCGGAAGACGCCTTCGTCCTGGCCGCGGCGGATGAGGTCCTCGACACGTTGCGCGGGTCCGGCGTGGAGTTCGCGGATGCGTCCGGCCGGGAGGGTGCCCTGGGCCGCCGCCAGAATCGCCGTCGACTCGGCCACGAGCGACCAACTGGATTCCAGCAACCGGGTCAGCGCCTCTTGCGCGGGCCCGGTCAGGTCGACGTCCGACAGCACCTCTTCACCTGCGCGGACAGCGTCGGCCATGGCCGCATCGACCAGTTCCTTCCGGTTCCGGAAGTGGCCGTAGAGGGTCATGCGTCCGACTCCGGCCGCCTTGGCGATGTCGTCGATGCTCGCGCTCGGGTCGCGGCTCAGGCATTCGCGGGCCGCGGACACGATGCGGGCGATGCTGCGCTCGGCGTCCGCGCGCCGACGCCGGCCGGGGCTGGCTGGAGGCATGCCCGCATCCTAACTCGTACGGGAATGTACGTGTTACTCTCCAAGAACTCGTACGGCGTAGTACGAGTTAAGGAGATGATCGTGATGTCGCACCGTCCGTCGCCGGCGCACCCTTTGCGGTGGCGCATCCTGGGGATCCTCGGCGTGGCCCAGCTGATGCTGATCCTCGACGTCACCGTCGTGGCCATCGCGCTGCCGCACATCGAAACCGACCTGGACCTGAGCCGCCAGGCCGTGACCTGGACGATCAGCGCCTACACCCTCACCTTCGGCGGCCTGATGCTGCTCGGCGGCCGGCTCGCCGACCTCATCGGCGCGAAGCGCGTCGTCCTCGCCGGGCTGCTGATCTTCACCGCCGCGTCCCTGGTGACCGGCCTCGCCGACTCCGGCGGCCTCCTGCTCGGCGGCCGCATCGCGCAGGGGGCCGGCGCGGCGCTGCTCTCGCCGTCCGCCCTGTCGCTCGTGGTCAGCCTGTTCGACGGCGACGAGCGCAACAAGGCGCTCGGCGTCTGGTCGGCGCTGGGCGGTGGCGGCGCCGCACTGGGCGTCCTCGTGGGCGGGGCGCTGACCGCCGGGCCCGGCTGGCCCTGGGTGTTCTACGTGAACGTCCCCATCGGCCTAGTGATCATCGCAGTCCTCGCCCGGATGCTGCCGCGCCAGACCGTCACCGCGCCCCGGCCCCGGTTGGACGTCCTCGGTGCGCTGCTGGTCACGGCCTCGTCCGGCGCCTTGATCTACGCGTTCATCCGCGCGGGGGACGACGGCTGGCTCACGTCCGCGACCGGCTTGCTGATCCTGCTCGGCGCGATCGGCTACGTCGCGTTCGTTTTCCGCCAGCGCACCGCCCGCTCACCCATGATGGACGTCTCGCTCCTGGTCAGGCGTCCGGTGGCGACGGGCACCTTCCTGATCCTGATGGCGACGGCCCTGATGATCGCGGTGTTCTTCCTGGGCACGTTCTACTTCCAGCACGGGGAGGACTACGGCGCCATGCGCACCGGCCTGCTCTTCCTCCCGGTCGCGCTCGCGACGATGTTCGGCGCCAACCTCACCGGCCGGACGCTCGCCAAGGCCGGAGCGCGCCCCCTCGCAGTCGCCGGCCTGCTCACCGCCGCCATCGGCATGGCGCTCCCCGCCCTCGTCCTGAACCCGGTGACCGCCGTGCTCGGCACGGCGATCGCGGGCGCCGGCACAGGCGCGATGTTCGTCGTCGCCTCGGCGACCGCGCTGGGCCAGGTGGCACCGCACGAATCGGGCATCGCATCCGGAATCGTGAGCACGTTCCACGAGTTCGGCGCGTCCATCGGAGCCGCGGTGATCTCCAGCGTCGCCGCCGCGAGCCTGACTGGCGACACCCTGGACGGCTTCACCAACGGCTTCGTCCTGGCCGCGATCACCGCCACCGTCGCCGCCGCCGCATCCGCCGCCCTAACCCCGCCCCGCCCCCGCGAGCCCCTGCACGCCCACGACTAGGTCACCCGTCGTTGACCTGCGGCGTGTTGTTGCTTCCGACGCCCTCATAACAACAACACGCCGCAGGTCAACGCACCCGGTGAACCTTGGTGGGCACCGCTCTAGTGACACACCACCCGTCCCTGATGACGGCCGACCCGCAAGTGGCGGACGGCCTAGCCGACCCGATCGGCCGCACCCCGTCCGACGCCTGGCGTAACCTGGCCCTCTTCATAGGGCTGGTGAGCGGGTGCTGGTCCAGGTGATGACGCTGGTTGAGGTCGTCCAGCAGGGACGGGCCGCGGGACGGTTAGATGGGCGTGGGCCACGGCCACCACTCCGCGACGGCGACGCGAGTTTCCGGGAGCCCTTGTCACTGTAATCCGTTTTGTGCGGCATCACGGCTCTGTCAGCATGAAGCCCATGCGCCACCCTCTTGACACGCTGGACTGGCCGATTTCCACCGACCGACTGGTGCTGCGCCGCGCTACCCCCGACGACCTGGACGCGACCTGGACCTTCCGGCGACTGCCGGAGATTCACGAATGGGTCGGGGCGGCACCGGCGACGTACGACGACTACCGCGAGCGTTTTCTCCGCGAGGATCGGCTCGCAGACCTGCTCATCATCGAACTGGACGGCCGGGTGATCGGCGATCTGACACTGCGGGTCCATGACGCTTGGGCCCAGGAGGAGGTCGCTGACCAGGCGAAGGGCGTCCAAGGAGAACTCGGGTGGACGTTGGATCCCTCCTACGGCGGCAAGGGCTACGCCACCGAAGCGGTACGCGCCCTCATCGACATCTCCTTCGGGAGTCTTGGCCTGCGCCGCCTGCACGCGGACTGTTTCTACGACAACGAACCTTCGTGGCGGCTGATGGAGCGGGTCGGGATGCGCCGCGAACAGCACACGGTGCGAGACTCTCTCCACCGCACCAAGGGATGGCTCGACGGTCTCACATACGCGCTCCTGGCCGAGGAATGGCCTGCTCCCCAGTGATGGGCCCTCGCCGCCGCTCTTCTTGCGGCGCCGGCGGACGACGCCGGTGATGTGGGACAGGGTCAGGCGCGACAACGGCAGCGGAGCACGATACTGACCCGCCGTCCTTGAAATAGACGAGCAGCGCGTCCCATGCATCCTGGGTCAGGACGAGATGCGGCCCGTCCGGATCGGTCGAGTCGCGAACACCCACCACATCGTCCCGCCCAAGGACAGCGGCGCGCACTCCACGCATGTCTCGGGGTAGTTGCCGCTGTGACTGCTCCTTCGCAAGTGAATCGATTGTGGGGAACGCACAGCCTTCCTCCAACCGCCTCGGACTGTGCTCTACGATCCGTCACGCTTGAGCTGATTGAGCAGCGCTCCCCACGCCTCCCGACTCAAGGCGAGACGCGGCCCATCTGGGTCCGTCGAGTCGCGGACGCCGATCACGACGTGACGACCGGATGGCAGGCGAGCACACTCAACACAGTTTTGCGACTGACTGCCACTGTGGCTGCTCTTTCGCCAGTGATTCATCTGCCGCTCCTCTCGGTTACCGGGGTCTGAAGCTCGCGGACGGCCTGCTCGATTCGGTGGCGGGTCTCAGCCTCAGAGAGAGCGACCCTGCACAGCTCCGTCTGAAGGTCTCGGTACGCTGCGACGTCGTCCTCGTCCTCAACGAAGATCGTCCGCCGGAGCGCGTCCACGATCGCGATGGGGAAGCTCCCCGCTTCAACGTCCAGGATCGTGAACGATCCGTCAACACCCGGGTTCTCGGGGGCGGTGAACGGGAGAAGTTGCAGGTGGACGTTCGGCCACTCCATGAGTTCGAGCAGATACCGGAGCTGGTCGATCATGACCGGACGCCCGCCCATGCACTGGCGGACCGCGGCCTCACCGACCACGACTTTGATCACCAACGGATCTGGGCGGGTGAGGGCCTCCTTGCGGGCCATGCGGTATGCGACGCCTTCATCGAGGTCGCTCAGGCCGCTGCTGGGAACGGAGGCCATGACGGCGCGTGCGTACTCCGGGGTCTGGAGGAGCCCGGGGATGAGGTCGGTGTGGTACGTGAAGAGCTCCGAGGAGTCCTGTTCGAGCATCACGTATTCGCCGTAGTTCGGGCCTTTACCCGGGAGCTTGTGCCGCCGGATCCAGTCGCGGGAGGGGCCGCCGGTGGCGAGGCCGATCAGCGCGGTTCTGAGGTCGTCGTCCTCCTGGAGGCCGTACATCATCAGGATGTAGTTGATCTCGTGGACGCGTGCCACGATCTGGGCGTTCTCCATCCGACTGAGGGCGGACTTGGAGATCTTGAGAAAGGCTGCGGCCTCGTCGAGGGTGAGGCCGCGGTCTTCGCGGATCTTGCGTAGCTGGACGCCGAGTCGCCTGCGGCGAACGGTCGGGGGTTGTGTCGCCATGACACTGATTGTCACCAACGAAACACAGACTGTCATGCATCTTTTCAAAAGAGGGAAATCCCGCTTTTCACATGTCCCGCAGGGCCGTCCTCCCCCTCTCGATGAAGCGGTTGTGGCCTCTCACCTGGGCATTCATGCTGGCGGGCGTCATTTACCGAAGGGAGTGAGGCAATGACGCCCTGTGAGTCCGAGCCGCAAGACATGCGGTTGCTCGGGACGATCACGATGCCCGGCGTGCCGCGGTCCGCGCAGGTCGCGCGTGCCTTCGTGAGGGTGGTCGCGACCCATGTGGACGACGAGGCGCTGTCCGACGTCGTCCTCTGCGTGGACGAGCTGGTCGCCAACGCGTGCGAGCACACCGCGTCCGGCACGGGCGGGCAGGTCACCGTCGTGGTGAGCGCCCGCGAGGACGTGCTGCGGGTGACCGTCCTCGACCAGGGTGGCGCTCAGAAGCAGCCGCGCGTCCGCGCCGATCCGTTCGCGGAGGACGGTCGTGGGCTGTTCCTCGTCGATGCGCTCTCCAAGAGCTGGGGGTCGCATCCCGCGTTGAACGGCACCGCCGTATGGGCGGAGTTCCACGCGGTGCCGGCCGAGAACGTCAACGGTGGGCGATGACGTTCTCCCGCCCCCAGGCGCCGAGCGGGGCCAGGGCCTCGTTGAGCGAGACGCCGCGCGGAGTCAGCGAGTACTCGACGCGCGGCGGCACCTCGTCGAACACCTCGCGGTGGACGATTCCGTCCTGCTCAAGCTCGCGCAGTTGGGCGGCGAGAACCTTCTCGGTCACGCCGGGCAGCTCCCTGCGCAGCTCGCCGAATCGGTGGGGCCGCTCGTTGAGCGCCCAGAGGATCAGCCCCTTCCACTTGCCGCTGATCACGTCCATCGCGGCGTCGATCCCGCAGATGTACGACCCCGGTCGCTGTGCCGTCCGCATCGTCCCGCCCCCTGACCTCGTCGCTGACGCCAGGGTAACCACGCACTTCGAAGTGCGTACTTGATCATGTGCGCGGCCGGGACCCAGCCTGGACGGCATGGGACATGACTCTGAGCAGATCAGCGTGCTCGGCCTCGGCGCGATGGGCACTGCGATCGCTCGCGCATGGCTGGCCGCCGGATACCAGACGACCGTGTGGAACCGGACGGCGAGCCGCGCCGAGCCGCTGGTCGCCGAGGGCGCGAAGGCGGCGGCGACCGCCGCCGAAGCGGTCGCCGCGAGCGACCTGGTGATCGTCTGCCTGCTCGATGACGCGTCGGTCGGCGAAGCCCTCGCAGACGCCGGTCTGGCGGGCAAGGATCTCGTCAACATCACCACCGGCACCCCTGGTGACGCCCGCGAGCGCGCGGAATGGGCGGCCGGACGCGGGGCCCGGTACCTGGACGGCGGGATCATGGCCGTCCCGCCGATGATCGGCGTCCCCGAGTCGGGCGCCTACGTCTTCTACAGCGGGTCGCCGGAGCTGTTCGCCGAGCGCCGCGTCGCGCTGAGCATCCCGGCGGCTGCCAAGTACATCGGGGAGGACGCCGGTTCGGCGGCCCTGCACGACGTGGCACTGCTGAGCGCGATGACCGGCATGTTCGCCGGAATCGCCCACGCGTTCGCGCTGACGCGCGGGGCGATGTCGCCGAAGGAGTTCGCGCCGCCGCTCATCGAATGGCTCACCGCCATGGCCGGCGGGGCGGACGAGATGGCGGCGCACCTGGAGACCGGCGACTACACCTTGGGCGTCACGTCCGACCTCGCCATGATGGTGCAGGGCAACAGGACACTGCTGCGCACGGCCGAGGAGCAAGGGGTCGGCACCGAACTCCTCACCCCGTTCATGGCCCTGATGGAACGCCGCCTCGCCGACGGCCACCCCGACGAGGGCACCGCCGGCGTGGTGGACCTGCTGCTCCGCGAACCGTAAGGGCGCCTCAGGAAGGGGACCACGATGATCGTGAGACCGGCCGAACCCGCCGATCTGCCGACGCTCGCACCGCTGTGGCGGGCGGCCTGGCTCGACGGCCACGAAGGCCACGTCCCCGCCGAGCTGATGGACGCGCGCGGCCCCGACCACTTCGCCGTCCACACCGAGAAGTACATCGCCTCTACCCTCGTCGCCGCCGAGGCCGACGGCCGGATTCTCGGGCTGATCATCCTCGGGGACGACGACGGCGAGGTGATCCAGCTGGCCGTCGACGGCTCCGCCCGAGGGAAGGGCGTCGGCGGCATGCTGCTGCGCAGCGCGGAGGAACGGTTCCGGGGACGGCATCGCGAAGCATGGCTCGCGGTCGTCCCCGGCAACACCCGGGCCCGGCGCATGTACGAGTTCCACGGATGGCGCGACACCGGCCCGATCACCTACCAGGCCCCCACCGCGTCCGGCACCGTCGACGTCCCCGTCCACCGCTACGTCAAGGACCTCACCGCGAGCGACGCAGAGGCCCCCGGCCCTGCGGCCGGGGGTCCTGAACCTCAGAGTTCCTTGAGGAAGCCGGAGTCGACGGCGTAGTCGGCGCCGGTGGTGCTCGCCGCGCGGGGGGACGCCAGGTGGACGATCACGTCCGCGACCTCCTGCGGGTCGGCGAGGCGGCCGGTCGTGAGGGCCATCATCTCGGCGGCGCCTCCGTTCAGCACCGCGTCGCGGTCGGAGCCGGTCGCTCCGGCGATGATGTCGGCGGCGCCGCCCTCGTCCGTCCACCACGGGGTCCGGACCGGGCCGGGCGAGACCGCGTTGACCCTGATGCCCTGCGGCGCGTACTCCTCCGACAGCCCCAGCGTCAGGTTGGTCAGCGCCGCCTTCGCCGCGTTGTAGTCGTAGTTCATCGGCCCGGGGCGGCGCCCGTTCCCTGACGAGACGTTCACGATCGACGCCGTGTCACTGCGCAGCAGGTGCGGGATCGCCGCCCGCACCGCCCGGACCACCGCGAACAGGTTGAACTCGAACATGTCGCGCCAGTCGTCGTCCGACGGGGTCAGGAAGCCGAACCGGGGCAGCGTCGCACCGGGAGGCGGGCCGCCCGCGTTGTTGACCAGCACGTCGAGGCCGCCGAACGCCTCCACCGTGCGCTCCACGGCCATCGCCGGGGCGGACGGGTCCATGAGGTCGGCCGCCACGTGCAGCAGGTTCGGCCCGGCGAGCGCGTCCAGCTCCGGACCCGCCTTGCGCGACACCGCCGCGACGCGGGCCCCCTCGTCCAGCAGCGTCCGCACGACCGCCAGCCCGATGCCCTTCGACGCCCCGGTGACCACCGCAACGCGTCCGGCAAGCCGCAGATCCATGGGTTTCCTTCCAGAGAGCGAGCACGCCCGGTCGGACGTGCACCCCCTGAACCCCGAGACCGTTGGACGCGTTGCAAGCGAGAAGCACAGAACAGCTCCTTCTCCGCGCCTCGAGCTTCAGCCCGGTGAACCGCGGGAGGTCAGCGGAGGGCGTCGTAGACGCCGGCGGCCACGGCGCCGTAGGCCAGGTGCGGGACGACGTCCATGGCCCAGTCGGAGGCCGACCACTGGCGGGGGTCGGTCAGCCCCAGCACGGTCATCGGCGCGCTCGACCCGAGCATCGCCAGCGTGGTCAGCAGCGCGGTCCCGATCGGTTTCGGGAGCCGGCGGCCGCCGGCGATCAGGCCGTACAGGAGCCCGGCGCCGAGGCCGGTGCCGAGGCCGAGCATCGGGCCGAGGCCCGCCTTCCGGTTCTCCGCCGCGTCCCCCTCGCCGAGATCGACCCCGGCGGCGCCCGTCATCATCTCCACGCTCTCCTCGGGCGTGCTGCTGGCCGGACGTCCCCGCACCGCCATGTCGAGGTAGGTCACCACATTGAGGGCGGTGGTCCCGGCGGCACCGGCGACCAGACCGCGCGTCAGTCTGTCCATGCCTCCGCCGTTACCCGCCCCATCCGCGAAAGCACCCGAACGCGTCCATCGGCGCGGATCCGCCGCGGTCGAACGGCCGGGCCGGACGGCGCCGCGCGGCATAGACGTCCGGGCAGCGGGTACTCCTGCGCTGGCTGGGAAGCGCGGCGGACGAGGGAGACCGATGAGGGAGTCGATCCGGCTCGGTCGTATCGCCGGGATCAACGTCGGCCTCAACTACAGCGTGATCGTCATCGTGGTGATCCTCGTCGTCGGGCTGGCCTTCGGCCGGTTCCCCGAGGTGAATCCCGGGTTCCCCACGTGGGCCTACATCGTGGCGGGCATCGCGAGCGCGCTCCTGCTGCTGGTGTCGCTGCTCGTCCACGAACTGGCGCACGCGGTCGTCGCGCGCCGCAACGGCATCGAGGTCAGCGGCATCACGCTGTGGCTGCTCGGCGGCGTCGCCGAGCTCCGCGGCGAACCGCGCAGCGCGGGCGCGGACCTGCGCATCGCCGTCGTCGGCCCGCTCGCCAGCCTCGCGGTCGGCGGCGTCTTCGCGCTCGCGGCGGTCGTGGCATCGGCCGCCACCGGCCCCGGCCTCGGTGTGGAGACGCTCGCCTACCTGGCCGGCATCAACGGGATCCTCGCCGTGTTCAACCTGGTCCCCGCCGCCCCGCTGGACGGCGGACGGGTCCTGCGCGCGTTCCTGTGGTGGCGCCGCGGCGACCGGACCGCCGCCGCGATCACCGCCGCCCGCGCGGGCCGCGTCTTCGGTTTCGTCCTCATCGCGCTCGGCTTCATCCAGTTCGTCGCCGGGGTCGGTTTCGGCGGGCTGTGGCTGATCCTGATCGGCCTCTTCCTCGTCGGCGCCGCCAGTTCCGAGGAGCAGCAGACGCGGGTCAACGCGGCGCTGCACGGGGTCCGCGTGGGCGACGTCATGACGCCCGACCCCGTCGTGGCGGACGCCGAGCGAACGGTGCAGAACCTGATCGACGAGGTCGTCCTCACGCACCGGTTCTCGACGTATCCGCTGGTCGAGGACGGACGTCTGGCGGGCCTGGTGACGCTGAACCGCATCCGGGCCACCGAGCCCGGGGAGCGCGCGACGCTCCGCCTCGCCGACATCGCCTGCCCGCCCGGCGAGGTCCCGACCGCCCACCCGGACGACCCGCTGACCGACCTGCTGCCCCGGATGGCCGGCTGCACCGATGGCCGCGCCGTCGTCGTCGGCGCCGGGGGCCAGGTCGTGGGCCTGGTCAGCCCGAGCGACATCAGCCGGGCGATGCAGACCAGCGACTTCCGCGGCAGCCGCCCCTATCCGCCGCCGCGCGGCGCCGACCTGACGATCCCGCACGGGAAGCACCCCTGGTCGTCCTGACCGGCGGCCGGAGTGGGACGCGCGCGGCCGGCGCCGGCCGGTCATCGGCGGGTCAGCTGTCGCCGGCGACCTGCTCGGAGACCGCCACGCGCTCCAGCGTCGCGCGGTGGGCACCGGCGGCGCGGCGCCCGGACGGGATGGCGGCGGAGACGGCCGCGGCCAGCAGCGCGACACCGCAGCCGATCAGCAGCCCGACGCGGAAGCCGTTCTCGGACGCGATCCGGTGCCCGCCGAGGTCGATGGTCATCTCGGCGAGGACGACGCCGATGACGGCCGCGCCGATCGAGGTGCCGAGCGAGCGCATGAGGGTGTTGAAGCCGTTCGCGGCGGCGGTCTCGCCGAGCGGCACCGAGCTGATGATCAGCGCGGGCATCGCGCCGTAGGCGAGGCCGACCCCGGCGTTGATGATCATCAGGCCGACCATGAGGCCCCAGGCGGCGCCCATCAGCGCGAGGGACGCGCCGTAGCCGGCGGCCACCACCAGGATGCCGAGGATCAGCGTGACCTTCGGTCCCCGGATGTCGGTGAGCTTCCCGCCGATCGGGGAGACGAGCATCATCACGATCCCGGCGGGCGCCATCCACAGGCCCGCGGCCAGCATCGACTGGCCGAGGCCGTAGCCGGTCGCCTCGGGGTACTGCAGGAGCTGCGGCACGATCAGCATCGAGGCGTACATGCCGACCCCGACGAAGATCGAGGCGAGGTTGGTGAGCAGGACCCGGGGGCGGGCCGCGGTGCGCAGGTCGACGATCGGCTGCCGGGTGCGGACCTCCCAGAACCCCCAGCCGACCAGCACCACGACGGCGGCGGCGAACAGCCCGACCGTCGTCCCGGACGTCCAGCCCCAGTCGGCGCCCTTCGACACCGCGAGCAGCAGGCAGACCAGGCCGATGCCGAGCCCGGCCGCGCCGGGCGCGTCGAAGCGCTCGCCCTCGGCCCGCGCCGGCACGTCCGGGATGAGCCGCCAGATCAGCACCGCGATGAGCGCGGCCAGCACGGTGGACGCCCAGAACAGCACCCGCCAGCTGGTGTACTCGGCGACGGCCGCGGCGATCGGCAGGCCGAGGCCGCCGCCGATGCCCATGGACGCGCTGACCACCGCGATCGAGGAGCTGAGCTTCTCCGCCGGCACCACGTCGCGCAGCAGGGCGATGCCGAGCGGCACCATGCCCATCCCCATGCCCTGCAGGCCGCGTCCGATGATCATCGGGACGACCGAGGACGACAGCGCGCACACCACCGAGCCCGCGATCAGCGGTACCGCACAGACCAGCAGCATGGGGCGCTTGCCCACCAGGTCCCCGAGGCGGCCGAAGACCGGCACGCAGACGGCGCCCACCAGCAGCGTCACCGTGATGACCCAGGCCGCGTTCGACGACGAGGTGTGCAGGATCGTCGGCAGGTCCTGGATGAGCGGCGTGACCAACGTCTGCATGATCGCCGCCGTGATGCCGGCGAGCGCCAGCGTCACGACCACGCCGCCCGAGCGGGCTGCGGGTTGCGGTGCGTCCATACGCGGACTCCTCGAACGTCTCGTCGTGTCCGTCCGGCCGGCGACCGGAACCGGATGTGCACGGTACACGTAATATGTATCAAGCACATGATGTGCGCAATGCAATCCCCAGGGCAGTGGCGGACGCCACTCTGCGAGGATGGAGAGGCCCGGCCGCCCCCGAAGAAGCGGGCGGCCCCGGCGGGAGGAGGCGCACCGGCCATGGTCAGGCCCACGCACGACATCGAGTACGAGCAGATGCTGCTCAGCCGGCACGAGGTCATGCGCCATCGGGCCGGCCGCCTGGAGCGCAGCGCCTACGTCCTGCTGAGCCGCATCCGCCTCCAGGGGCCGATGTCCATCGGCGAGCTGAGCGAGGCGTTCGGGCTCGACGCCTCGACCCTCAACCGGCAGACCGCCGCGGCGATGCGCGCCGGGCTGCTGGAGCGCATCCCCGACCCCGAGGGCGGCATCGCCCGCAAGTTCCGCATCACCGCCAAGGGCGCCGCGCTGCTGGACGAGGAGCGCGCGATCATCATCAACGGCCTCGACCGCGTCATGGCCGACTGGTCGGACGAGGACATCGCCACCTTCGCCGCCTACCTGCGCCGCTTCAACACCGACATCGAACGCCTCAGCGGCCGCACCTGGCCCCGTCCGGCGAACACGGAGAAGGGCCCGGACGCCGAACACCCGGCCGGCACCAGGCTCCACGCCTGACGCCCCCGAGTACGCAGGGTCTCGGCGGGACGGTCAGAACCGCGCGCCCATGACGGCACGGGCGTCGTTGGAGAACCGGTGCCCTGACGGTCGCGGAGGTCACCTCACCGCGGGCTCGCGGCCGGCCTGAGCGCCGCCTATCCGTCGGCCGAGTCCGGCCGGGGCGTCTCGGGGTTCGTGTAGAGGATGTCGCGGGCCTGCTCGGCGGCGCGCATGAAGCTCTCACCGACGAAGTCGAGGTAGCGCGCGATGTTCTCGAGCCGGATCGCGGCCGGAGTGCCCGGGCCGAGCACGCCGACCCCCTGCCGGGCGACCTCGACCTGGCTGGCGATGTCCCGGGCGCTGGCCATCATCGACTGGTAGTAGAGATCGTTGTCGACGACGTAGCGCTCGCGCCGGCGCTCATCGCGTTCCCGCCGGACGAGCGTGTACTTCTCCAACGAGGCGATCGCCTTGGAGATGGACGCCGGGCTGACCTGGAGGCGCTGGACGAGCTCGGACGCGGTGAGGCTCCCGGAGTCGGTCGTGTAGAGGCAGACCAGCACCCGCGCCTCCATCTTGGGCAGCCCCGACCCCATGAGGACGGTGGTGAACGCCTCCTCGTACTCGCGGACGGCCTCGGGGTCGCGTCCGTGCGGCAGGTGCACCGGCGCCGCCCCCCGGGACGCGGCGGGCGCACGCCGGCGGGCGCGCTGCTCCGTCGCGCGATGGGCCAGCTCGGCGCGGTACCCGGCGGGGCCGCCGTTGCGCATCACCTCGCGCGTGATCGTCGAGGTCGGACGGTCGAGCCGCCTGGCTATCTCCGCGTAGGCGAGGCCGTCGGCCAGCCCCGAGGCGATCTGCCGGCGCTCCTGCTGGGTGAGCCTGCCCCCTGGCATCGCGTTCTCCTTCACGCTCCCTGATGCCCGCACCATAGCGTTCACACCACGCTCATTGCAACACAACACCCTCCCAGCATTGCATTATCTCGATCTCCATTGCAACACTTTCTCCGTTTCAACCTGCAGAAATGCAACCACAACGCAACAAGTATGTTGAAGGATTTTCAAACGCAACGTAGCGTTTCCAACATCGGAAACAACGAGCAGCCAGGAGAGACACCATGCAGACCTTCGCCACCCCCGCCCCGATCGCCGCCGTCGTCAACGTCCCCGCCGGGCGCGTGCAGGTCATCGCCGCCGACCGCGCCGACACCACCGTCGAGGTCCGTCCCGCGAACGCCTCCAAGGGACGCGACGTCAAGGCCGCCGAGCAGACCGAGGTCGAGTACGCCGACGGCGTCCTGCGGATCGAGACCGCGGCGGCGAACGGGCTCCGCGGTCCCTCCGGATCCGTCGAGGTGACCATCAAGCTGCCCGCCGGCTCCCGGGTCGAGGGCAAGGCGGCCGCCGCCGAACTCCGGACCGTCGGCCGCCTCGGCGACGTCGCCTTCGAAGGCGCGTACCACCGGATCAAGCTGGACGAGGCCGCGAGCATCCGCCTCACCGCGACGGACGGCGACGTCGAAGTCGGCCGCCTGACCGGCCCCGCGGAGATCGGCACCGCGTGCGGCGACATCCAGATCACCGAGGCCGTGCGCGGCAGGGTCGTGCTCCGCACCCAGTCCGGTGACATCTCGGTCGGCGCGGCCCCCGGCGTCTCGGCCTCGCTGGACGCCGGCACCGGACACGGCCGCGTCAGCAACTCCCTCAAGAACGACGGCACCGCCGGACTCGACGTCCACGCCACCACCGGCCACGGCGACATCGCCGCCCGCAGCCTCTGACGAAGCACCCCGCTGAAGGAGCCCCCCATGACGAACCCGGCGATCGCGGCCCGGGGACTGCGCAAGTCCTACCGCGACAAGAGCGGCGAGAAGGTCGTGCTCGACGGCGTCGACCTGTCCGTCCCCGAAGGGACGATCTTCTCTCTGCTAGGCCCGAACGGCGCAGGCAAGACGACGACCGTCCAGATCCTGTCCACCCTGCTCAGCCCCGACGGCGGAACCGTCCAGGTCGCCGGCCACGACCTGATGCGCGAAGCGGACGACGTGCGCGGCGCGATCGGCGTCACCGGCCAGTACTCGGCGGTCGACAAGCTGCTCACCGGCGAGGAGAACCTGCTCCTCATGGCCGACCTCAAGCACCTGTCCCGCCGGGACGGCAGGCGCAGGACCGCCGAGCTGCTCGACCGGTTCGATCTGGCCGACGCCGGACGCAAGCCGGCCGGCACCTACTCCGGCGGCATGCAGCGCCGCCTCGACCTCGCGATGACCCTGGTCGGCGACCCCCGGGTGATCTTCCTGGACGAGCCGACGACCGGCCTCGACCCGCGCAGCCGCCGCGCCATGTGGGGCATCGTCCGCGACCTCGTCGAGAACGGCGTGACGATCTTCTTGACCACTCAGTACCTCGAGGAGGCCGACGAGCTCGCCGACCGGATCGCCCTCCTGGACCACGGACGGCTGATCGCCGAGGGCACCGCCGACGAGCTCAAGCGGCTCATCCCCGGCGGCCACATCGAACTCACCTTCGCCGACGCGGACCTGCTCGGCGCGGCCCGGACCGTCCTCGACACAGCGATCACCAACCCCGAGACGCTCACCCTGCAGGTGCCGAGCGACGGCAGCGTCCGCGCGGTCCGCGAACTGCTCACCCTGCTGGACGAGCGCTCGATCGACATCGCCGAGATGAGCGTCCACACCCCCGACCTCGACGACGTGTTCCTCACCCTCACCGGCCGACAGAAGGAGACCACCCGATGAGCACCCTCACCCTCGCCGCGCGCGACTCGTCCACGATGGTCCGGCGCCAGCTCAAGCGGATGCTCCGCTACCCGTCGATGACGGTGCAGCTGATCGTCACACCGGCCGTCCTGCTGCTCCTGTTCGTCTATGTCTTCGGCGGGACCCTCGGCAGCGGGCTCGGCGGTGGCCGCGCCACCTACGTCAACTACATCGTCCCCGGCATCCTGCTCATGACGGCCGCGACCGCCGCGACGGGAACCGCCGTCATGGTCGCCACCGACATGACCGAGGGCATCATCGCCCGCTTCCGCACCATGCGGATCTCCCGGGCCTCCGTCCTCACCGGCCACGTCGTCGCGAGCGTCGTCCAGCAACTGCTCGGCATGGCCGTCATCATCGGCATCGCCCTGGCGATCGGCTTCCGCCCCGACGCCACCGCCGTCGAATGGCTGGCCACCGCCGCCCTGCTGACCCTGTTCGCCGTGGCCATCACCTGGCTGTCGGTCGCCCTCGGCCTGAAGTCGCCCACCCCCGAGGCCGCGAGCAACGCCCCGATGCCCCTGATCCTGCTGCCGTTCCTCGGCAGCGGCTTCGTCCCCACCGACTCGATGCCCACCGCCCTGCGCTGGTTCGCCGAGTACCAGCCCTTCACCCCGATCATGGAGACCCTCCGCGGCCTGCTCCTCGGCACCCCGATCGGCAACAGCGCCACCACCGCCACAGCATGGTGCGCAGGCATAGCGGCCCTCTCCTACCTATGGGCCAAGAACACCTTCAACAAGCCCTGACAGATGCCCCCAACCCAGGGCCGCCGGACCCCCAGGCTCCGACGGCCCTGCCCCACACCCAGATGTGGTCACCCCGCAGCCCTCCGAAC
>NZ_SMJW01000137.1 GCF_004348335.1 Actinomadura bangladeshensis | reverse complement strand
GTGTATAAGCGACAGGGGTGGGGATGTGAGCGATGCGGACGAGTGGCTGGGCAGCGGGCTGAGTGATGAGGAGCTGGACGTCGCCTACAACGTGCGGCGGAAGGCGGGGGATGACCTGCTTGAACGGCACCTCGCGCGGTATCGGGAGGAGTCCGCGCGAGCCATTGACGGGCTGCCGGGGCATCGCGGGGTCGTCTTCGACGAGGTGAGCGGCGAGCGGCTGGACGTATGGGGGGTGGACGAGCAGGGGTTGAGGCCCGTGTTCGTCTTCTTCCACGGCGGCTACTGGTTCGCGCTGTCGAAGGAAGAGTCGTCGTTCATGGCGCGAGCTCTTCACGAGCAGGGCATCGCGACCGTCGTGCCCGACTACACGCTCGCGCCGAAGGCCACGCTTGAGGAGATCGTCCGGCAGGCGCGGGCTTCGATCGCGTGGATTCACCGGCACGGGCGCGCGTACGGGCTCGACCCTGAGCGCATTGTGGTCGGCGGCAGTTCGGCGGGCGGGCATCTGGCCGCGATGACGATGGTCGGCGGGTGGCAGGACGAGTTCGGGGTTCCGGAGGACGTCGTCAAGGCCGCGATGCCGATCAGCGGGCTGTTCGACATCCGGCCGGTCACGCGTATCTATGTGAACGACTACGTGAAGCTGGATCTGGAGCGGGCGGCGGCGTTGAGTCCCGCCTTGCAACCGGCCGAGCACAAGTGTCCGGTGGTTCTCGTGGTCGCGGAGAACGACGGCGACGGGTTCGTGGCGCAGTCGCGGATGTTCCAGCCGATGTGGGACGGCGCCGAACTGATGGTCGTGCCCGACCGGGACCACTTCGACGTCGTCCTCGATCTGGGCGATCCCGGGTCGGCGGTCGGCAAGGCGCTGGCAGGGCTGATCAAGCCGTGAGCGCGGCCGCCTCGTGCTGGAGGTGGTCGAGCATCAGGCGGGCCGAGGGCGTTGGGGCTCGGTGTGCGGGCAGCGTCACGCCGACCTGGCGGCGGACGGTCTCCAGCGGGATGGGTAGTGGCGCTATGTCGGCGTCCGTGCGGGCGACCAGTTCTGGAAGTGCTGCGATCATGTCGGTGTCGCGGACGAGGGTCCGGACGGTCAGCACCGACGTGCATTCGACCAGGTTGTCGGGCAGTGTGAGGCCCGACGCGCGGAACACCTGCTCCAACTCGGTGCGCAGCGCCGTCTGCTCCAGAGGCAGCACCCACGGATAGGCCAGCAGATCGGCGAGGCCGAGGTCCGGCAGGGCGCGGGCCGGGTGGTTGCGGCGGGCGACCAGCAGGACCGGTTCGCCGTAGAGGGTGATCTGGCGGAGCCCGCGCAGGTCGTCGATCGGGTTGAGGCGGCCGAGGATCAGGTCGATCTCCCCGTCCAGCAGTCGCGGCACCTGGGCGTCGAACGTCGCCTCCTGGACGATCACGGTGATGCCCGGCCGGTCCTTCTTCAGCGCGGCGATCGCGCGGGGGAGCAGGACGTTCGACCCGGCGAGGAGCGTGCCGATGGTGACGGTGCCGACCTCCCCGTCCGCCAGGCCGGTGATGCGTTCGCCGGCGCGGCGGAGTTCGGCCAGGACGGCGCGGGCGTGCTCGATGAACGCGTCCCCGAACAGGGTCGGTGTCACGCCGCGCGGGCCGCGGGTGAACAGGTCGACGCCGAGGAGGTTCTCCACCTCGCGCAGGCTGCGGGTGACGGCGGGCTGCGCCAGGTGCAGGTGCTCGGCGGCGCGCAGGACGCTGCCGTGGTCGGCGATGGCGACGACGAGCACCAGGTGCCGGAGCTTCAGCCGTCCGTTGAGCAGGTCGATCGCGCGCATGCCGCCTTACTATCACGGGATCGTGATAGCTCACTGGTCGATTGGTATTTGCCAGGCATAGCTCGCGGGGCAGAGGATCGGGGAGTCGAGCTGCGCGGGAGGAACGGATGAAGGCTGAGCACTACGTCGGCGGCGTCTTCCGTTCGGACGGTGCCTCGTTCCCCCTCATCGACCCCGCGAACGGTGCCGAGCTGGGCACCGTCCCCGAGGCCACGCGGGAGACCGTGGACGACGCCGTCGTGGCGGCGAAGGCAGCGCTGAAGGGCGCATGGGGCGCGGCCGGTGCCGAGGAGCGGGCCGCCGCGATGCGGCGCATCGCGGACGGCATCCAGGCCCGGTTCGAGGAGTTCGTCGAGGCGGAGGTCGCGGACACCGGCCGGCCCCGCGCGTTCGCCGAGACCGTCGACGTGCCGCGCGCGGCCGGCAACTTCCGCGCCTACGCCGACCTGCTGTACGGCCGCCCCGAACGCGCCTACACGACGCGGATCCCCGGCTGGAGCACGGGGACGGGCGAGGCGCTCAGCTACACCGTGCGCCGACCGCTCGGCGTGGTGGCGATCATCTCGCCGTGGAACCTCCCGCTGCTGCTGTCGACCTGGAAGATCGCCCCGGCGCTGGCGTGCGGCAACACCGTCGTGGTCAAGCCGTCGGAGGAGACGCCGTCCACCGCCACCCTCCTGGCCCGGGTCATCGACGAGGCCGGGGTGCCGGACGGCGTGTTCAACCTGGTGCACGGGCACGGTGCGGGCGCGGCCGGGGAGTTCCTCACCGGGCATCCGGGCGTGGACGCGATCGCGTTCACCGGCGAGTCCGCCACCGGCACCGCGATCATGCGCAACGCCGCCGCGCACGTGACGCCGGTGTCGTTCGAGCTGGGCGGCAAGAACCCCGCGCTGGTCTTCGCCGACGCGGACCTCGACGCCGCCGTGGACGGCACGGTCCGCTCCTCGTTCACCCACTCCGGGCAGATCTGCCTCTGCACCGAGCGCGTCTACGTCGAGCGTCCCGTCTTCGACGAGTTCGTCGAGAGGCTGGCCGCACGGGCGAAGGAACTCGACGGCTACGGGCCGATGATCTCGGCCGAGCACCGCGACAAGGTGCTCTCCTACTACCGGCTCGCCAAAGAAGAGGGCGCCACGGTCGTCGCCGGCGGCGGCGCGCCGACCTTCGGCGACGCGCGGGACGGCGGCTTCTACGTCGAGCCCACCGTCCTCACCGGGCTCCCCGAGACCGCCCGCACGGTCAGGGAGGAGATCTTCGGGCCGGTCTGCCACGTCGCCCCGTTCGACGCCGAGGACGAGGCCGTCGACCTCGCCAACGACAGCCCCTACGGCCTTGCGTCCACGATCTGGACGACGAACCTGTCGCGCGCCCACCGGGTGGCGCCGCGCATCGAGACGGGCATCGTCTGGGTGAACTGCTGGAACCTGCGCGACCTGCGCACCCCGTTCGGCGGTGTCAAGGCGTCCGGGATCGGCAGGGAAGGGGGAGAGTACTCCTTGGACTTCTTCTCCGAACCCGTCAACGTCTGCATCCAGATCTGAGAGCGAGCCCGTGACGACCACCATCGACCAAGCCGCCGAACGGCTCCTTGGCGCCTACGCGAGCGGCACGCCGTGCGCGCCCGTCCGCGACCTGATCACGACGGCGGACGACGCCTACGCCGTCCAGGACCGGCTCACCGAGCGCTGGCTCGGCGAGGGCCGCCGCCTCGCCGGGCGGAAGATCGGCCTGACCTCGAAGGCCGTCCAGCGGCAGATCGGCGTCGACAGCCCCGACTTCGGGATGCTGTTCGCCGACATGGCCGTCCCGGACGGCGAGGAGATCCCCGCCGGCGCCGTCCTGCAGCCGCGCGCCGAGGCCGAGGTCGCGCTCGTCCTGGAGCACGACCTGACCCACGAGCGGCACACCGTCGCCGACGTCATCCGCGCGACCGCGTTCGCGCTGCCCGCGATCGAGGTGGTCGGCAGCCGCGTCCGCGACTGGGACATCACGCTCGCCGACACCGTCGCCGACAACGCCTCGTCCGGCATGTACGCGCTGGGCAACCGCCCCGTCCCGCTCAAGGACGTCGACCTGCGCCTCTGCGGCATGGTCATGGAGCGGCGCGGCGAGCAGGTCTCCACCGGCAACGGCGCCGCCTGCCTCGGCCACCCGCTGAACGCGGCGCTGTGGCTCGCCGACACGCTCGTCCGCGTCGGCCGCCCGCTGCGCGCGGGCGACACCGTGCTGACCGGCGCGCTCGGGCCGGTCGTCCCGGCCGCGCCCGGCGAGGTGTTCGAGGCCCGCATCGACGGGCTCGGCGACGTCCGCGTCGCCTTCGGCCGCGTCGATCCGGACAAGGAGGAGGGCTGATGGTGGACGTGCACGCGCTGGCGGCGACGCTGGACGAGGCCGTCCGCGACGTCCGGGCGGTTCCGAAGCTGACCGAGAAGGCGCCGTTCGACGTGCCCGCCGCCTACGCGGTGCAGCGGGCCGGGATCGAGCGCCGCCGGCGCCGCGGCGAGCGGGTCGTCGGCGTGAAGATGGGGTTCACCAGCCGCGCCAAGATGGTGCAGATGGGCGTCGACGACGTCATCTGGGGCCTGCTCACCGACCGGATGCTCGCCGAGTCGTCCGTGGACGTCTCCCGCCTCATCCACCCGCGCGTCGAGCCGGAGATCGCCTACCTGATCGGACGGGAGGTCCGGTCGCCCGCCGAGGTCGAATCGGCCGTCGCCGGAGTCGCGGTCGGGTTCGAGGTGCTCGACTCCCGCTACCGGGACTTCAAGTTCACCCTCCCCGACGTGATCGCCGACAACGCGTCCGCGGCGCGGTTCGGCTACGGGGCCTGGCACGCGCCGCGCGACCTGTCGAACGCCGGGCTGCTGCTGGAGATCGACGGACGCCCCGTGCAGGCGGGCTCGTCCGCCGCGATCCTCGGCGACCCGGCGCGGTCGCTGCGGGCCGCGGCGCGGCTCGCGCTCGGCGCCGGGATGAAGCTCGAACCCGGCTGGATCGTCCTCGCCGGGGCCGCGACCGCCGCCGTTCCGCTGCCGAAGGACGCGCACGTCCGCGCAACCGGAGCCGGCCTCGGCAGTGTGGAGGTGACGACGTGATGGGCGACGCGTTCCTCGTGGACGGCAAGGCCAAGCCGCGCGGACGGTTCCCGCACGTGAAGCGGGCCGGCGACTTCGTGTTCGTGTCCGGGACGAGCTCCCGCCGCCCCGACGGGACGTTCGTCGGGGCGACCGCCGACCCGATGGGCGTCACCGACCTCGACATCCGCGCGCAGACCCGCGCCGTCATCGAGAACGTCCGCGACCTCCTCGGTGCCGCCGGCGGCGACCTCTCCGACGTCGTCAACGTCACGACCTACCTGGTGAGCATGAACGACTTCGGCGGCTACAACGAGGTCTACGGCGAGTACTTCGACGAGACCGGCCCGGCCCGCACGACCGTCGCCGTCCACCAGCTCCCGCACCCGCACCTGCTCATCGAGATCTCGTGCGTCGCCCACATCCCCAGCAACGGCAAGGAGACCGGAGCATGACACTCCCGCAGCTGTCGCACGGACGGCCGTTCAACTTCCAGGCCTGGATCGACGAGCACCGCGACCTGCTGAAGCCGCCGGTCGGCAACGTCCAGGTGTTCGACGACGCCGGGCTGATCATCATGGTCGTCGGCGGCCCGAACCAGCGCACCGACTTCCACGACGACCCCACCGAGGAGTTCTTCTACCAGCTCAAGGGCAACATGGTCCTGCGCGTCATGGAGGAGGAGGGCCGCCCGCCGGTGGACGTGCAGATCAACGAGGGCGACGTCTTCCTGCTGCCGCCGCACGTCCGGCACTCGCCGCAGCGGCCCGAGGCCGGGTCGATCGGCCTCGTTGTGGAGATCCCGCGGCCGGAGGGGCTGACGGAGGCGTTCGAGTGGTACTGCACCAAGTGCCACCACCTCGTCCACCGCGCCGAACTCCAGGTCCGCTCGATCGTGGACGACCTGCCGCCCGCCTTCGAGGGCTTCTACGGCAGTGACCGCACATGCCCGAACTGCGGGGCCGTCCACCCGGGCAGGACATGGCCGCAGACCATGACCCCGACCACGGCGCCCCGGATCTGACATGACCGTCTTCGACGTCCACGCCCACGTCTTCCCGCGGCTCAGCCGTGACGAGGGCCGCATGCTCACCGACGACGCGCAGCCGTGGCTGCGCGTCGACGGCGGCGGCACCGGCATGATGATGTGCGGCGACGAGGAGTACCGGCCGGTCGGCGAGGCGCTCTGGGACCCGGCGCGCCGCGTCGCCGACATGGACGCGGCGGGCGTGGACGTCCAGGCCGTCTCGTCCACCCCGCTGATGTTCGGGTACGCCGCCGAGCCGTCCCGCGCCGCCGACTGGTGCGACCTCGTCAACGAGCGCATCCTCGACTTCTGCGGGCAGGCGCCCGACCGGCTGCTGCCGCTCTGCCAGGTCCCGCTGCAGGACCCCGGCCTCGCCTGCCAGGTCGCGACGCGGGCGCAGGCCGCCGGGCACCGCGGCGTCCACATCGGCAACCACGTCGGCGACCGCAACCTCCACGACGACGGCATCACCGCGTTCCTCGCGCACTGCGCCACGCTGGGCCTGCCCGTGCTGGCGCACCCGTGGGACATGCTCGGCGCCGACCGGATGCGCGGCCACATGCTGCCGTGGCTGTCGGGGATGCCCGCCGAGACGCAGCTGAGCATCCTCGGCCTGATGCTGTCGGGCGCGTTCGAGCGCATCCCGGCGTCGCTGCGGCTGTGCTTCTGCCACGGCGGCGGCTCCTTCGCGTTCCTGCTCGGACGGGCCGACAACGCCTGGCACCGCCGCGACATCGTGCGCGCCGACTCGCCGCGCCCGCCGTCGGAGTACACCGACCGGTTCCACGTCGACTCGGCCGTGTTCGACCCGCGCGCCCTCCGCCTCCTCGTGGACGTCATGGGCACCGAGCGGGTCATGCTCGGCACCGACTACCCGTTCCCGCTCGGCGAGATGGAGCCGGGTGCGACGATCCGGGCGTGCCCCGGGCTGGACGACGCCGACCGCGCCCTGCTGCTCGGCGGCAACGCGGAGGCGTTCTTCGCCCCCGCGCCGGAACTCGTGACCACCGAAGGAATGACCCAGTGAGCAGTGCGGCCCAAAGGGAAGAGGAGGCGCGGCGGCTCGACGGGAGCGACCCGCTGCCCACGCTGCGCGGCGAGTTCCTCGTCCCGCCCGCACCCGGCGGGGCCTACGCGGAGGCCGCCTACTTCGCCGGCAACTCCCTCGGCCTCCAGCCGCGCGCCGTCGCGGGCCGGCTCCGCGAGGAGCTGGACGACTGGGCGCGCCTCGCCGTCGAGGGGCACACGCAGGCGCGCCGCCCGTGGGTCGACTACCACGCGCTGCTGCGCGAGCCCGCGGCCCGGCTCGTCGGCGCGCTGCCCCGCGAGGTCGTCGCGATGAACTCGCTGACCGTCAACCTGCACCTGATGATGGCGAGCTTCTACCGGCCGGCCGGGGACCGCACCCGCATCGTGATCGAGGACACGGCGTTCCCGTCGGACTCCTACGCGGTCGCCAGCCAGGCCGTCCACCACGGGCTCGACCCCGCCGCGACCGTCGTGCGGCTGAAGCCCCGCCCCGGCGAGGACAACCTCCGCACCGAGGACGTCATCGGCCTTCTCGAACGCGAGGGCGGCACGGTCGCGCTCGTCCTGCTCGGCGGCGTCAACTACCTGACCGGCCAGCTCATGGACATGCCCGCGATCACCAAGGCGGGCCGCGCCGCCGGCGCCGTCGTCGGCTGGGACCTCGCGCACGCGGCCGGGAACGTCCCGCTCCGCCTGCACGACTGGGACGTCGACTTCGCCGCCTGGTGCACCTACAAGTACCTGAACTCCGGTCCGGGCGCGGTCGCGGGCTGCTTCGTGCACGAGCGGCACGTCCGGGACGCGTCCGTGCCGAAGCTGTCGGGCTGGTGGGGGACCGAGCCCGCCGTCCGGTTCCGGATGGACCCCGACATCGCGCCGCCCGCGTCCGCCGACGCCTGGCAGCTGTCCAACCCGCCGATCATGGCACTCGCGCCCGTCCTCGCCTCCCTGGAGATCTTCGACCGGGTCGGGATGGACGCGCTGCGCGCCAAGAGCGAGCGGCTCACCGGCTACCTGGCGTCCCGGCTCGCCCCGGTCGGCGGTGTGGAGATCATCACCCCGGTGGACCCGGCGGCGCGCGGCACCCAGCTGTCGTTGCGGGTCGCGGACGCCGGCGGGCTCGTCCGGCGGCTCGCCGAGGACCATGGCGTGGTCGCCGACGCGCGCGAGCCGGATGTCGTCCGGCTCGCGCCCGCGCCGCTGTACTGCACGTTCCACGACTGCCACCGCGCGGCGGAGGCTTTGGCGGATCTTGTTTAGGTGTGTCGGTGCATGAGGCGGCCCGGGATCGGGTAGGTTCGGGTGCGTTGCACGATGGCGCCCGGCCCGGCCGGCCGGACGCCAGGCAGTCTCGAAGCGTTTTCTCCGGGCGACCGGCGGACGTGAGATGAGTCCGCTGCAGCCCGGTCCGCCGCCCGGCGGCCCGGTGAGTTCTACCCGGAAGGGGAACACCATGGCCGAAGGCACCGTGAAGTGGTTCAACGCCGAAAAGGGCTTCGGGTTCATCGCGCCCGACGGCGGCGGCCCGGACGTGTTCGTCCACTACTCGGCGATCACGACCAACGGCTACCGCAGCCTGGACGAGAACCAGCGCGTCGGGTTCGAGATCACCCAGGGCCAGAAGGGCCCGCAGGCCGAGGGCGTCTACCCGCTCTGAGGCACTGCCCTTGATCTAGACCGCTGAGAGGCCGGGGACGCTCGCCGTCCCCGGCCTTTCGCATGCCCCGGGCGGCCGGGCGTCAGCGCAGCGCCTTCGCCGCCGGCTCCGGCGCGGGCGCGCCCCGGCCGGCGGCGCGCGGGCGCAGCGCGCCGGCCGACAGCGTCATCACGGCGACCACGCAGGTGATCATCGCGAACGCGGCCCGGTAGGACAGTGCGCCCGCCGTCCAGCCGGTCACCGCCGGCGCGGTCAGCCCGGACAGGTAGGTGATCGTCGCGACGCCCGCCACGCCCTCGCCGGGGGTGGCGCCGACGCCGGCCGCCGCCGCGAACACCAGCGGGACGACGGTGGCGATGCCGATGCCGACCAGCGCGAACCCGGCGATCGCGGCCCACGGCGCGCGGGCCGCCACCACCAGGATCCCGCCGGCCACCGCGACCGAGCCGCCGCACCGGGTGACCGCCGCCGGGCCGAACCGCCGCACGATCCGGTCGCCGGCCAGCCGGGTGACGGCCATGCACGACATGAAGAGGGTGAACGCGGCGGCGGCGAGGCCGGGGCCCGCGTGCGTCACCTCGGTGAGGTAGACGGCGGACCAGTCGGTGCTCGCGCCCTCGGCGAACGTCCCGCAGAACCCGACCGCGCCGATCGCCGCGACGGCCCGCGTCGGCAGCGCGAACCGGCGCGGCGCGGGGACGCCCTCGGCGGGCCGGTCGGCGAGCAGCCACCGTCCGGCGAGCAGGCCCGCCGCCAGCAGGACGACCGCGACCAGCCCGAGGTGCAGCCGGGCGTCGATCCGGGCGTGCGCGGCGGCGATGCCGGCGCCGCCGGCGGCGAGGCTGCCGACGCACCACAGGCCGTGCAGCCCCGACATGACCGGGCGGCCCACGGCCCGCTCCACCGCGACGCCGTGCGCGTTCATGACGACGTCCGACATCCCGGCGGTCGCGCCGAACAGGAGCATCGCCGCGAACAGCCAGCCGGGCGCGGGCGCGAGCGCGGGAAGGGCGAGCGCCGCGCACCAGGCCGCGATCAGCAGCCGGACGGTCCGGCGCTCGCCGATCCGGTGCGCCACCCGGCTCGCGGTGGGCATGGCGGTGAACGCGCCGACGGACGGGCACAGCAGGGCCAGCCCGAGCACGGTGGGGGAGAGGTCGAGGCGGTCCTGGATCCACGGCAGCCGGGTGGCGAGCGTGCCCGCCACGGCCCCGTGGACGGCGAAGACCGCGGCGATGGCCCGATGGGGAGAGGTCATGGACGGAGAAACTAACAGGAAGGCTCCCTGATGAAAAGTGAACAGGCAGGCTTCCTGATTACCATGTGGCCCGTGAAGACCGCCGACCCCACCATGGCCCGCGCGATCAACGACCGGCTGGCCCTCGACCTGCTGCTCGACCGCGGCCCGCTTACCGCCCCGCAGCTGCGGACGCTGACCGGGCTGTCCCGGCCGACCGTGTCCGACCTGATCGAGCGGCTCCGGGCGGCCGGGCTGGTCGAGGTGGCGGGGGAGACCGGCGCGGACCGGCGGGGCCCCAACGCCCGCCTCTACGGCCTCGTCGCCGACCGCGCCCACATCGCCGGAGTGGACCTGCGCCGCGACGCCGTCCACGTCGCCGTCGCCGACATCGCCGGCAACGAGACCGGGGCCGTGACCCGCACCCTGCCGCCGGCCCCCGACCTGGCCGCGCTCATCGCCGGAGCGGTCGCGGAGGCGGCCGGCGGACGCGTCCTGCACACCGTCGTGCTCGGCACCCCCGGCCCCGTCGACCCGCGCACCGGACTGGTGACCGACAGCGGCGTCCCCGGCGGGCGACCCGACCTCGGCGCGGCGCTCCAGGGCCGCCTCGGCGCGCCCGTCCGGCTGGAGAACGAGGTCAACCTCGGCGCGATCGCCGAGCACCGCGAGGGCGCCGCCGCGGGCCGCGCCGACTTCGCCCTGCTGTGGCTGGACGACGGCATCGGCGGCGCCGTCGTGCTGGACGGCCGGCTGCGGCGCGGCGCGTCCGGCGGCGCCGGCGAGGTGGGGCTGCTGAAGTTCGGCGGCACCGACTTCTGCCACCTGCTGGACCGGGCCGCCGTGGCCGGCCTCGCCGACGAGCGGGTGGCCGGGTGGATCGCCGAGGCCGCGTTCGCGCTCGTCGCCGTCCTCGACCCCGGCCTCGTCGTGCTCGGCGGCGAGCTCGGCCGGTCGGGCGGCGACCGGCTCGCCGGGCTGGTCGCCGACCGGCTCGCCGCGCTCGGCCCGGCCCCCACCGACGTGCGGGCGAGCCGCGTCGAGGGCGACGCCGTGCTGCGCGGCGCGGTGCTGACCGCCCTCGACCTCGCCCGCGACGCCGTGTTCGGTTGATGCCGTGTTCGGTTGACGCGGTGTTCGGTTGACGCGGTGTTCAGTCAGGCCAGGCTACGGCTGCGCCTTGGGCAGGCGCTCGCCCGCGCGGAGCCGGTCGAGGCCGAGCCAGATGAACTCCACGGCCATCTGCTCGGCGCGCTCGCGTGACGTGTCGGGATGCTCCAGCCACCACGACACCATCGACAGCATCGACCCGTACATCAGCGGCACGAGCAGCCGGGCGCGGCGCTCATTGACCTCCAGCGCGGCCGGCGACAGCGCCGGGTCCGCGCGGCGGCGGCGCAGCAGCAGGTCGGCGAACGCGGTGCCGAGCCGGTCGCGCAGCTCACGCAGTTCCAGCCCCACCTCCGGCTTGTCCAGGTGCCGGACGACCAGCGCCCACGCGTCGGGCTCCTCGGTGGCGTAGTCGAACAGCACCCGGATCATCGCCCGGATGCCGTCCGCCGATCCGTGCGCGGCGTGCACGGCCTCGTTCAGCCGGCCGGTGAGCTCGGCGACGATCGCCTCGGTCACCTCGGCGAACAGCTCCTCCTTGGACGCGAAGTGCTGGTAGAGCAGCGCCTTGGAGACCTGGGCCGCCGCCGCCACGTGCTCCATCTGGGCCAGGTGGTAGCCGCGGCGGCCGAACTCCTCGAGCGCGACCTGCAGCAGCTGCTCGCGCCGCCGGGCGTACGGCATCCGCCGCCGTACGCCCGTCTCCCCCGTGTCACTCGTCATGTGCCGAGGTACTTGCCCAGCTCGGCGCGGGCCACGGAGCGCACGTGCACCTCGTCCGGGCCGTCGGCGAGGCGCAGCGTGCGCAGCCCCGCCCACATCGCGGCGAGCGGGGTGTCGTCGCTGACGCCGGCGCCGCCGTGCACCTGGATCGCCCGGTCCACGACCTCCAGCGCGACCCGCGGCGCGATCACCTTGATCGCCGCGACCTCGGACCGGGCCGCCTGCACGCCGTGCTTGTCGATCAGCCAGGCCGTCTTGAGCGTGAGCAGCCGGGCCTGCTCGATCGCCATCCGCGACTCGGCGATCTGCTCGCGCACCACGCCCTGCTTGGCGAGCGGGCCGCCGAACGCGACGCGCGACACCGCGCGCTCGCACATCAGCTCCAGCGCCCGCTCGGCCATCCCGATCGCGCGCATGCAGTGGTGGATGCGGCCGGGGCCGAGCCGGGCCTGCGCGATCGCGAAGCCGCCGCCCTCCTCGCCGACGAGGTTCTCCACCGGGACGCGCACGTCGGTGAAGGTGATCTCGCAGTGGCCGTGCTGGTCCTGGTAGCCGAACACGGGCAGCGCCCGGACGACCTCCACGCCGGGCGTGTCGAACGGCACCAGCACCATCGACTGCTGCCGGTACGGGTGGCCCTCCGGGTCGGTCTTGCCCATCAGGATCATGATCTTGCAGCGGGGGTCGGCGGCGCCGCTCGTCCACCACTTGCGTCCGTTGATGACGTAGTGGTCGCCGTCCCGCTCGATGCGGGTGGAGATGTTGGTGGCGTCGGAGCTCGCGACGTCCGGCTCCGTCATCGCGAACGCGCTGCGGATCTCGCCGTCCAGCAGCGGCCGCAGCCACGTCTCCTTCTGCTCGGGCGTGCCGAACAGGTGCAGGACCTCCATGTTGCCGGTGTCGGGCGCCGCGCAGTTGGTCGCCTCGGGCGCGAGGTTGGGGGAGCGCCCCGTCAGCTCGGCCAGGGACGCGTAGTCGGTGACCGACAGGCCGTGCGCCGGGTCCTCGCTGTCGGGCAGGAACAGGTTCCACAGGCCGCGCTTGCGCGCCTCGACCTTGAGGTCCTCGACGACCTGCGGGACGTGGTGCTCGCGCCCCGCCGCGGCCAGCTCGGCCCGCTGGGCCGCGTAGACCGGCTCCGCCGGGTAGACGTGGGAGTCCATGAATTCCTGGAGGCGGCCGAAGTACTCCCCGCCCCGCTCGCTCAAACCGAAGTCCATTCCGCTAGAGTAACTGACGAGTCAGTTACTTCGGGAGGGAGTCCCCATGGCAGCCTTCGACGGCACGGGCTTCGACGGCACGGGCAAGGTCGCGCTGATCACGGGCGGATCCAACGGCATCGGGGCCGCGGTGGCGCGCCGGCTGGCCCGCGAGGGCGCCCGGGTCGTCCTCGCCGACGTCGACGCCGAGGCCGGGGACGCGCTCGCGAAGGAACTGGACGGCGCGTTCGTCCGCTGCGACGTGCGCGAGCCCGCCGACAGCGAGGCCGCCGTCGCGACCGCCGTCGAGCGCTTCGGCGGCCTGGACGTCGCGTTCCTCAACGCGGGCGTCGCCGGCGGCGGGGGAGTCGGCGACGACTTCGACCTCGCCGCCTACCGGCGGGCCATGGGCATCAACCTCGACGGCGTCGTGTTCGGCGCGCACGCCGCGCTGCCCGCGCTGCGCGCCCGCGGCGGCGGCGACATCGTCTGCACCGCCAGCATGGCGGCGCTCACCGCGACGCCGTTCGACCCCGTGTACGGCGCCAACAAGGCCGCCGTCGTCGGGCTCGTCCGCGCGCTCGGTCCCACGTACGCCGAGGAGGGCATCCGGGTGAACGCCCTGTGCCCCTCGTTCGCCGACACCGACATCCTCACCCCGCTGAAGGGGCATCTCCAGGAGACCGGCTTCCCGATCCTGGACGTGTCCGACGTCGTCGAGGCGTTCATGGGCATCCTGGAGGCCGACGGCGCGGGCGAGGCGTGGTACGTGGTGCCGGGCCGCCCGTCCGGGCCGTTCAAGTTCCGCGGCGTCCCGGGCCCCCGCTGAGCCGTCCGCCGAGACCGACAGGAGAGACATGCGCGCGATCCAGATCACCGAGTTCGGCGGGCCCGAGGTCCTGACCGTCACCGAGCTGCCCGAGCCGTCCGCCGGCCCCGGGCACCTGCTCGTGGACGTCTCGCGGGCCGGGGTCAACTACGCCGACACCCACCAGGCCGAGAACAGCTACCTGTCGGCGTCCACGCTGCCGATGGTGCCGGGCGGCGAGGTCGTCGGGACCGCCGGCGACGGCCGCCGCGTCGTCGCGCTCGTCGGCACCGGCGGCTACGCCGAGAAGGCCGTCGCGCCCGAGGCGCTGGCCTGGGACGTCCCCGACGCGATCGACGACGTCACCGCGCTCGGCATGATCGTCCAGGGCGCGTCCGCGTGGGTGCTGCTGCGCCGCAGCGTCCACCTCGCGCCCGGCGAGTCCGTCGTCGTGCACGCCGCCGCCGGCGGGGTCGGCACGCTCGCCGTCCAGCTCGCCAAGGCGTGGGGCGCCGGGCGGGTCATCGCGACCGCCTCCTCCAAGCAGAAGCGCGACCTCGCCCTCGACCTCGGCGCCGACGTCGCGATCGACGCGAACGAGCCCGACCTGAAGGACGCGCTGATCGACGCCAACGGCGGCCGGCGCGTCGACACCGTCCTGGAGATGACCGGCGGCACGGTCACCGACCAGAGCCTGCGCGCCCTCGCCCCGTTCGGGCGCCTCGCCTTCTACGGCATGGCGTCGCGCAAGGAGCCCTCGCCCGTCCGTCCGGCCACGCTGATGGCGCACTCCACGACGATCTCCGGCATGTGGCTGGCGCACGTCTTCCAGCTGCCCGGCGACGTCATGGGCACCGCGCTGGGCGAGCTGTTCGACCTCGCCGCCGGCGGCCGGCTCCGCGTCATCGGCGGCGGCGAGTACGGCCTGACCGAGGCGCGCCGCGCGCACGAGGACATGCGGGCGCGCCGCACCACCGGCAAGCTCGTGCTCGACCCGTCCCGCTAGGCGGCCCCCCGGTCATCCGACGAGGCCGTTCTCGTAGGCGTACACGACGGCTTGGGTGCGGTCGCGCAGCGCCAGCTTGGTCAGGACGTGCCCGACGTGCGTCTTGATCGTCTGCTCGGCCAGCACCAGCTCGGCGGCGATCTCGGCGTTGGACAGCCCGCGCGCCATGAGCCGCAGCACGTCCAGCTCGCGCGGCGTCAGCCCCGCGGTCGCCTGCGGGCTCGGCCGCTGGTGCCGGCGCCGCCGCGCGAAGTCGCCGATCAGCCGCCGGGTGATGGACGGGGCCAGCAGCGCGTCGCCCGCCGCGACGATCCGCACCCCGTTCACCAGGTCGGCCGCCGAGGCGTCCTTCAGCAGGAACCCGCTGGCGCCCGCGCCGAGCGCCTCGTAGACGTACTCGTCCAGGTCGAAGGTGGTGAGGACGAGCACCTTCGGCCGCGCCTCCGCCGGGTCGGCGTCCCGGCCGGGCTCGCCGACCAGCTCGGCGGTGGCGGCGAGGCCGTCCATCTCCGGCATCCGGATGTCCATCACGATCACGTCCGGGTCGAGCCGGCGGCCCATCTCCACGGCCTCGCGGCCGTTGCCCGCCTGCCCCACCACCTCGATCTCCGGATCGGAGGACAGCAGCGCCGCGAGCCCGTCGCGGATCATCACCTGGTCGTCGGCGATCAGCACCCGAATCGTCACGCCGCCAACCCTACGGCGGCGAAGATCAGTCCGCGTCCCCGTAGGGCAACTCGGCGGTGACCGACCAGCCGGACTCGCCTCGCGGACCGGCGTCGAGGGCGCCGCCCAGCATGGTGACGCGCTCGCGCATCCCGACCAGGCCGTGGCCGCCGCCCTGCGACTCCTCCGGCGTGCTGCGGGCGCCGTCGTCGGTGACCGACACCGCCAGCGCCTCGGGCCCGTACCTCACCTCGACGTGGACGCGGGAGCCCGGCGCGTACCGGGCCGCGTTGCTCAGCGACTCCTGCACGATCCGGTACGCCGACAGGTCCACCCCCGCGTTCAGCGGGCGCGGCATGCCGACCACGGCGGTCGACACCGCCAGCCCGGAGCGGCGGGCGGCGGCGACCAGGTCGTCCAGCCGCTCCAGGCCGGGCTGCGGGGCGCGCTCGGCGCCCTCGCCGTCCGCGCGCAGCAGCCCCACGACGCGGCGCGTCTCGGTGAGCGCCTCGCGAGCCGCGTCCCGCACCACCCCGAACGTCTGCAGCGCGGCGTCCGGCAGGTCGGGGATCTTGTAGGGGGCGGCCTCCGCCTGCATCGCGATCACCGACATGTGGTGCGCGACCACGTCGTGCAGCTCGCGGGCGATGCGGGCGCGCTCCTCCAGCACCGCCTGCCGGGCCAGGTCCTGCCGGTGCTGCTCCTCGCGGCGGCGCAGCTCCTCCACCGCGGAGTGCCGCCCGCCGACCGCGTCGCCGAACGTCAGCGCGACCGCGGCGATCCCCGCGAGGATCGTCGCGAACCAGCCCGGCATGCCGAACAGCACGGCGGGCACCAGCACCCCGGCCACGGTCACCGCGCCGACGCCCACGGTGGTCTGCCGGTCCGCGCCGACGCCGGTGAAGAACAGGATGACGACGAGGGCCAGGATCGCGGTGACGGGCCACGGCATGAAGCCGGTGCCGTGCCGGACGAACACCGTGAGCAGCAGGCCGAGCGCCGCGACCCGCCAGGCGGCCAGCGGCCACCGGGCCGCGAAGATCAGCGGCGCGGCCTGCAGCACCCCGAGCGGCCAGGCCAGCCCGGTGTTCACGTGGTACACCTCGATCGCGATGGCGATGGAGCCCGCGGTGAAGCCGATCGTCAGCGCGGCGAGCAGGACCAGGATCGGGACGCGCAGCAGCAGCCGGCCGGGCAGCAGGGTCACGGGCGGGCCGTCCCCGCCGGGCAGCAGGGCGGAGCGGACGCCGGCCATCAGCCGGGTGCGGCCGGTGGGCGCGGAGCGGTCTGGATCGTTCATTTGACCTGGAGCCTAGAGCCCGCGGGGCCGCGGCGGCCTGACCCCCGGGAGGGAGATGCGGCCCGCCTCTCCGGTATCACCGCCTCTCCGGTACCACCGCCGGGCGGCGCGGCCGCGAGGCGATCTTGCGGCGGCGCGGGGCGGCGGCGGAGACTGCGGGCATGAGCGACCTGAGCCATCCGATCTTCGCCCGGCTCTACCCGCGGCTGGACGCCGCCTGCGCCAGGGCGGGCGGGGACGCGCACCGCGCCGAACTGCTCGCCGGCGCCTCCGGCCGCGTGCTGGAGGTGGGCGCCGGATACGGGGCCAACTTCCCGCACTACCCGCCGGAGGTCACCGAGGTCGTCGCGCTCGAACCCGAGCCGCGGCTGCGCGCCAAGGCCGACCACAACGCCGGCCGTGCGCCCGTCCCGGTCACGGTGCGCCCCGGCGTCGCCGAGGACCTCGACGTGGACGACGCCTCGTTCGACGTGGCGGTCGCCTCGCTCGTGCTGTGCTCGGTGCGCGACCCGATCCGCGCCCTGGCCGAGCTGAGGCGCGTCCTCAGGCCGGGCGGCGAGCTGCGCTACTACGAGCACGTCCGGGGGGACGAGCCCGGTAAGGCGCGGTTCCAGCGGTACGCCGACGTGGTGTGGCCGTTCCTCGCCGCCGGCTGCCACGTGTCCCGGCCCACGCCCGACTGGATCGCCGGGTCGGGCTTCACGGTGCGGACCGAGCGGCGGTTCGACTTCCCCGCCGGACGCGGCAACCCCGCCTCACCGCACGTGCTCGGCGTCGCCGTCCGCGACTGAGCGACGTTCAAAACTCCGCATAAGGTCCGTCTCGCGGGGAAGATCAGGGCCCATGACGACCTCGGGCAGCCAGCCGCGACCACCGGACGGCGGGGATCTGGACGGCGCGGAGCGCGACGGCGCCCCGCACGCGGCGGCGACCGCCGCGCTGCTGGCCGGAGCCGCCGCCCTCGGCGGCTTCCTGTTCGGCTACGACTCCTCGGTCATCAACGGGACCGTCGACGCGCTCAAGGACCAGTTCGGGCTGAGCGGCTTCGCCGTCGGCTTCGTCGTGTCGTCCGCGCTGCTCGGCTGCGCCGTCGGCGCCTGGTTCGCCGGGCCGATCGGGGACCGGATCGGCCGGGTGCGGGTGATGCTCATCGCCTCGGTGCTGTTCGTGATCAGCTCGGCCGGCTCGGCACTGGCCTTCAACGCCGTCGACCTGACCGCCTGGCGGCTGGTCGGCGGCCTCGCCATCGGCGCCGCGTCCGTGATCGCGCCCGCCTACATCGCCGAGATCGCGCCCGCGAACCTGCGCGGCCGGCTCGGCTCCCTGCAGCAGATGGCGATCGTCCTCGGCATCTTCGCCGCGCTCGTCGTCGACTACGTCATCGCCCGGGTGTCCGAGGGCGGCGCGTCCGGGACGTTCCCCTGGGGCGGGGACGCCTGGCGCTGGATGTTCGCCAGCGCCGCCGTGCCCGCGCTCCTGTACGGGGTGATCGCCCTGACGATCCCCGAGTCGCCCCGCTACCTGGTCAAGAAGCGCAGGACGGCCGAGGCCCGGCGGGTGCTGCGGCGGGTCATGGGCCGCGGCGACGTGGACGCCAAGATCGGGGAGATCGTCCGGTCGATCGCCGAGGACCGGCCGGTCCGCCTCGGCGACCTGCGCGGGAACCGGCTCGGCCTGCTGCCGATCGTCTGGGCGGGCATCCTGCTGTCGGTCTTCCAGCAGTTCGTCGGCATCAACGTGATCTTCTACTACTCGTCCTCGCTGTGGCAGGCGGTCGGGTTCTCCGAGAACGACGCGATGCTCACCTCGGTGATCAACTCGGTGGTGAACGTGGCGTTCACGCTGGTCGCCATCGCCCTCGTGGACCGGATCGGGCGCCGCCCGCTGCTGCTCGCCGGCGCCGCCGGCATGGCGGTCTCCCTCGGCACCCTGACCGTCTGCTTCGCCACCGCGCCCATCGTGGACGGCGAGCCGCACCTCGGAACCGTCGCCGGGCCGATCGCGCTCGTCGCCGCCAACGTCTTCGTCGCCTCGTTCGCCGCGACCTGGGGTCCGGTCGTCTGGGTGATGCTGGGCGAGATGTTCAACAACTTCATCCGCGCGTCCGCCCTCGCGGTCGCCGCCGCCGCGCAGTGGATCGCCAACTGGGTGGTCACCACGACGTTCCCCGGCATCTCCGGCTTCTCGCTCGGCCTCGCCTACGGCCTGTACACGCTGTTCTCCGTCCTGGCGTTCCTGTTCGTGATGCGCGCCGTCCCCGAGACGAAGGGGCGCGAGCTGGAGGACATGGACAAGCTCGCCGGGCCGAGAGCGCGCGCGTGACCGCCGGCCGCGCTCCACTGCGTGTGCCGCCGTGCTCCGTCGGCTACAGTGAAGGCATGCCGTACGTGTCCGCAGAGACGACGACGCCGGGTCATTCCCGGCGCGACGGCGGCATGTCCTGACATTGCACGCGGAAGGGCCCCGGGAGCGATCCCCGGGGCCCTTCCACTTTTCGGGGACCGCTCCGACCGATCCCGGGGGCCCTCCACGAGGAGAGGAGCACCACGATGGAGCCGGACGCGTCCGGGGGAGAGCCCGAGTCGATAGCATCGGAAACCGCTGATCCCAGACCACCATCGCGAGGAGTACCCGTGTCCACCGTGCCCGAACTGCGCATCAGACTCGACGGCGGCGAGCGGGCGGTACCGGCGGGCACCACCGCGGGTGAGGCCCTGGACGCCGACGGCCGCACCGTGATCGCCGCGCGCGTCAACGGCGAGCTGCGCGACCTCGCCGGCGAGCTGCACGACGGCGATGCCGTCGAGCCCGTCGAGATCGGGTCCGACGACGGCCGCGCGATCATGCGGCACTCCGCCGCGCACGTGATGGCGCAGGCCGTCCAGGAGCTGTTCCCCGAGGCCAGGCTGGGCATCGGCCCGCCGGTCGAGAACGGCTTCTACTACGACTTCGACGTCGCCGAGCCGTTCACCCCCGACGACCTGAAGCGCATCGAAAAGCGGATGCGCGAGATCGTCAAGCAGGGCCAGCGGTTCTCCCGGCGCCCCGTCTCCGACGACGACGCGCGCGCCGAGCTGGCCGCCGAACCCTACAAGCTGGAGCTGATCGGGCTGAAGGGCTCCGGCCCCGTCGAGGACGCCGCCGACGGCGCGAACGTCGAGGTGGGCGGCGCCGAGCTGACCATCTACGACAACCTCGACGCCAAGTCGGGCGAGCTGCGCTGGAAGGACCTGTGCCGCGGCCCGCACCTGCCGTCCACCCGCGTGATCCCCGCGTTCAAGCTGATGCGCTCCGGCGGCGCGTACTGGCGGGGCAGCGAGAAGAACCCGCAGCTCCAGCGGATCTACGGCACCGCGTGGGAGTCCCGCGACAAGCAGGACGAGTACCTGAAGTTCCTGGCGGAGGCCGAGAAGCGCGACCACCGCCGGCTCGGCGCCGAGCTCGACCTGTTCTCCTTCCCGCCCGAGCTCGGCAGCGGCCTGCCGGTCTTCCACCCCAAGGGCGGCATCATCCGCAAGGAGATGGAGGACTACATGCGCCGCCGGCAGCAGGAGGCCGGCTACGAGTTCGTCAACACCCCGCACATCACCAAGTCGTCGCTGTTCGAGATCTCCGGGCACCTGCCGTACTACGGCGAGGACATGTTCCCGCCCTTCGAGGTCGACGAGGTCGAGTACCGCGTCAAGCCGATGAACTGCCCGATGCACAACCTCATCTTCCGGGCGCGCGGGCGGTCCTACCGGGAGCTGCCGCTGCGGCTCTGCGAGTTCGGCTCGGTGTACCGGTACGAGAAGTCGGGCGTGGTGCACGGGCTCACCCGCGTGCGCGGCATGACCCAGGACGACTCGCACATCTACACCACCAAGGAGCAGATGGGCGAGGAGATCAAGTCGCTGCTGAGCTTCGTGCTCAGCGTCCTGCGCGACTTCGGCCTCTCCGAGTTCTACCTGGAGCTGTCCACCCGCGACGACTCCGACAAGTTCATCGGCGACGAGGCCGACTGGGCGGAGGCCACCGAGGCGCTGCGCCAGGCGGCGCAGGAGTCCGGGCTCGAGCTCGTGGACGACCCGGGCGGCGCCGCGTTCTACGGCCCGAAGATCTCCGTCCAGGCCAAGGACGCGATCGGCCGGACCTGGCAGCTGTCCACCATCCAGCTCGACTTCAACCAGCCGAAGCGGTTCGGGCTGGAGTACCAGGCCGCCGACGGCACCCGGCAGACCCCGGCGATGATCCACCGGGCGCTGTTCGGGTCGGTCGAGCGCTTCCTCGGCGTGCTGGTCGAGCACTACGCGGGCGCGATGCCGCCGTGGCTGTCGCCGGTGCAGGCGGTCGGCATCCCGATCGGCGACGCGCACGTCCCGCACCTGGAGAAGGTCGCGGCGAGGCTGCGCGAGCGCGGGATCCGCGCCGAGGTCGACACCTCCTCCGACCGGATGCAGAAGAAGATCCGCAACGCGCAGAAGCAGAAGATCCCCTACATGCTGCTGGCGGGCGACGACGACGTGGCCAAGGACGCCGTGTCGTTCCGGTACCGCAGCGGCGAGCAGAAGAACGCCGTCCCGATCGACGAGGCGGTCGAGGAGATCGTCAAGGCCGTCGAGGCGCGCGTCCAGATCTGAGCGGCCGGGTCTGAGCGGCCGGGTCGGAGCGAGGAGTGCCCGCCGCGCGGAGTTGGTAGCCTCATCGATCACGTGCCACGACGGGGAGTCAGCGGAATGAAGTCGAGGAGGCCCGCGCGGCGGGGCCGACGGGCCCGGCGGGCCCGGCTGTGGGGCCGGATCGCCGGCTACGCCGGCACCCTGCTGCTCGTCGCCGCAGCCGTCATCGTGCTCCTCATGCCGCTGATGGACGACGGGAAGAAGGGCGCGGCCGGGGCCCAGGGGG
>NZ_SMJW01000136.1 GCF_004348335.1 Actinomadura bangladeshensis | reverse complement strand
TCCTGTGCGGACAAGGTTGATCTTGGTCGACAACCTCATCTAGCAGGAGCTTCACTCATTCACCGCCCACATCCGTCGCCCGCGACGAACCCGTGACCTGCACAGTCAGGTTGGAATGGGCTCACTGAGCAAGGTCTTGCTCAACATGAGCTTCCGCAAGCAGCTCGGCAGCGTCCCGCTCAGTCGCCTCGACGCTAGCTCGACGGATAGACCTGGGACCCGTCCGGTAGACGTACAGGGGGTACCGGAAGCGCCACGGAGAATTCTTCACCGCCGTAAAGCGATTCGTAGAAGATCTCCAGCCCCAGGCGACGACGAATGAGGTTCCAGAAATCACCGTGGAGACTCACGTCAAAGTCGTTCAGTTCGAGCAGATAGCGCTCGTCCCCCGCCGGAAGTGCGTAGCCCGTTGTGAAAGTAGAGGCACCCGGCACGGGGTCGAGTCCTTCGCGAAATCCGTTGACCACCGCCTCGTTCCACTCACCTATCGCGTCTCCGTCGAGAGTGACCACGCTCCTGCTGATGATCGCGGACCCCAAACCGCAATTGACCAGCACGACTCCAGTCCGGCCGCCTTGCTTCCTGCTGACCTTGAGTCGAAGCAGCGGGCGGATCGACTCGCGGTTATGTCGCCTGATTGCCCGGCTTTCCTGGAGGGACACGAGAAGCGAGAGGATGGCGATCAAAGTGGCACTGACGGCGGTGATGGTGCTGGCGTCCACATGATCCTCCCAGGATCGGAGTCGAGCCTCACCAGTATGACTGGGCAGCGAGCACTTCGGTTCCGGTGGATCGGCCGGGCATGCAAAGGCGGCCTGCCGGTGATTCAGTTGACGCCTATTTCGGGTGGTCCGAAATAGGTGTTGAATCAACTGATCGGGAAACCGGGTGCTGGTGTGCGGTGAGTGCCGGGCTCAGTAGGCTTGGGGCATGCGGATTGTCGCGGTTGCCGATACGCACACCTTTCATCGGGAGCTTGTCGTCCCCGAAGGGGACGTCTTCGTGCATGCGGGTGATCTGTGCCGGCGCGGTAAGGATCTCGGGGAGCTTGAGGACGCCGCTGACTGGATGCACGGCCTTCCGCATCGGACGAAGGTTGTTGTCGCGGGCAATCACGACTGGATGTTCATGGACACGCCTGAGCGTGCTCGTGCCGTGTTGGCCGATCGTGGTATCTGCTACCTGGAGGACAGCGGGGCGGAGATCGACGGGGTCACGTTCTGGGGCAGCCCGTGGCAGCCGGAGTTCAATGAGTGGGCGTTCAATCTGCCTCGGGGACGCGCCCTTGCGGAGAAGTGGGCCCTGATTCCGGACGTTGTTGATGTCTTGGTCACGCACGGGCCGCCGCTTGGGATCGGTGACGCGAACGCCTACCCCGGGCGGCACGGTTGTGAAGATCTGCTGGCCCGAGTGCGGCAGGTGCATCCCAGGCTTCACCTGTTCGGTCACATTCACCAGGATGGCGGGCTCTGGCGCCGCGACGGGACGACCTTCGCCAATGTCACCACGTGGGAGTGCGAGCGCGGTCCCACCGTTGTGCGGCTGGAGGACTCGGGCGCCGTGGGCGAGGTAGTGCCGTCGGCGCGCAACCCGGCTTGATGCGCACGCTGCGGAGCGTGCAGGTCAGACGGCTACTTCCGAAAAGCGGATGACGACCTTCCCGCTGCCGATCGACTTGATGGTGATGTTCAGGTTCGCCTCCTGAGCCTCGTGATCGTCCAGCGGAACGGTGATCTCGGTTGCGGCGACGGTGAGGGTCACTCGGGTGGGCTCGGTGAGCAGGAGTTCGACGTCGCGGCCCAGGACGGTGGCGGTGGAGGGGCCTCGTCGGTCGAAGGTCACCGTGCAGGGGCTCTTGGCGCGGCCGATGACGGTGTGCGCGCACTCGACCTTGGCGTTCTCGGTACCTGCGCCGCAGGCGGCGGTACCGAGGGCCAGGACGGCGAGTGGGAGGGCGGTCAGCGGCTTCAGCCGGGGCGCGATCATTCGCCGAACTCTAGCGGGGGTGGTTTGCTTTGTTCGCTCTTGCCCCGTTGAGAAAGGTCAGCGGATCGTTTCGCCGGTTTGTGGGTTGTGGGTCACCAAGTCGTGCTTCCGGGCCAGCGTCACCATGTCCTGTAGGGCGCTCGCTTCGGTGCTGAAGGGCAGGGTCAGCGATACGAAGTAGTCCGCTAGATCTTTGCGTCCCCATGGTTGTCGCCAGTCCAGGTCAGGCGCCCACGGGGAGATTCGGTCTGCTAGGTCTGGCCAGCGGGCCAGTAGTTCCGTGCGGAAGCGCTCGACCTCTGGGGCCGGGACCACGTCTTCGTCGGCGAGCCGGTCGCAGATCTCGTCAGGTTCACCGGCGGCCGACTTCCAGAAGTATAGGTCGTAGGACATCTGTGCAGCATGTCAGGCGGCGCGGACAAAAGGCTGAGGCGGACCATGGTTCTGGGGGCTGTCTGGTCGGGGGCGGGTGGTTTCTGCCGGTGGGCGCGGTTAGGACGTTGCCGCCATCACCGCGGCGGTCAGGGCTGCTATCGCGCAGATTACGGCTATGGCCGTGAACGCCAGGCGGTAGGGGTATTGCTCGGCCTTGGTTATTAGGCCGGGGTACATTTCGGCGAATCTCTTGGGGGCTACTGGGTGGTCGTAGCCGCTGCAGGGCACTCCTAGTTCGGCTACCAGGAGGTCTAGGTCCTCGCGTTTGAAGGCGGCGCCCGAGACTCTGATTAGTAGGTTGCGCTGGGCGTCCAGGATGAACAGGCTTTCGCCGGACGCTCCGCGGGGCGCGGTGATCGTGGCGCGGACGATCTCGGCTGCTTGTGCGCGTGGACGGTGCTGCTGGGAGAACACGCCTCGTACGACTATCTCTTGCGGCGTCAGGACGATCCGCGCGCGGAGAAGGCTTGCGATCCCGAGGACGGCCAGCGCGGTGAACAGCACGGCCACGAACGGGGCGAACGCCGTTGGGGCGTCGCCTATCAGGATCGCGGCGACGATGCTCGCACCGGCGACCACCAGGACGGCCACGACGATCAGTCCTGCGCGGACGTCCGGCCGCAGGACGAGGTCACTCTCGCGGACGCTCATCTCACCCCTTTCCTCGACTTCCCATGAGCCTGCCGCATCAACGCGGTGCTCCAGCCGTGGGGGTAGGTCAGTGGCCTGTGGGAGGGCGGTCGGCTTCGGGCCAGAGATTGTTGCGGGCGAGTGTCGATTTGGGGCGGCGGCGTTCGTGTGGGGGGTGAGAGGTCGAACTCGAGGAGGCGTCATGGGGAAGATCGTGCTGGTTGAGCACCTGTCGCTGGACGGGGTCATGCAGGCGCCCGCCGGGGCCGATGAGGACGTCCGGGGCGGGTTCGCGCGTGGCGGGTGGGCCATCCCGGGGAACGACCAGGTCATGGGGGACGTGCTCGCGCGGGGACGGGACGGCGGCGGCGCGCTGCTGTTCGGCCGCCGGACGTACGAACAGTTCCACGGGTACTGGCCGAAGCAGACGGACAACCCGTTCACCGATGTGCTGAACAAGTCCACGAAGTACGTCGTCTCGCGGACGTTGCGGGAGCCGCTGCCCTGGGTCAACTCGGTGCTGATCGGCGATGTCGGGGACGTCGGCCAGATCGAGGAGGGGCTCACCGTGCTGGGGAGCGGGGTGCTCGCGCAGGAGCTCATGCGGCGCGGGCTCGTCGACGAGTGGCTGCTGATGGTCCATCCGGTGGTGCTGGGCGCGGGACGGCGGCTCTTCGAGGGGGTCGAGACGGAGTTGCGGTTGGTGGAGTCGGTGACGACGACCACCGGGGTAGTCATCGTGAGGTACGAGAAGGAGGAAGCATGAAGCTCTACGCGCTCAACATGATCCAGCCTGTGGGCGAGCCGCCGCCGCCGGAGGTCCTTGACAAGGTGATGGCGGATATCGCGGAGATCCGGCACGACCTGGAGATGCAGGAGTCGTGGGTGTTCGGGCGGGGCTTCCACGGTCCCGAGGCGAGCACGATGGTCCGGTGCCGGGGGGAGGAACTCGTCGCCACGGACGGGCCCTGGACGGAGGGTAAGGAGCACATCGGCGGCATCACGATCATCCAGGTGGAGGATCTGGACGCGGCGCTGAAGGTCGCGGCCCGGTTCTGCAAGGCGACGGGCTTGCCGATGGAGGTGCGGCCGTTCCAGGGTGAGGTGTGATCGAGCGGGTCTTCCGGGAGGAGCACGGGCGGGCGGTGGCCGTCCTGGCCCGGGCCTTCGGTGATCTCGACATCGCCGAGGAGGCGGTGCAGGACGCGTTCGTGGAGGCGGTCCGCAGGTGGCCGTCGGACGGGACGCCGCCCAGCCCGGCCGGCTGGATCATCACCACGGCGCGGAACAAGGCGATCGACCGGCTGCGCCGGGAGGCTCTGCGGGACGGGAAGCACGCGCAGGCCGCGCTGCTGCACGAAGGCGATCCGGTCGAGGTGGGCGGGGTGGAGGACGATCGGCTGCGGCTGATCTTCACGTGCTGCCATCCGGCACTGGCGATGCGGGCGCGGGTCGCGTTGACGTTGCGGCTGCTGGGCGGGCTGACGACGGCCGACATCGCGCGGGCGTTCCTCGTGCCGGAGGCGACGATGGCGCAGCGGCTCGTGAGGGCGAAAGGCAAGATCCGGGACGCGCGGATTCCCTACCGGGTGCCTGAGGAAGCCGAGCTTCCGCAGCGGCTCTCCGGGGTGCTCGCCGTCATTTATCTCGTGTTCAACGAAGGGTATGCGGGGCGGGGCGAACTCAGCGCCGAGGCCATCAGGCTGGGGAGGGTTCTCTCGGAACTCATGCCGGACGAGCCTGAAGTGCTGGGGTTGCTGGCGCTCATGCTCCTCGTGGAGTCGCGTAAGGCCGCCCGCATCAACAATGGCGAACTGGTCCTGCTCGGCGAGCAGGATCGTGGGTTGTGGGATCGCGGGCTCGTGGACGAAGGGCAGGCGCTCGTCCGGCGGTGTCTGGAGATCAACCGTCCTGGGCCGTACCAGATTCAGGCGGCCATCAACGCCGTGCACAGTGATGCGGCGAGCGCGCAGGACACGAAGTGGGGCCAGATTCTGCAGTTGTACGACCAGTTGATGGTCGTGGCGCCCACTCCCGTGGCCGCGCTGAACAGGGCCGTGGCGGTGGCCGAGATCGACGGGCCCGAGGCCGGTCTCGCGCTCGTGAACACGCTGGATCTCGACCGGTACTACCTGTTCCACGCGGTCCGCGCCGACCTGCTGCGGCGGCTCGGGCGGAACGCGGAGGCCGCGGAGGCTTACGCCGCGGCCATCGCGCGTACCGGGAACGAGAGCGAGCGGGCCTTTCTCGAGAAGCGGCGGCGCGGTGTGCGACTGTGAAAGGGCTCAGGCGCGTCCGGCCGGCTGTGGAATCGGCGCGACCGGGGCGGTCGGGGCAGGCGTCCTGTTGAAGGTCTGACCGGCGACCAAGGCGCCCAGGGCGATGGTGAATCCGATGACCTGCCAGAAAGTGAGGGTCTGGCCGAGGATCAGCAGGCCCGCCATTGTCGCCACCATCGGATTGGTCAGGCCGAGCAGCGACACCGACGTCGGGGCCAGGCGGTCGATTCCGCGGAACCACAGCGCGTACGCGATCGCGGTGCCGACGATTCCGAGGTAAGTGAAGCCCAGCACGTTCTCACCCGTGATGGACGATGGGACGCCCTCGGTGAGCAGCGTCAGCGGCAGCAGCGCCAGGCCGCCGACCGTGAGCTGCCAACCGGTCATGACCAGCGGCGATTCTGGACGTCCCCACTTCTTCGCCAGGACGATCGCGACGGCCATGAGGGACGTCGCGGTGAGCATGGCGGCGATGCCGAGCGGGTCGAGGCGGGCGTCGGCGGTCAGGGTCAACAGCGCGACGCCGCCGGTTCCGGCGAGTGCCGACAGCAGGACGGCACGGGCCGGCCGGACCCGCAGCATGCCGAGCGACAGCAGCGCCACGACCAGCGGCTGCACGGAGCCGATGGTCGCGGCGACCCCGCCGGGCAGCCGGTAGGCGGCGAAGAAGATCAGCGGGAAGAAGGCGCCGAAGTTCAGCATGCCGAGGACGACCGACTTCCACCACCAGTCGCCGCGCGGCAGGCGCCGGGTGACGGCGAGCAGGACGAGTCCGGCGGGCAGGGCGCGCAGGGTGGCGGCCAGCATGGGGCGGTCGGCGGGCAGGAGGGTGGTCGTGACGACGTAGGTGGTGCCCCAGCTCGCGGGCGCGAAGGCGGCGAGGCCGAGGTCGGAGGCGTAGCGGGCGCGCGGCGTCCGCGGGGCCGCGAGAGCGGTCACGGGAATCACCTCAACGGAGCGTCGGGGGGACAGATACATGAACGAGAAGTATCTGAACGTTGAGATTATTCCCGTTGAAGCAGTTCCTCGACTGTTCAGGTGCGCAGGCGGCTGACCTCGTACAGGGCGATGCCGGCGGCGACGCCGGCGTTCAGCGACTCGGCCCGTCCCGGCATCGGGATCGTGACCAGCATGTCGCAGGTGTCGGCGACCAGCCGTCCGAGCCCCTTACCCTCCGAGCCCACGACCAGCACGAACGGGCCGGACGCGATCTCCAGGTCGCCGACGGTCACGCCGCCGCGGGCGTCCAGCCCGGCGACGAAGCAGCCCGCCTTCTGGTACGCCTTGAGCTGCCGCGCCAGGTTCGTGGCCTGCGCGACGGGACACGTCGCGAGCGTCCCGGCGGACGACTTCCACGCGCCCGCGGTGACCCCGGCGGCGCGCCGCTCCGGGACGACGACGCCGGTCGCGCCGAACGCGGCGGCGGAGCGGACGATCGCGCCGAGGTTGCGCGGGTCGGTGATCCCGTCGACCGCGACGATCAGCGGGGCGGTGCCCTTGAGCAGGTCGTCCGGGTGCGCGTACCGGTACGGCTTGACCTGCAGCGCGATGCCCTGGTGGACGGCGCCGTCCGTCAGCCGGTCGAGCTCGTTCTTGCCGGTCTCCAGCAGCGGGACGCCGCGGTCGGCGGCCAGCTGGATCGACTCCCGGACCCGCTCGTCGGTGCTGGACATCACGTACAGCGCCGTGCCCGGAACGCCCGCGCGCAGCGCCTCGACGACCGGGTTCCGGCCCGTGACGAGCTCGGGGACCTCGCCGTTCGCGCGCCGCGCCCCGGCCGGACGTCCACCGGCGGCCGGCCCGGCGGCGGGCTTCGGGCGCCCGCCGGGGCCGAGCGTCGGCGTGCCGGTGCGCTTGGCGTTCTTGACGGCGCGGGCCTTCTGGCGCTTGCCGTGCCAGTGCCGGTCCTCGGCCTTGGGAGTGGGTCCCTTGCCCTTGCGCTTGGCCATTGTCCGTTACGCCCCTCGCGATGACGATTGCGTGCTCGCTCGCCCTCGCGGCTGCCGGGGCGGCTCCGATCTCAGCGGGACGGCGACGCCACCCCCGCGAACGTTCGATTTTATCCGGCGCCGGACGCCGCTCAGTCCCGCTTCAGCTCCCAGCGGGGGCCCTGCGGGGTGTCCTCGACGAGGATTCCGGCGTCCGCAAGGCTGTCGCGGATCGCGTCGGCGGCCGCGTAGTCCTTCCGCGCTCGCGCCGCCTGCCGCTGCTCCAGCGCCACACCCACCAGGGCGTCCACGACGGGACGGAGGTCTTCCTCGCCCGTACGGCTCCACTGCGGCGACAGCGGGTCGATGCCGAGGACGTCCGCCATCGCCCGCACGGACGCCAGCGCGTCCCGCACCGCGTCCTGGTCGCCGGCGGCGAGGGCGCTGTTCCCCTCCCGGACGGTCTCGTGCAGCACCGCGAGCGCCTGCGGGACGCCCAGGTCGTCGTCCAGCACCGTGGCGAACTCGGACGGCACCGAGGAGGGCGGCACCGCGCCCACCAGCTCGGAGGCCCGCGTGACGAACCCCTCTATGCGCTGGTAGGCGGAGACGGCCTCGGCCAAGGCGGCGTCGGTGTAGTCCATGAGCGACCGGTAGTGCGCCGAGGCCAGGTAGTAGCGCACCTCCACCGGACGGGCCTTGCCCAGCAGATCCGGCAGCAGGACGACGTTGCCGACCGATTTGCTCATCTTCTCGCCGTCCACGGTGAGGAGCCCGTTGTGCAGCCAGTAGCGGGCGAACCCGTCACCGGCGGCACGGGACTGGGCGATCTCGTTCTCGTGGTGCGGGAAGATCAGGTCGACGCCGCCGCCGTGGATGTCGAACGTCGGGCCGAGGTACTTCGTCGCCATCGCGGAGCATTCGAGGTGCCAGCCGGGGCGCCCGTCGCCCCAGGGCGTCTCCCAGGACGGCTCGCCCGGTTTGGCGCCCTTCCAGAGCGCGAAGTCGCGCGGGTCGCGCTTGGCGTCCTCGTTGGGGGTGTCGCCGGTGGGCCGCATGTTGTCCAGCCGCTGGTTCGACAGCGACCCGTACTCGTCCGCCCACGACTTCACGTCGAAGTACACGTCGCCGCCCGCCGCGTAGGCGTGGCCCTTCTCGATCAGCCGGCGGATCAGCACGATCATCTCCGGGACGTGCCCGGTGGCGCGCGGCTCGACCGTCGGCGGCAGGCAGCCGAGCAGGTCGTAGCCCTGGGTGAAGGTGCGCTGGTTGCCCTCGGCGACCGCGAACCACGGGACGTCCCGCTCCGCCGCCACCGCGATGATCTTGTCGTCGACGTCGGTGACGTTGCGGGCGAACGTCACCTCGTAGCCGGACGCGCGCAGCCAGCGCAGCAGCACGTCGTAGATGACGCCCGAGCGGAGGTGCCCGATGTGCGGTGATGCCTGCGGGGTCGCACCGCACACGTACATCCCCACGCGGCCCTCTTCGAGGGGCTCGAACGTGCGGACGCTACGGGTGCCGGTGTCGTAAAAGCGCAGACTCACAGGGACCAGGCTATTGGATCGGCGCGCGGCCGCGCCGTGCATTGCGCGGCGCGGCCCCATGCCGTCGGGTCACGCCTTCGCGAACACCGCGTCCAGCCGGGCCGCGAACGCCTCGGCCTCGGCGCCGAAACCGCCGTGGTCGCCCGGGTAGACCTCGGCGGACGTCCCGAGGCGCTCGGCGAGCGCGACGGCCGCCCGGTGCGGCGGCTCGCCGCCGGACTGCTCCCCCGCCGCGACGACGACCGGGACGGACGACCCGCGCAGCGCCTCGACGTCGAGCGCGTGCCGCCCGAATCCCGGCACCTCGTACCCGGCGAAGAAGTCGGTGTTCTTCTCGAACCGCGCGAACATCTCCAGCATCTCCGGGGACGGGGGCTCCTGCGGTGCCTCTCCCGCCTCCGGGGACTCGTCGCCGCCGGTCATGCCCATCGCGGCGGCGAAGACGCCCATGGCGGGGCCGGCGCCGCCGTCCCGGTAGGCGCGCTCCACGTCCGCGATGACCGACTCCCAGTGCGCCGCGTCCGGCAGCAGCCCGAACAGCGGCGGCTCGTGCGCGATCAGCGCCCGCACCTGCTCCGGATGCCGCACCGCCAGCTCCAGCCCGATCTGCGCCCCCGAACTGTTGCCGAACACGAACGCGGGCTGGTCGGTCACCGCGGCGAGCAGCCGGGACGCGTCGTCGGCGTGCTCCGCGACGCTCTGCACCGACGGCGGCCCGGACAGCGGGCTGCGCGAGTTGCCGCGCCGGTCGTAGGTGACGACCGTGTACCGGTCGGCGAGCAACCCGGCGAGACCGGCATATCCGGCCGCGTCGTAGATACCGCCGCAGATCAGCAGCAGCACCGGTCCGGCACCGCGCATCTCGTAATGCAGGCTCGCACCGGGGACATCAAGCGTCTTCATTGTTCTCTCCCTTGAGTCGAACGGCGCGGGATTCGAGGTAGCGGCGCTCCGGCAGGCTGGTCGTGCGCCGCGCCGCCTCCCGGTAGGCGTCCCGCGCCGCCTCCGGGTCTCCGGCCATGTCCAGCAGATGGGCGCGGACGGCCGCGAGCCGGTGGTGGCCCGACACGCGGTCGTCGCCGTCCAGCGTCCGCAGCAGGTCCAGCCCGGCCGACGGCCCGGAGACCATCGCCAGGGCGACCGCCTCGTTCAGCGTCACCATGGGGTTCGGCGACAGGTGCGCCAGCAGCCGGTACAGCGCGAGGACCTGCGCCCAGTCGGTGTCCTCCGGGCGCCGCGCCTCCGCGTGGACGGCGGCGATCGCGGCCTGCACCTGGTACGGGCCGGGCGGCGACCAGGTGAGCGCGTCGGTGATCAGCGCCGTGCCCTCCTCGATGGCGTCCCGCCGCCAGAGCGTCCGGTCCTGCTCGGTGAGCGGGATCAGCAGCCCGCCGCGGCCCGTCCGCGCCGGGCGGCGGGCGTCGGTGAGCAGCATCAGCGCGAGCAGGCCCGCGGCCTCGCCGTCGCCCGGCAGCAGCCGGTGCAGCGCCCGCGCCAGCCGGATCGCCTCCGCCGTCAGGTCGGCGCGCTGCAGGTCCGGCCCGCTGGAGGCCGTGTACCCCTCGTTGAAGATCAGGTACAGGACGTGCAGGACGGCCCGCAGCCGCTCGCCCCGCTCCCCGGCCGGCGGGAGGGCGAACCGCGCCCCCGCCGCCCGGATCTTCTGCTTGGCGCGGCTGACCCGCTGCGCCATCGTCGCCTCGGGGACGAGGAACGCCCGCGCGATCTGCGCGGTCGTCAGGCCGCCCACCGCGCGCAGCGTCAGCGCGACCTGCGAGGGCGGCGACAGCGCCGGATGGCAGCACAGGAACAGCAGGGTCAGCGTGTCGTCCCGGTCGCCGGGGCGCTCCCCGTCCGGCCCCGGCCCCTCGATCTCCTGCGCGAGCACCGCGTCCCGGGCGAACACGGCGGCCTCGCGGTCGCGGCGGGCCCGCTCGCTGCGCCACTGGTCGGTGAGCCGCCGCGTCGCGACGGTCAGCAGCCAGCCGCGCGGGTGCTCCGGGACGCCGTCCCCCGGCCACTGCACGGCGGCGGCGAGCAGCGCCTCCTGCACGGCGTCCTCGCAGGCGTCGAAGGCGCCGTGCCGCCGCACGAGCGTGCCGAGGACCTGCGGCGCGAGCGTGCGCAGCAGGTCCTCGACGGCCGGGGGCGTCCTCACATCTCCGTCCCGGCGCCGTCCATGATCGCCCGCACCTCCATGCGCCCGCCGTACCGGACGTCCGGCCAGCGGGAGGCGATCTCCACGGCCCGCTCCTCCGACTCGACGTCGACGGTGAGGTGGCCGGCGAAGTGCTCCTTGGCCTCCAGGAACGGCCCGTCGGTCACGGCCGGCTGACCGTCCGCGCCCGCCCGGACGGTCTTCGTCCGGGACGGGTCGGCGAGCGCGTCCCCGCCGACCATCTCCCCCGACTCGGTCAGTTCCCGCATGATCGCGTCGACCTCGCCGAACAGCGCCTCGCGCTCGGCCTCCGTCAGCTCCTCCACGAAGCCGGGACGGTTGTAGATCAGCAGCATGTACTTCATGGTCCACTCCTTGTCCTGAGCAGCCACGACGGCCACTCGTCACAGAACGATCGGAGCGGTGGGCGGGTTCTCGACATCCCCCGCGAAAGATTCTTCAGGCAGATCCGGAGAGGTCCCGGAGCCGGTGGCACACCGCCGCGAACGCCAGCGCGTCCGGCGTCTGGGAGGCGACCGCCGTCAGGTCCGGCCGGCCGGTCCGCGCGTGCACGGTCACCATGCCGTTGTCGATCGCCACGTCGCGGACCTCCTTCCACGGGAGCCGCTCGCCGTCCTTCTCGACGCCGTCGAGGTCGACGGTGAACGGGCCGAGGCGCACGGACTCGCGCGCCCGGACCGCCTCCAGGCGGCGCGGGACGATCCGGGCCGTCACCTCCTCCGCGACGGCCACCCCCAGCGTCCGGACGTCCGGGATGTCGTCTTCGAGGCGCAGGACGCGGCCGTCGTCCGCCACGACCGTGAAGCACCACCGGACCCGCGGGCCCCGGGACCGGCCCGAAACGGTCACCGAGGCCAGCTCGTCCCACGTGTAGCCGGCCTCGCCGCCCGGTCCGGTGAGCGACAGGCCCCCGGTGTAGAGGCGGGCGACCCGGTGGCGGAGGCGCGGGCGGTCGCGGCCCGCGATCCAGCCGGCGGCGGCCGCGTAGCCCATCGAGAGCAGCAGCGCCGGGACGCCCACCCACCACGCGCGCTCGTGCAGGTAGACGACGGCCGCCGGGATCAGCGACAGCGACGCCAGGCCCAGCAGGCCCAGCCACGCCCACGTGCGGCGGCCCGCGGCCCGGCCGTCGAAGATCCGGATCGGCTCGCCCAGCCGGCCGGGCGGGCGGTCATGAGGCCACGCCATGCCGCGCTACCCGGCCGTTCGGGTCCGCGTTCCGTCCACGAACCAGCCGTACGGCATCGCAGCCTCCCCTCGGGATGTCGTCGTCCATACCGTACGTCTCCCCCCTTATGGTGCGCAGCGACAATGTGATCACCAAGAAGTTGCGGTTCGCCTCCGTCCCGGCTGGTTAATCTCGGCTGAGGATCACTCAGGCGCCCTCCCCGGAACGAGACCCCATGCCATCTGATCGCACCCCGCCGTCCTACAGCCGCGGCCAGCGGCGGCTGCTGACCGCCCTCGCCGGCCTCGTCGTCGCCGCGCTCGCGGCCGCCGCGTACGTGCTCACCTACGACGTCCTGCGCGAACTCGCCCTCGCCGGGCGGGTGAGCCGCCGCTGGGCGCCGCTGTACCCGGCGATGGCCGACACCCTCGTCGCGATGACGATCCTGTCGCTGGTCGTCACCCGGGGCGCCCGCTGGTGGACGCGGCTGCTGCGCTGGGCGCTGCTGCTCGTCCTCGCCGCCGGGGGCGCCGCGGCCTCCGTCCAGCACTCGGTGCGGGGGTACGGCTCCCTCCCGGAGGACGCGGTGCGCGCGGGGGTCGCCGTGGCACCGCACGTCATGCTGGTGATCGCGATCTGGCTGTGGCTGACGATGTTCAAGCAGATCCGGGTGGCCCGCCCCGCCGCCGAGGAGGCCGCTCCCGTCGAGACGCAGCGCGGTCACGTGAAGGTGCTGGAGCCGGCCGCGCCGCCGCTCGCGCTGGAGGCCCCGGCGGCCGCCGAGCCGCCGTCCGAGTCCGCCGACGAGGAGCCGCTGATCCCGTTCCTCCCGGAGCCGCCGGTCGAGCACGAGCCCGAGCCCGTCCTGGAGGCCGCCGGTGGAGCCGAGCCGGCGGCTCCGGAGCCCGTCCGGGCCGAGGACACCTCGGACGGCCATGAGATCGCCGGCCGAGCGCCGGAGCGGCAGCAGAACGCCGGCGACGAGCCCCTCGGCTACGGGGGCGGTCTGTCGTCCGAGCCGGCGCCGCCGCTGGACGCGCTGCCGGCGCCGCGGCCGCCGCTCGACCGGGTTCCGGCGCTGCTGCCGACGGACGTCGAACTCGTCCGCGGCCGTGACCGGGAGGACGCCGCCGAGCAGCGTCCGGTGGCGTCCACGACCCGGCCCGACATCGTGATCCCCGGCGCCGACGAGGACCTCCACGACACGCCGCCCGCCGACCGCGCCGAGGACCCCGACGCCGGCGACCCCCCGGCCAAGGACTGGAACCCGCCGCCGTCCGGCAACTTCCGCAGCGGCCCCACCCCGCCCGTCGACTAGCGCGACGGGGCCGGGGAACGGACGGGCATGGGCGCCTTAGGCGCTCGGCTCTTCGACGACGCCGCGCGCTCCCCCACCGGAGGCACGAATCTGCGCGCGGTGGGTCTGATGCCGGACACGGGGGAAGATATGTCTCCATGACGACCGTTTCGTGGGTCGAGGTCGACGAGGATTCCGGGTTCGGCATCGAGAACCTGCCGTACGGGGTCTTCGCACGCCCCGGCGAGCTGCCCCGCGTCGGCGTGGCCATCGGCGACCGCGTCCTCGACCTGGCGGAGATGTCCGCCGCCGGGCTCGTCGAGGACCGGCACTACTTCGCGTCCGGCTCCCTGAACGCCTTCATGGTCGCGGGACGCGCGGCCTGGCGGGCGAACCGCGAGCGGGTCACCGAGCTGCTCACCGACGAGTCCTACCGCGCCCGGGTCGAGCCGCACCTGATCCCCGTCGCGGACGTCGAGCTCCTCCGGCCGTTCGAGGTCGCCGACTACGTCGACTTCTACTCGAACGAGCACCACGCCGTGAACGCGGGACGGATGTTCCGGCCGCACGGCGACCCGCTGACGCCGAACTGGAAGCGGCTGCCGGTCGGCTACCACGGCCGCGCGGGCACCGTGTACCCGTCGGGGACGCCGATCATCCGGCCGTCGGGGCAGCGCCGCGCGTCCGGCGACCCGGAGCCCGCCTACGGCCCCTCGCTCCGCCTGGACTTCGAGGCCGAGGTCGGGTTCGTCGCGGGCGTCCCTTCCCCGGCGGGGCGCGGCGTCCCGGCCGGCGCGTTCCGCGATCACGTGTTCGGGTTCGTGCTGGTCAACGACTGGAGCGCGCGGGACCTGCAGGCGTGGGAGTCGCAGCCGCTCGGGCCGTTCCTCGGCAAGTCGTTCGCGACGTCGGTGTCGTCGTGGGTGGTGCCGGTCGCGGCCCTCGAACCGGCGCGCGTGTCCCCGCCCGTCCAGGACCCGGCGCCGCTGCCCTACCTGCGCTGCGACGAGCCGTGGGGCCTCGACCTGCACCTGGAGGTCCTGATCAACGGCCAGGTGGCGGCGCGACCGCGGTTCGCGTCGATGTACTGGACGCCGCCCCAGCAGCTGGCGCACGCCACGGTGAACGGCGCCCCGCTGCGCACCGGCGACCTGTTCGCGTCCGGCACGGTGTCAGGCCCGGAACGCGACCAGCGCGGCTGCATGCTCGAACTCAGCTGGAACGGCCAGGAGCCGCTGGAACTGCCCGACGGCACCGAGCGCACGTTCCTGGAGGACGGCGACACGGTGACGATCCGGGCCCAGGCCCCGGGCGCCGCCGGCTCCCGCATCGCCCTCGGCGAGGTGACCGGCACCGTCCACCCCGCCCGGCCGTAGCAGACGGCCCTCAGAAGACCAGGGCGGTGGCGACGGCCGCGAGACCCTCGCCTCGGCCCGTCAGGCCCAGGCCGTCCGTCGTGGTGGCGGAGATCGTCACGGGAGCGCCGCCCAGCGCCTCGGTGAGCGTCTTCTCGGCCTCGGCGCGGCGTTTGCCGATCTTGGGACGGTTGCCGATGATCTGGACGGCCACGTTGCCGATGGTGAAGCCCGCCTCGGTGACGCGGCGGGCGACCTCCCGCAGGAGGTCGGTGCCGGACGCACCCGACCAGCGGGGGTCGGCGGTGCCGAAGACGGCACCGAGATCGCCGAGGCCCGAGGCCGACAGGAGCGCGTCGCACGCCGCGTGCGCGGCGACGTCGCCGTCGGAGTGCCCGGCCAGGCCGTGGCCCTCACCGGGCCATTCGAGACCCGCGACCTTGAGGGGGCGCGGGGAGGACGAGAACGGGTGGACGTCGGTTCCGACGCCCACCCGTGGAAGCCGCTCGGTCAACTCGGTCGGCCGCTCAGCTGGCCAGGACCTCGTCGAGCAGGGCCTCTGCCTTGTCCTCGTTGGTCTTCTCGGCGAGCGCCAGCTCACTGACGAGGATCTGGCGTGCCTTCGCGAGCATCCGCTTCTCACCGGCGGACAGACCGCGCTCCTTGTCGCGCCTCCAGAGGTCGCGGACGACCTCGGCGACCTTGTTGACGTCGCCGGACGCGAGCTTCTCAAGGTTCGCCTTGTACCGGCGCGACCAGTTGGTGGGCTCTTCGGTGTAGGGTGCGCGCAGCACCTCGAACACCTTCTCCAGCCCCTCCTGGCCGACGACGTCCCGGACGCCCACGTCCTCGACGTTCTCGACCGGGACCCGCACTGTCAGGTCACCCTTGTCAACCTTCAGAACCAGATAGGTCCTGTCCTCACCCTTGATGGTGCGAGTCTCGATGGCCTCGATCCGAGCAGCCCCATGGTGGGGGTAGACGACGGTGTCGCCGACCTGGAAAGTCATGTGACAAGTACCCCTTCCGCTAGGACCAGGGTAGCACGGAAACGAGCGTGTCCGAACCGGCCTTCCAGACATATGCGCAGGTCAAACCGCATATTGGGGTATTGACAAAGCCCTTTAATGGTGCATCGGCCCCCAGTTCTCCACACTCAGCGTAGCCGAGTGATCACCGGGATCCCATCGAAACGCCATTACCGGTAAGGGGAGCCCTGTTACAAGCATCCGTCCCGCCCGCCGCGCGGATGCGTTCCATACTGGAGGTGAGCATGCCGGGCGGCGCGGGTACGAAGCGCCCGGAAGGCCCCGAATAGGACGGCGGCCCGTGCGGACGCGAGCCCGAGGGGAGGTGCGGCGTGAGGCCGGACGGCGGCGACCCGGAGCCGGACGACTACGGGCTTCCGCACGTCGACGTCGTCGTGCCCGACGACGCCCGCGAGCTCGAGCGGGACATGGCCGCCTACCACCGCGAGGAGCGGCGGCGGCGCCGCAGGCGGCGGCTGCGGCGGCTGGCCGGGCCGGCGACCCGGTTCGGCGTCGCGATCCCGATCATCGCGGGCGCGCTGCTGGTCGCGCTGCTCAGCGGGGTGCTCATGACCGCGTTCGGGCCGCGTCCGGTGCCCCGCCCGACGGGCGTGCAGCTCGCGCCCCGCCCCTCCGCCGACCCCGGCAAGGTCGGCGGCCTGCTGCCGGACCGGGAGGTCGACATCGTCGCGGACGGCCGCAGCTCCACCCCGCTGCGGAACCTGCGGCCCAGCGTGATCGCCATCGTCCCGCCCGCCTACGAGTGCGAGGGCGTGGTGGCCGAGCTCGCGGGCAAGACGCGGCAGTACCGGCTCAACTTCTGGCTCGTCGCCGACCCCCGCCCGGCCGGCGACCGGAAGGCGACGTCGCTGAAGGACCTGCGGGCCTGCGCGGGCACCGCCCACGACGGGTTGCCGATGATCCTGGAGGACCGGGACGGCGTCCTCGCCGCGGCCTACGCCCCCGAGCCCGGCACGCGCGGCCCGACCGGCACCGGCCTCACCGCCGTGTTCGTGCAGCCGGACGGCGTCGTCACCGAGATCGTCCGCGCGCCGCGGCCCGGCCCCGACCTCACCGCCCGCGTCGAGGCCCTCGGCACCGGCTGATCGGCGGACCCGTACCGGCCGCCCCGGATTCGCGCGGCGCGCGGCGCATGGCCAGCCCGTCCGCGAGCATTGTTCAGGCCATGCGCATGCGTGTCGGCGACCCCGAAGACGGATCCGCGGCAGGGTCTCGCTACGCTTCCTCTGGCGTATCTCACGCCGCTCTCACAACTTTTCGATGTCACATCTTCTGATGACTCTTCGCGAGGAGACCGACGCCGTGATCCGAAACAGCCGTCGAGTGGTCGTGCTCGCCGTCGCGGGCGCCGTCGCATTCGCGCCGGTGATCTCCGGCTGCGGCGCCGGCGAGACTCCCCAGTCCGCCTACCCGACCCGCCTGACCGAGGGCGTCAACGTGTCGGTGCCGATGGACAAGCCGAGCTCATCGCAGATCGACCTGCGCAACATGTTCCTGCTGGGCACGGACCCCGGCGGCTCGCTCAAGCCCGGCGACGCGCTGCCGCTCTACGGCGTGATGATCAACCAGGTGCAGGGCCGGGAGGACCGGCTGGTCTCGGTCAGCTCCCCCGCCTTCAGCGGCGCGAAGATCGCGGGCGGCACCATCACGCTGCCGGGCGCCGCACCGGACGGGACGGGCAGCATGGTCCCGCTGCTCGGCAAGCCCGCGAAGGAGACCGCGAGCCCGTCCGCGAGCCCGTCCGCCGGCCCGTCCGGCCAAAGCACGGGGCAGCCGACGGGCGGCACGAGCCCGCAGCCGACGGCCGGGGCGGGCTCCACGCCGAACACGACCGGCACCCCGACGTCGCAGAACACGGCCGGCCCGCAGGAGAGCGGCCTGCCGACGACCCCGCGCCCGGGCGACCAGCCGCTCGTGGTGCTCACCGGCCTGACCGCGAGCGACCTGGTCGCCGGGTCGACCGTCCCCGTGCGGATGCAGTTCGAGAAGGCGGGCGGCGTCGAGTTCCAGGTGCCGATCGCGCCGCGCCAGCAGGACTACGCGACCTACCCACTGGCCACTCCGTCCGAGCAGTCGGCCGGCACCCCCGGCCCGGGTGCGACGGGTCCGCAGGGGAGCCCGAGCCCCGGCGCGTCCGGCGAGCCGGCGCCCGGCACGTCCGAGACCCCGGGCGCGCCCGCGAGCCCCGGCGGTTCCGAGACTCCGGCCGCCGCCGGTCACTGACCGGTCCCGCACAGCGCGGAACGGCCCGTCCGAACCTCGGACGGGCCGTTCTTCTTCGCTGTGCGTCAGGGCTCGAACTTGTAGCCCAGGCCCCGCACGGTCACGATGTACCGCGGCGCGGACGGGGTCTCCTCGATCTTCGCGCGGAGGCGCTTGACGTGCACGTCCAGCGTCTTGGTGTCGCCGACGTAGTCGGCGCCCCACACGCGGTCGATCAGCTGCATCCGGGTCAGGACGCGGCCGGCGTTGCGCAGCAGCACCTCCAGCAGCTCGAACTCCTTCAGCGGCAGCTGGACGGGCTCGCCGCCGACGCTGACGATGTGCCGCTCCACGTCCATCCGGACGGGCCCGGCCTCCAGCGTCGCGGGCGCCGGCTCGTCGGCCTCGCCCTGGCGGCGCAGGACGGCCCGCATCCGTGCGATCAGCTCCCGGGTGGAGAACGGCTTGGTGACGTAGTCGTCGGCGCCGAGCTCCAGCCCGACGACCTTGTCGACCTCGCTGTCCTTCGCGGTCAGCATGATCACCGGCACGTTGGACCTGGCGCGCAGCTCCCGGCACACCTCGGTGCCCGGCAGGCCGGGCAGCATCAGGTCGAGCAGCACGAGGTCGGCACCGTTGCGCTCGAAGATGTCCAGCGCGTCGGGGCCGGTGGCGGCGACCGCCACCTCGAAGCCCTCCTTGCGCAGGTTGTACGACAGTGCGTCGCTGAACGACTCCTCGTCTTCCACGACGAGAACGCGGGTCACGTTTCTGCCTCCCGGGCGATGTCCTGTGGGGGTTGTTCCGCACCTCCGGCGGGACGGGACGGGGCGTCGAGCAGCGGGAGCCGGATCGTGAACGTCGACCCGTGCCCCTCCTTGCTCCACACCGTCACGTCGCCGCCGTGCTTGCCGGTGACGTGCTTGACGATGGCGAGGCCGAGCCCGGTGCCGCCGGTCCGCCGGGAGCGCGCCGGGTCGACCCGGTAGAAGCGCTCGAAGATCCGGCCGATCTCGCCGTCCGGGATGCCGATGCCCTGGTCGGACACGTTGATCTCGACGTGGCCGTCGTCGCGGCGCCGGGTCGACACCACCACGCGGGTGTGCTCGGGGCTGTAGGCGACCGCGTTGTCGACGAGGTTGCGCAGCGCGGTGACGAGCAGCTCCTGGTCGGCGTGGACCCGCAGGTCCTCCTCGCCGCCGGACGCCAGTTCGATGTCCTTCGCGGACGCCTTGAACTGGCAGCGTTCGAACGCCTCCGCCATCACCTCGCCGAGGTCGACCGGCTTCAGGTCGGGCAGCGGCTCGTCCCCCTGGACGCGCGACAGCGTCATCAGGTCCTGGACGAGGTTGTTGAGCCGCACCGACTCGTACTGCATGCGCCCGGCGAACCGGCGGACGGCCTCGGGGTCGTCGGCGGCGCCCTCGACGGTCTCGGCCAGCAGCGACAGCGCGCCGACCGGCGTCTTCAGCTCGTGGCTGACGTTCGCCACGAAGTCGCGCCGTATCGCCTCGGTGCGGTGCATGTCGGTCAGGTCCTCGGCGAGCACGAGGACGAGCCCGTGCGACCCGAGCGGCGCGACCCGCACCGCGAACCAGCGCCCGTCCAGCCGGCTCCGCACGGTCGTCGGGCCCACCTGGATCTCGGTCTCCCGGATCTCCCCGTCCCGGCGGACGAGCCGGGTCATGGCGAGGACCTCGTTCACGACGAGCCGGTCCCCGCTGACGAGGCCGTACGCACGCGCCGCCGAGCTGGCGCGCAGCACCCGGTCCTCGCCGTCCACGACGACGGCCGACGACCGCAGGACGCTCAGCACCGACGCGACGCCCGGGGGCAGCGCCCCCGACGGGGCCGCGGGCGCCGGTATCCGCTGGGACCGCTCGCTCACGCGCACCGCCAATCCAGTTGTGAGCCCGATCGCGAGCCCGGCGAGCCCGGCGAGGCTCGCCACAATCTCGACCTCCACACCTCGGATCGTAAGCGGCTTTCCGGACCACCCTTCCCGGCGGCCCAGGTCAGAGCACTCCGTTAGCCGAAAATTCACCTTCCCCTCCGGGATCGTTCACGGCGACCGGGCAGGCTGTTGCGTGGGCGAATCCGCCCTTCCCCCCGGCCCCCGTTCTCCCGGCAAAAGGACTTCACGTGCGCGACGCCTATCACGAGGAACTCGACTCCCTCACCGACAGCCTGGTGGAGATGACCCGCCTCGTCCGGTCCGCGATGGCCCGCGCGGTGACCGCGCTGCTGGACGCCGACCTGCGGCTGTCGGAGGAGGTCATCAGCGGGGACGAGCACGTCAACAAGATCGACGCGGACATCGAGGCGACGGTCTTCGACCTGATGGCGCGGCAGCAGCCCGTCGCCGGCGACCTGCGCACCCTGATCACCGCGCTGCGGATGAGCGGCGACCTGGAGCGGATGGGCGACCTCGCGGTGCACATCGCCAAGACCGCCCGCCGCCGCCACCCCGAGTCGGCCGTCCCGCCGGAACTGCAGGCCACCGTCCTGGAGATGGGGCAGATCGCCGAGCGGATGATCGCCAAGACGGGCAGCGTGATCGCGTCCCAGGACGTGGAGATGGGCCTCGAACTGGACGCCGACGACGACCAGATGGACCGCCTCCACCGCCGCCTGTTCGACATCCTGCTGTCCCCGAAGTGGAAGCACGGCGTCGAGCCCGCCGTGGACATCACCCTCGCCGGCCGCTACTTCGAACGCTTCGCCGACCACGCCGTCCACGTCGCCGAGAACGTCGTCTACCTGGTGACCGGCCAACGCCCCGAAGAGATCACCGACCTCTCCTAGGCCCTCACCGCGCCGGGCCGCCGGGCCGGCGCGCGCATCTGCAGGAAGGACTACGACGACGGGCCGGCCGGGAGCGCGTCCGGATGCCGGTAACACGGAGAGGAGATGGTCACGCCGATTCGCTGCTCGCTCCGTCCACCTGCAATGGGCCCTTCGAGAACCGCGCCATATCCCTTCTCCGGCGCCGCAACCCGCAACTGCCACACCGCGCCGGGAGGCCGCTAGAACGACATGACTGGTTCACCATCGCCCGGCCCGCCCGCACCTGACGACCTCACCAGAACCAGTCGGGGGAGGCGGAGAGGGCGACCGCGTCCGCCAGGATCGGGGCCACGAGCGCCGTCGCGATCAGTGCGCAGCGGATCATGAACCGTGCGGGGCGCAGGGTGAAGACGGTCGCGATCGTCGCCGTCGCGGGGACGAGGGCGATGGCCAAGAAGATCTTGGCGAACAGGGGGCTGCCCGAGCAGGACGCCTCGGCGCAGGAGTCCGGGCCGCCGGACACCAGGCCGGCCAGCGCCAGGTTGGCCAGCGTCAGCACTCCCCCGAGCACGAACACCAGTGGCAGGGTGAGCCAGGCCCCCAGAGAGATCTCGTTCGTCGCGGGCGGCTGCGTCCCTGCCTGCTGAGTCATCCTCGGCCTCCTGTGCGGTCACGTTCATCGTGGCCTCGGCGGTCGCGGGCGGGGCAGGGGTGCTCGTACTCAGTTCCGGCCGGCGCGATTACTCAGCCGACCGCCGTGCCGCTCCGTACGGCCGTCCTGATCGGCATCGTCGCGGTGACGGCGGGCGTGCGCGTGGGCGACCGGGCCGCTGACCTTTGCGGGGCTCGCGGTGGTCGGCGGCGGGTTCCTCTCCGCGTTCGCGGGGTGAGGGGCCGCGCTGCGGCGGCCCCCCGGCCGGTCACTTCTTGCGGCCGCGCCTCGACTTCTCCTTCTTGGCGTCCTTGGCGGG
>NZ_SMJW01000135.1 GCF_004348335.1 Actinomadura bangladeshensis | reverse complement strand
GCCTCGTGCTGGCACTGGTCGGCGGCGGCCTCGTCCTCGTGCTGATCGTCGTCGGGGTCGTCGTCCTCGCCCTGCAGGGCGGCGGTGACGACGACGGCGGGGGCGGCGGCGAGGTGCAGTTGCGGGTCGGCAAGATCGCCGGCGGCGCGGAGGCGGCGCCGCAGGCGGACGGCAGCCTCGTCATGTCCCGGCCGGGCGTCACCGCGCCCGTCGTCGACATCTACGAGGACTTCGCCTGCCCGCCCTGCGGCGCGTTCGACCAGAAGCACGACCCGATGCTGAAGCAGATGGTGGTCGAGGGGCGCGCCAAGGTCGTGTTCCACCCGATGCTGATCTTCAGCGAGAGCCGGCAGCCGGCGCACGACAACTCGCTGCGGGCCGCGGCCGCCCTGCGCTGCGTCGGCGACGGCGCCCACTGGCTCTCCTACCAGGACGCGCTCTACGAGCACCAGCCCGAGAACGAGAACGCCACCGGCTACACCACGGACGAGCTGCTCTCCCTGGCCGAACCGCTCGGGCTGACCGGCGGCGGCTTCACCTCGTGCGTGAAGAGCCAGCGGTACGCCGCGAGCGTGAAGACGGTGAGCCGGGGCTACATATCGTCCGGGATCTCGGGCACGCCGAGCGTGCGGGTCAACGGACGCACCCTGAATCCGTCCGACATCGAGAGCCCCGAGGCGCTGCGCCGCGCCGTCGAGGCCGCCTCCTGACCCGGAGCCGCTAGTCTCACCGCGACGAGGGAGGTCGACGCGATGGCGTGGAGCTGGCGTTTGGAGAAGGCCGACGGGCGGGCGGCCGGCATGTCGGAGGAGTCCTTCTCCACCCAGGCGGACGCGGAGAGCTGGCTGGGGGAGAACTGGCGGGGGCTGCGTGCCGACGATGTCGGCAAGGTGGTTCTGCTGGACGGAGAGACGCTCGTCTACGAGATGAGCCTGCAAGACCCGGAGTGAGGCGGTGAGGGCCGCGGAGCCCGTCGGCTCCGCGGCCCTCGGCCCGCACCGGGCCCCGGTCAGGGGCGCCTGCGCGGGCTCCCGGTCTTGGCGGGGTCGCGGATGACGGTGTCGCCGAGGACGTCGTCGATGCGCTTCATCACGTCGGCCTCCAGCTTCACCCCGGCGGCCTTCACGTTGTCGGCGACCTGCTCGGGGCGGGACGCGCCCACGATCGCCGCGGAGACGTTCGGGTTCTGCAGCGTCCAGGCGATGGCCAGCTGCGCCATGGACAGCCCGAGCTCGTCGGCGATCGGCTTGAGGTTCTGCACGCGGGTCAGCAGGTCGTCGTTCAGGTAGCGCTTGATCATGTCCGCGCCGCCCTTGTCGTCGGTGGCGCGCGACCCCTCCGGCAGCGGCTGCCCCGGCCTGTACTTGCCGGTCAGCACCCCCTGCGCGATCGGCGACCAGACGATCTGGCCGATGCCCTCGCGCTCGCAGAGCGGGACGACCTCCTCCTCGATGACCCGCCACAGCATCGAGTACTGCGGCTGGCTGGAGACGATCCGGTCGAGGCCCATCTCGTCGGCGATCTTCAGCGCCCGCTCGATCTCCTCGGCCCGCCACTCCGAGACGCCGACGTACAGCACCTTGCCCTGCCGGACGAGGTCGTCGAAGGCGCGCAGGGTCTCCTCCAGCGGCGTCTCGTAGTCGAACCGGTGGGCCTGGTAGAGGTCCACGTAGTCCGTTCCGAGGCGGCGCAGCGAGCCGTGGATCGACTCGAAGACGTGCTTGCGGGACAGGCCGGAGTCGTTCCTGCCGGGTCCGGTGGGCCAGTAGACCTTGGTGAAGATCTCCAGCCCCTCGCGGCGCCGCCCCTTGAGCGCGCGCCCGAGGACCTCCTCGGCGCGCGTCCCGGCGTAGACGTCCGCGGTGTCGAAGGTGGTGATCCCCTCGTCGAGGGCGGCGTGCACGCACGCGCGCGCCGCGTCCTCCTCGACCTGGGAGCCGTGGGTGAGCCAGTTGCCGTACGCGATCTCGCTGATCTTCAGACCGCTCCGGCCCAGGTTTCGGAACTCCATGGCCCCAACCTAGCCCGAAGATGATCGAGGGACCGCCGCCGGAATCCGGCGCCCGGTCAGACCTTCTCCCGCTCGCCGACCCGCACCTGCGGGTTCGGGACCCGCAGCCGGCGGATCTGCATCGCGCGCATCGCGGCGTACAGCCCGACGCCCTTGACGTCCTCGTCCGGGAAGCGCTCGGCGGCCAGCCGCTTGATGCCGCGGCTCAGCAGCAGGCCCTCGCCGAACACCACGACGAGCAGGACCGGCGGCGCGAACAGCACCAGCAGCCGGGCCGCGGGGATCGGCAGCATGCTCAGCAGCACGATCGCGAACATGGCGTACATGAGGTAGGAGCCGACGGTGCGGCGCGCGTCCACGTAGTCGCGGGCGAGCCGGCGCACGGGGCCCTTGTCGCGCTTGAGCAGGTGCCGCTCGTCGCCCTTCGCCATCCCCTCGCGGGCCTTGGCTCGCTCCTCCGCCAGCTGCGCCCTGCGCCTCTTGTAGGCGTCCTTGCCCGTGGCGGGGGCGGTGATCGGCTGGCGGCGGCGCTTCTCGGCGTCCCTCCGCTTGGGCGTGGGACGGCCCTTGCCGCCCGGCTTTACTACCTGAGGAGGATTCGCCGGGGCCTCAGGGGTACGACGCTTGAACACGGGATCAGCCTACCGGCTGCGAACATCGTGGCTGCCTCGCGCGTTAACGCGTAGGGTGATAAGAACCCCAGCAGTGGTCATTGAGCCCAGTTCACGACTGAGGCGACAGCACGAAGGGACCGGCGCCGCGCGATGAGCGTGATGAAGCGAATGTCGATGATCTTCAAGTCCAAAGCCAACCGGGCCCTGGACCGGATGGAAGATCCTCGGGAGACCCTCGATTACTCCTACCAGCGCCAGCTGGAGATGCTGCAGAAGGTTCGTCGCGGGGTCGCCGACGTCGCCACCTCGCGCAAGCGCCTCGAGCTGCAGATCAACCAGCTGGAGCAGCAGCAGGGCAAGTTGACCGACCAGGGCAAGAAGGCGCTGCAGGTGGGCCGGGAGGACCTCGCCCGCGAGGCGCTGACCCGCCGCGCCGGCCTGGAGGGCCAGCTGAACGACCTGCGCGGCCAGTACCAGCAGCTGCAGGGCGAGGAGGAGAAGCTCACGCTCGCCTCCCAGCGGCTGCAGGCCAAGGTCGACTCCTTCCGGACGCGCAAGGAGACCATCAAGGCGACCTACACGGCCGCCGAGGCGCAGACGAAGATCAACGAGGCGTTCTCCGGCATCTCCGAGGAGATGGGCGACGTCGGCCTGGCGATCCAGCGCGCCGAGGAGAAGACCGACACGATGAAGGCGCGCGCCGGCGCGATCGACGAGCTGCTGGCCTCCGGCGCCCTGGAGGACTTCTCCGGTCCGCGCGACGACATCCAGGCCGAGCTCGACCGGATGGGCTCCGGCCCCGGCGTCGACCTCGAACTGGAGCAGCTCAAGGCCGAACTCGGCCAGGGCCCCGCGCCCAAGGAGCTGAACCAGGGCACGCCGTCCGCGCAGCCGCAGCAGCACCAGCAGGACGCCCCGCAGCAGGCCCCGTGGCCGAACAACCCCGGGGGTGCCCAGTGATCGTCCGGCTGATGGGCGAGGGCCAGCTGGACGTCGCCGAGGAGGACCTGTCCTCCCTCAACGCCCTGGACTCCGAACTGGAGTCGGCGATCGAGTCGGGCGACGAGACCGCGTTCCGCACCGCGCTGCACGCCCTGCTGGAGAACGTCCGGAAGGTGGGCAAGCCGCTCCCGGCCGACAGCCTGGAGCCGTCCGAGCTGATCCTGCCGCCGGCCGACGCGCACATCGACGAGGTGCGCTCCATGCTCGGGGACGAGGGGCTCATCCCGGACTGATCCTCCGCGTACGGGGGAACCATGGGAATGTTCCCCACTGCGACGCCGCGGGGGCCCGGGGTGTGCCGTCCGTTCTGGACATTCAGGCACAAAACCCGGGTCTCGTGCGTTGATACAAATGAATAAGAGCAAGGACTTGGGGGTGGCCGCATGGCCAGCACGCGCTACGCCTCCGACCGGGGGCTGACATCGCGGATGCTCGTGACGATGTTCCTGCTGGGGCTGGTGTACGTCGTCTTCGTCGGAGCGTTCTTCGTCTTCGTGCCGCAGTGGGCGTTCGTCGCCCTCGGCGTCGCGGTGGCCTTCCTGTTCGCCCAGTACTTCTTCTCCGACCGGATGACGCTGTTCGCCATGCACGGCCGCGTCGTCTCCCCGCAGGAGGCGCCCGAGCTGCACGGCGTCATCGACCGGATCTGCGCGATGTCGGACGCCCCGAAGCCCAAGGTCGCGATCGCCGACACCGACGTGCCGAACGCGTTCGCCACCGGCCGCAACCAGAAGAAGGCCGTCGTCTGCGTCACCACCGGGCTGCTGCGCCGGCTCGACCCGGTGGAGCTGGAGGGCGTCCTCGCGCACGAGATGGCGCACGTCGCGCACAAGGACGTCGCGGTCATGACGATCGCCTCGTTCCTCGGCATCTGCGCCGGCCTGATCACCCGCTTCGGCCTCCAGTACGGCCTGTGGGGCGGGTTCGGCCGCCGCAGCAACGACCAGAACACCGGGCTGATCCTGCTCGCCGTCGTCGCGGCCAGCGCGCTCGCCTACGCGGTCAGCTTCATGCTCACCCGCGCCCTGTCGCGGTACCGGGAGCTGTCCGCCGACCGCGCCGCGGCGCTGCTGACCGGCCGCCCGTCCGCGCTCGCCAGCGCGCTGACCAAGGTCAGCGGCGAGATCGCGCGGATCCCGACGAACGACCTGCGGTCCGCGCAGGCGTTCAACGCGTTCTTCTTCACCCCGGCGTTCGGCAAGGGGTTCAGCGTCTCCTCGCTGTTCTCCACCCACCCGCCGCTGGACAAGCGGCTCGCCCAGCTCTCGAAGATCTCCGACCAGCTCAGCAGGGGAGTCTGACCCGTGGGTTTCCTCGACACGCTGCTCGGCCGCTCCAAGCCGGTCAAGCCCGACCTCGACCAGATCTTCGGGCTGTCGTCGGCGGCGATCACGCTGGAGGCGGCGACGGGGTTCACCCCGACCGGGCTGGGCTCGGTGTGCTTCCGGGCCGCCGAGGGCGGCGCGTTCGCGCGGCTGCAGGCCGACGTCCAGGAGCTGCTGGACGCCGACCAGGGCCCCAAGGTCGAGATCAGCAACGACTCCTACGGCTACACCTGGCTGCTCGCCAGGCACCGTCCCGAGGAACTGCCCGACCTGGTCACCGACCTGCACGCGGTGAACTCGACGCTGGAGTCCGGCGGGTTCGGGCCGCACCTGCTGTGCTCGCTCGCGGGCTTCCGCGGCCCTGACGGGCGGCGCCTCGCCCTCGTCTACCTGTACAAGCGCGGCACCTTCTACCCGTTCGCGCCGCTGCCCGGCGACAAGCGGGACAACGCGCTGGAGCTCCAGGCACGCGGCGCGATCGGCGCCGACCTCCCCTTCGAGGAGGACCTCGGCCGCTGGTTCCCCGTCTGGGGCGCCCCCGGCCTGTGATGCGGCCGGAGGCGTCCCGCGGGACCGCCGCTAGGGGAGGGCGAGCATCTGGTCGAGGGCCGCGCGGGCGTAGTGCGCGGTCTCCTCGTCCACCTCGATGACGTTCTGGACGTCGCCGGCGGCGAGCGACTCCAGCGACAGGACCAGGTGCGGCAGGTCGATGCGGTTCATCGTCGAGCAGTAGCAGACGGTCTTGTCGAGGAACATGACGTTCTTGTCCGGGTGGGCGTTCGCCAGCCGCCGGACGAGGTTCAGCTCCGTGCCGATCGCCCAGGACGAGCCGGGCTCGGCGGCCTCGATCGTCCGGATGATGTACTCGGTCGAGCCGATCTGGTCGGCGGCGGTGACGACCTCGTGCCGGCACTCGGGGTGCACCAGGACGTTCACGCCGGGGACGCGCTCGCGGACCTCGGCCACCGCCTCCTCGGTGAACCGGCCGTGCACCGAGCAGTGCCCGCGCCACAGGATCATCTTGGCGTCGCGCAGTTCCCGGGCGGTGAGCCCGCCGTCCCGGCGGTGCGGGCTGTAGACGACGCAGTCGTCCAGCGAGAGGCCCATGTCCAGGACGGCGGTGTTGCGGCCGAGGTGCTGGTCGGGCAGGAACAGGACCTTCTTGCCCTTGCCGTAGGCCCATTCGAGGGCGCGCTTGGCGTTGGACGAGGTGCACACCGTGCCGCCGTGCCGCCCCACGAACGCCTTGATGTCGGCCGAGGAGTTCATGTAGGTGACGGGCACGACGTCGTCGGCGACTCCGGCGTCCTCCAGGACGTCCCAGCAGTCCTCGACCTGGTCGAAGGTCGCCATGTCCGCCATCGAGCAGCCGGCGCCGAGGTCGGGCAGGATGACCCGCTGGTGCGCCGCGGTGAGGATGTCGGCCGACTCGGCCATGAAGTGCACGCCGCAGAACACGACGTAGGGCGCCTCGGGGCGCGCCGCGGCCTTCTGCGCCAGCTTGAACGAGTCGCCGGTGACGTCGGCGAACTGGATGACTTCGTCACGCTGGTAGTGGTGGCCGAGCACGAACACCCGGTCGCCGAGGGACGCCTTGGCGGCGCGGGCCCGCTCCACGAGCTCGGGGTCGGAGGCCGGCGGCAGTTCGCCCGGGCAGTCCACGCCGCGCTCGCTGAGCGGGTCGGCGCCGCGGCCGAGCAGCAGCAGCGGAAGGTCGCTTGCCGTGGTGGTCATCGGGGATCTCCCTTCGCGACGGAGGCTTATCGTCGCTTTGACGACTAATGATGTCACATCCCCCGGCCGGCGGAGCTGTGACGTAGAACGCACCGCCCGCGCGCGTTAAACCCGGCCGATAAGCGGAATGGCCCAGTAGCGAGGTACGTTGTCCTACGGGAAGAGGCGTACGACGACAGACGACGTCCTCGGCCAAGCGACAGTCCGCCGCACCGCGGCGCAGCGAGACCCGGGAGCTGAACACATGACGGTTTCAGGCGAGACCACGCAGGAGACCACGCAGCAGGGCGTCGTCCTCACCGACGCCGCCGCCGAGAAGGCCAAGGGCCTGCTCGAGCAGGAGGGCCGCGACGACCTTGCGCTGCGTGTCGCCGTGCAGCCGGGCGGCTGCTCCGGCCTGATCTACCAGCTCTTCTTCGACGAGCGGGAGATGGACGGCGACCAGATCCAGGACTTCGACGGCCTCGCGGTGCGCGTCGACCGGATGAGCGCGCCGTACCTGACCGGCGCCACCATCGACTTCGTCGACTCGATCGAGAAGCAGGGCTTCACGATCGACAACCCGAACGCGTCGGGTTCCTGCGCCTGCGGCGACTCCTTCAACTGAGCGTCCGCGACGCGAGCGGAACGTCCGGAAGGGGGCGGTCCTGGGATGATGCCCGGGGCCGCCCCTTTCGCGTGCTCCCCGGGCGGCCCGGTTCCGCACGCTCCCGGTGCGGTCCGGCGGTGATCTGTGGTGCGATGGGGAAGTAGTCTTTCCGGGTTCGAAACAGCCGGTGAACAGCCGGACGACCACGACGAGGAGAGCGACGCCGTGCGCATCGCCGTGACTGGCTCCATTGCGACCGACCATCTGATGACCTTCCCCGGAAGGTTCACCGACCAGCTCCTGCCCGACCAGCTGGACCGGGTTTCGCTGTCCTTCCTGGTGGACGAGCTGGAGATCCGCCGCGGCGGCATCGCCGCCAACATCTGCTTCGGCATGGGGAGCCTCGGCAAGCGGTCGATCCTCGTCGGCTCCGTCGGCGACGACTTCGCCGACTACCGCTCCTGGCTGGACCGCCACGCGGTCGACACCGCGTCCGTGCACGTGTCGGACGTCCACCACACCGCCCGGTTCCTGTGCACCACCGACCAGGACCAGAACCAGATCGCCACGTTCTACGCCGGCGCGATGAGCGAGGCCCGCAACATCGAGCTGCGGCCGGTCGCCGACCGCGTCGGCGGGCTCGACCTCGTCGTCGTCAGCCCGAACGACCCCGACGCGATGCTCCGGCACACCGACGAGTGCCGCACCCGCGCGATCCCGTTCGCCGCCGACCCGTCCCAGCAGCTCGCCCGGATGGAGGGCGCCGACGTCCGCCGCCTCATCGACGGCGCCGCGTACCTGTTCAGCAACGACTACGAGAAGGCGCTCGCCGAGGAGAAGACCGGCTGGAGCGGCGCGGAGATCCTGTCCCGCGTCGGCGTCCGCGTCACCACCCTCGGCGCCAAGGGCGTCGTCATCGACCGCGCGGGCGAGGAGGGCGTCCACGTCCCCTGCGTCCCGGTCGAGAACGTCGTCGACCCGACCGGCGTCGGCGACGCCTTCCGTGCCGGCTTCCTGTCGGCCACCGCGTGGAACCTGCCCCTGGAGCGCGCCGCGCAGGTCGGCTGCACCATCGCCGCGTACGCGCTGGAGGCCGCGGGCCCGCAGGAGTACGGCCTCGCCCGCCAGGCGTTCCTCGACCGCTTCGCGGCCGCCTACGGCGCCGCCGCGGCGGCGGAGATCGACCCGCACCTCACCTGCCCGAACCCGTAGCGCGGCGCGTGCCGAGGGCCGCGCCGGCCGGGCGCGGCCCTAACGGTGTCAGTACGTCCGGCGGATGTGGAAGCCCCAGCCGCCCTGGCCGAGGGTCTCCTCGCGGACGAAGTCCTGCGACTTCATGCGGCACCAGGCGGGCACGTCGGTGCGCGCGGCGGCGTCGTCGGCGAGGACGGCGACGACCTGCCCCACCGGCACCTCGCGGATCCGCTCGGCCAGCATGATGATCGGGATCGGGCACTTGCGGCCGAGCGCGTCGATGACGAGCACCGGCGGCGGGCCCGCGGGGGCCGCCTCGGCGGGCGGCTGCGCGGGCGGCGGGGCGTCGCCCGACGGCGTCCCGTGCTTGGCGCGGCCTCGGAACCTCATGGGCGCGACCGCCTCCCTGTCTCGATGGTCCTCATCGTCTCACCCGGCGCCGTCCCGCTCATCGCCCGGCGGCCCTCATCGTCTCGCGGAGGCGCTCGACGGCGCCGGGGAGCACGGCGAGGAACCGGTCGACCTGCGCCGCCTCGGCGCCGCGGGGCAGCGACACCCGGACGTTCCCATGGGTGAGCACCCCCATCGCCTCCAGCACGTGACTGGGACGCAGCGTATCCGCCGTGCACGAGCTGCCGGACGAAACCGCGAAACCCAGCCGGTCCAGTTCGGTCAGCAGCGCCTCGCCCTCGACGTACAGGCAGGAGAACGTCACCAGGTGCGGCAGCCGCCGCACCGGGTCGCCCACCACCTCCACGTCGGGAACGCTCCGCGGCACCTGCGCGCGGATGCGGTCCACCAGCGCGGACAGGCGCGGCGCGTCCGCCGCCATGTCCGCACGGTACGCCTCCAGCGCGGCCGCCGCCGCGACGATGGACGGAACGTTCTCGAAGCCGGGGACGCGGCGGCCCTCGCGCTCGTCGTCGGGCAGCGGCGAGCGCCACCGGGTGCCCTTGCGGACGGCGAGCACGCCGACGCCCGCGGGGCCGCCCCACTTGTGCGCGCTGCCCGCCAGGAACGACCAGCCGCCGGGGACGTCCGCCCGCCCGAGGGACTGGGCCGCGTCGACGAACAGCGGCACCCGGGCGTCGCGGCAGGCCTCGGCGGCCTCGGCGACGGGCTGCAGGGTGCCGACCTCGTGGTTGGCCGACTGCAGGCAGGCGAGGGCGGTGTCGGGACGCAGCGCCGCGGCGAACTCCGCGGGGTCGGCGCGGCCCGCCCGGTCGACGCCGACGACGGTCACCTCGCCGCCGTCGCGCTCGTGCCGCTCGGCGGCGTGCAGCACGCTGGAGTGCTCCACGGCGCTCACCACCAGGTGCCGCCCGACACGCCGGCGCGCCTGGAGCCCCCCGAGGACCGCCAGGTGCACCGCCTGGGTGCCCGAGGAGGTGAACGACACCTCGTCCGGCCGGGCGCCGAGGACGCCCGCGACACGCGCGCGGGCGCGGTCCAGCAGCAGCCGGGTGCCGCGCGCCGTCCCGTACAGCCGGGCGGGATCGGCCCAGCCGGAGTCCAGCGCGTCCAGCAGCGCCGCGCGCGCCGCGGGGTGCGGCGGCTCGGTGGACGCGGCGTCGAAGTAGGCGGCCGCAGAGGAGGCGCCCGCCGTGCTCGGTTCGGCCACGCTGAAACACTAACCGGGCACCCGATCGGGGGTTCGCCCGACCCTAGCGCTAGGGTGTCCACACACGTGTAAACAGTGATCTCACCGCCCGGACGACCGGGCTTCATCCGTGGGGAAGGCATTCCGTGAGTCCGACCCGCTCTAGGGAGCGGCGTACGCCTGTGCGCAGTCGCCGCGCATTGAAAAGCGCCGGTGTGCTTGGGCTGCTGGCACTGGCCGCCACTGGCTGCAGTGGTACAAGGCTGGGCCTGCCCGAGCCGATCAGCGTCCAAGGCGAGCGCATGCTGCACCTGTGGCAGGGCTCCTGGATCGCGGCGTTCGCGGTCGGGGGCGTCGTCTGGGGCCTGATCATCTGGGCGGTGCTCTTCCACCGCAAGCGCTCCGACGACCTGCCGCCGCAGGTCCGCTACAACATGCCGATCGAGATCCTCTATACCGCGGTCCCGTTCGTCATCATCGCCGTCCTGTTCTACTTCACCGCCCGCGACGAGAACTTCGTCGAGAAGACCACCGACAATCCCGCCGTGGTCGTCGACGTGACGGCGTTCCAGTGGAGCTGGCAGTTCGACTACAAGGAGAACGGGCAGACCGTCGCGTCCGTGACCGGCGTCCCCGTGAACCCGAACGGCCCGGCGCCCGGCAAGCCCGTCATGACGATTCCCGCCGGCAAGACCGTCCGGGTGAAGCTGCACTCCAACGACGTCATCCACTCGTTCTGGGTCCCCGCGCTGATCTACAAGAAGGACGTCATGCCGGGGTACGTCAACGAGTTCGAGTTCACGGCGACCAAGCTCGGCACCTATGAGGGCCGGTGCGCCGAGCTCTGCGGCGTCGACCACAGCCGGATGCTGTTCGAGCTGAAGGTCGTGACGCCGGAGCAGTACCAGAAGTTCATCGCAGATTCGAAGCAAGCACTGGCCGCGGGAGGTGGGAAGTGACCGCCACGAGTCATGCCCCGAGCGCGCCGATCGCCGCGCCGCGGACGAGCAAGGGGCGCATCCTCGCCTCCTGGATGTCGTCCACCGACCACAAGGTGATCGGCTACCTCTATCTGATCACCTCGTTCGTCATGTTCCTGTTCGGCGGCGTCCTCGCCCTGCTCATCCGGGCGGAGCTGTTCGAGCCGGGCATGCAGATCGTCAGCAACGAGCAGTACAACCAGCTGTTCACCATGCACGGCACGATCATGCTGCTGATGTTCGCGACGCCGCTGTTCGCGGGCTTCACCAACGTCATCATGCCGCTGCAGATCGGCGCGCCGGACGTGGCGTTCCCGCGGCTGAACATGCTGGCGTACTGGCTGTTCCTGTTCGGCAGCCTCATCGTCATCGCCGGCTTCCTGACGCCGGGCGGCGCGGCCAGCTTCGGCTGGTTCGCCTACGCTCCGTTGTCGGACGCGGTGCGCTCGCCGGGCATCGGCAGCGACATGTGGGTGATGGGCCTCACAATGTCGGGCTTCGGCACCATCATGGGCGCGGTCAACTTCATCACCACGGTGCTGTGCATGCGCGCGCCGGGCATGACGATGTTCCGGATGCCGATCTTCACCTGGAACGTCCTGCTGACCTCCGTCATCGTCCTGGTGGCGTTCCCGGTCCTCGCCGCCGCGCTGCTGGCCCTGGAGGCCGACCGCAAGCTGGGCGCGCACATCTTCGACGCCGCGCACGGCGGCGCGCTGCTCTGGCAGCACCTGTTCTGGTTCTTCGGGCATCCGGAGGTCTACATCATCGCCTTGCCCTTCTTCGGCATCGTGACCGAGATCCTCCCGGTGTTCAGCCGCAAGCCCGTCTTCGGCTACATCGGCCTGGTGTTCGCGACCATCGCCATCACCGGCCTGTCCATCACCGTGTGGGCGCACCACATGTTCGTGACCGGCCAGGTGCTCCTGCCGTTCTTCTCCTTCATGTCGTTCCTCATCGCCGTGCCCACGGGGGTGAAGTTCTTCAACTGGGTGGGGACGATCTGGCGAGGGCAACTGACCTTCGAGTCGCCGATGCTGTGGTCGCTGGGCTTCCTGGTGACGTTCCTGTTCGGCGGTCTCACCGGCGTCATCCTCGCGTCCCCGCCGATGGACTTCCAGCTGTCGGACTCCTACTTCGTGGTGGCGCACTTCCACTACGTCGTCTTCGGCACCGTGGTGTTCGCGATGTTCGCGGGCTTCTACTTCTGGTGGCCGAAGTGGACGGGCAAGATGCTGAACGACAGGCTCGGCCACGTGCACTTCTGGCTGCTGTTCATCGGCTTCCACGGCACGTTCCTCGTCCAGCACTGGCTGGGCGCGGAGGGCATGCCCCGCCGGTACGCCGACTACGCGGCCGAGTTCCACGGGCTGAACGAGGTCTCGACGATCTTCTCGTTCATCCTCGGCGTCTCGATGATCCCGTTCTTCTACAACGTGTACATCACGTGGAAGAAGGGCAAGAAGGTCGAGGTCGACGACCCGTGGGGGTACTCCAACTCGCTGGAGTGGGCGACGTCGTGCCCGCCGCCGCGGCACAACTTCAACTCGATCCCGAAGATCCGTTCCGAGCGGCCGGCGTTCGACCTGCACCACCCGCACGTGGGTGCGAAGGGCGAGCTCGCCGGGGCGAAGGGGGAGTAGCCGATGCGCGTCCAGGCGTTCATGTTCTACGGCACCGCGGTCTTCTTCCTCGCCACCGACATCGTCTACTGGCTCTGGTCCAAGGACTGGACCGGCACGACGGCGCTCGGGCTGGCGGTCGGCCTCGCCGGGCTCGTCGGGTTCTACGTCCACTTCACGGTCCGCCGCCTCGAGCGGGCGAACGCGGGCCCGCTGTTCGAGGACGACCCCGAGGGCGAGATCGCGGACGCGGCCGGTGAGCTGGGCTTCTTCAGCCCGCACAGCTGGTGGCCGCTGTACGTCGCGCTGTCGGCGAGCGCGGTGGCGCTCGGCATCGTGTTCGGCTGGTGGCTGGTGATCCTCGGCGTGGCCGCCGCGATCCTGAGCACCATCGGTCTGGTCTTCGAGTACTACCGGGGTCATTTCGCCCACTAGTCGGTAAAAGAACCCCAGTGAGGGGCCGGTGTCCGCTTTTTTGCGGGTACCGGCCTTTTCACATACTGGGCGCCGTTCCAGCGACCGGGCTGGGCAGGCGGACCGATCGCCCAGGAGGACGACCGGGGGGCTCACATGCGGGTGGGTGGCTCAGGACCGGGAGAGCGAGGGCGGCGCACGGCCGCCGTCCTCGTCGGAGCGAGCGTCGTGGCCGGGGCCGCGGCGTGCTCGGGCGGTGAAGCGGACGCGGTGCGGGACGTGCGTCTCACGGTGTCGCCGGTGGGCGGCGGGGCGTTGCGGCCGGACAGCACGATCGACGTCCGGGCGCAGAGCGGCACGCTCGCGAACGTCACGGTGTCGTCCGGGGACGGCGCGGTCGCGGGCGACCTCAGCGCCGACCGGACGCAGTGGCGGTCGCGCTGGTCGCTGAAGCCGGGCGAGACCTACACGGTCGCCGCGACGGCGCTCGGGAAGGACGGCAGGACCCGGACGGTCTCCAGCCGCTTCACCACGGCCGAGGTCGAGAAGACGAACGCCGTGACGATCGACGCGCCCTACAACAAGGAGACCGTCGGCGTCGGCATCCCGATCATCATGAACTTCGAGCGCCCGGTGAAGGACCGGGCGGCGGTCGAGCGGGCGCTGGAGGTCACCGCCGACCGGACGGTGGAGGGCGCCTGGCACTGGTTCGGCGACCAGCAGGCGGTGTTCCGGACGAAGCAGTACTGGCCGGCGCACACCAACGTCCGGTTCCAGGCGCACCTCAGCGGCGTGCGCACCGGCGGGGACGTGTACGGCGGCAAGAACTACACCGTCGACTTCAAGGTCGGCGACTCGCACATCTCCACGGCGGGCGAGGACAGCCACAAGATGGTCGTGATGGTCAACGGCAGGAAGGCCCGCACCATGCCGACCAGCATGGGCAAGGGCGGTGAGCGCAGATACACCACCACTGACGGGCTCCACCTCACCATGGCCAAGGAGGACCCCACCACGATGACGTCCGACTGGATGGGGATCAGCCCCGGAAGCCCCGGCGGCTACAGCCTGACCGTCTACAAGGCCGTGCGGATCTCCAACAGCGGTGAGTACGTGCACAGCGCGCCGTGGTCCGTCGGCTCCCAGGGCCACGAGAACGTCAGCCACGGATGCATCAACATCAGCCCGTCCAACGCCAAGTGGTTCTACAAGCTCAGCTACCGGGGCGACATCGTGCGGGTCACCGGCAGCAGCCGGAAGCTGGAGCCCGACAACGGCTGGGGCTTCTGGCAGCTCGGCTGGAAGGACTGGGTGAAGGGCAGCGCGCTGAAGCGGTCGGTGACGACCGCGCCGCGCCCGGACGCGTCGACGCTGTCGGCGCGCCAGGGCCAGGGCGGCAAGGCGCCGGAGAAGCAGGGCACGCAGGGCAACTGACGGCCCTGCCGGTCAGCGCAGGGGCGGTGGCACCGCGACCTGGTTCATGCGGGCCCAGTCCCTGGCCATCGCGATCCGATCGGGCCCCGACGGGTGCGACATCCACAGGATGTACTCCAACGCGTCGGGGCTCAGATCGGAGATGTTGCGCACCGACAACTCGTGCTGCATCGACACGAACGTCGCCGGGTCGCGGGTGAGGTTCAGCGCGTGCGCGTCGGCGCGGGCCTCGATGCGCCGGCTGACGAGGTTCTGGACGGGGGCGGCGAGGAGCGTGCCGGCGGCCACGAGCGCGAGCAGCAGCGCGATGGTCCGCGGGTCGGCCGCCCCGCGCTCGCCGGGGGCCCGTTCCGGCGCGTCGCCGGGATCGGCCCCCGCGCGCCGCAGGAGGCGCGGAGAGGTCATCAGGAGGTACAGCAGGCACACGGCCCCGGCGATGCCGAGCGCGCCGACCAGCGTGCCCCACAGGACGTCGTCGCGCTTGGCGTGGCCGAGTTCGTGCGCGACGATCGACTCGATCCGCGGGCGCGGCGACTTCAGCAGCGTGTCGTAGAGGACGATCCGGCGGGTGGAGCCGAACCCGGACACGTAGGCGTTCAGCGACGTCGTCCGGCGCGAGGCGTCGGCGACGAGGACGTCCTCGACGGGGACGCCGTCCCGCTTCGCCATCGCGAGGAGGTCGCTGCGCAGCTGCCCCTGCTTCAGCGAGTGGAAGTCGTTGAACACCGGCTCGACGACGACCGGGTAGATGAACGACACGAGCACGACGAGGACGAACCCGCCGCTCGCGGCGCCCGTCCACCAGTAGCGGGGGAAGCGCCGGATGAGGGCGTAGAGGAGCAGCAGCGCGACCGTGTAGATGACCCAGGTGACGCCGAGCGACTTCAGCTGGTCGGTGAGCCACGCGGGCCAGCTCTGCGTCGACAGCCCGTACCGGCGCAGCACCGACTCGCTCCAGATGTGGAACGGCAGCCCGGCGAGGCGCAGCAGCGTCGTGACCGCGACCGCCGCGGCGACGATGCGGAGCGGGCGGCGCCGGACGCGGGCGGTGGCCCAGCCGATGAAGCGGGCGCCGAGCGGGGTGAGGCCGAGGACGAGGACCACCGCGAGGCCCGCCAGGAGCCCGGCGTAGGCGGGCGGGTTGACGGCCGAGTCGAAGGCCCGGGAGCGGGCGATCTCGGCGGGGGAGAAGTCGAGCGCGGGGTCGGCCGCCGCGTGCCCGCCGGGGACGCGGCCGGGCAGCGGGTTCCACGGGGTGGTCAGCGCGAGGACGGCCCCGACGGCGGCGAACAGCACGACGGCGGCGACCGCGGCGGCGATGCGCGCCCGCCTCGTCCCGGCGGTACCGGCCGCCGGCGGCGGTCCCGCTCCGGCCGGCTCGCCGCCCGCGCCGCTCTCGTCCACCCGGCCCTCGTCCGCCTCCGTCTTGTCCCTTGTGGGGGGACGCCCCCCCACGCCCCCCGACTCGCTTCGCTCACTCATGAGAGTTCCTTCTTCACGTAGTCGCGCCACAGGATGGTGAAGCGGTCCCGGGTGAGGCCCAGCACGTCGCGCAGTGCGGTGGCCTCCGGGGCGCGCCCGGCGGTCCGGTACAGCCGCACGAGCGTCGCCTCACCGTACCGGTCGGCGATCATCCGGCAGGCGAGCCAGGCCTCCTGGTAGGCCTGGGAGAGGCGCGGGGAGCCGCCAGCGAAGTCGGCGGCGGCGGGCAGCGCGGCCGGGACCCGGCCGGCGGCGACCTCGCGGCGCAGCTCGCCGGCCGCCGCCCGCACACCGATCTGGACGCGCCGGTAGCCGACGTAGTCGGCGAATCCCTCGATGAGCCACAGCGGCGTCCGCCGGTCGCGGGCGCCGCCGGTGGCGACATGGGTCAGCTCGTGCGTGAGGACGACGTCGCGGCCGAGCGCGTTGAGGCGGCCGAAGGTGCCGGGGGAGACGATGACGCGGTCCTCGCCGCGGCCGGTGCCCGCCGACGGGGCGACGGTGGCGAGGGCGGCGATCTCGTCGAGGCTCTGCCCGGGCCCGGCCAGCGCCGAGGCGAGGGCCGTGTCGGCGGGGACGAGCGCGACGACCCGCTGCGCCCAGCCGCGCCCGACGACGCCCGTGACGACCGGCACGGCGGCGTCCAGGCGGTCGGCGATGCCCTTGAGCCCGGCGGCGTCGCCGATGACGAGGCTGGAGCGCCCCTTCACCACGGTCAGGAGGCCGCCGTCCCAGATGTCGGCGTCGTCCTTGAAGCCGTGGGGCGTCCCATCGCCGGCGATCGTCCAGCTGCCGGAACGGGGGGCGAACGTCAGGTAGCGGGTGCGGGCCACGTGGCCCTTGTCGAACCCGCGCAGCCTGTAGCGCACCTCGATGCGGACGACCGCGCCTTGGTCCGCCGCGGCCCGGGTGTCGGAGAGCCGCTCCTGCCAGCCCTCCAGGGGCAGTCTGCGGAGGTTGTCGTACATGCGCGACTGCGCGTCCCGGAACGCCCTGGGCGCGTTGCCCACGGTGGCGAGGAACGCGATGCGGTCGCCGTCCCGCACCGCTCGCGCGCGGTTGGCGAGGACGGTTCCGGCGGCGTCCGGGTCGAAGGGGCCGGCCGCCGCGGCGGAGTCGCCGCGGGACGCGCGGTTCCCCGCCGTACCGTCGCCGGGTCGCGCGCCGAGGAGGCAGGCGCCGCCCGCGACCAGCGCGGCGGCCCCGCCCGCGCCCAGGGCGAGCGCCCTGCGCCGCGTCACGGGGCCGCCGCGCTCCGGATCGTCCTCCATGCGCGCGATCCTATGCAGCCCGCGCCGCCGGAGGCGCCGTCACGACTTGTAGTCGGGGTATCCGTAGCCGACGATGTCGTCGGTGGAGCGCTTCTTGATCTTGACGGCGTTGCCGGTGTTGCCCTCGACGGCCTCGATGGTGCCGTCGTCGACCTTGTCGACCACCATGCCGACGTGCCTGATGGCCGAGACCTTCTTGCTGCCGTTCCAGGCGTAGAAGACGATGGCGCCCGGCCTCGGCTCGGTGCCCCAGCGGCCGTGCTCCTGGAACCACTCGGCGTGCGCGACCGTCCAGGCGTCGCTGCCGACCTGGTCGGTGAAGCCGATCTGCTCGCCGACCCAGGAGACGAACATGTCGCACCACTGCGCGTCGCTGTAGCCGCCGATGGAGCCGCCGTCGCGGGCGACCGTCTCCTTGGCGCGGGCGGTGCTCATGTACCACTTCTGGAACTTGGTCTCGCCGCCGCCGTCCTCGGTGACGCCCACCTGGGACTTGGCGATCTTGATGGCCTCCGCGGCGGTGGGCCGGGACGCCCCGGTCGCGGCCGGGGCGGCCTTCCGCGGCTCGGCCTTCTTGGGCGCCGCCTTGGACGTTGCGTCCGAGCCGCCCTTGGACGTGCCCTTGGACGAACCCTTGGACGCGTCCTTGGCAGGGGCCTTGCCCGCCTTCCCGGCGGTGGTGACGCCGGCGGCCGTGGCGGTCGCCGGGGCGGGGCCGAAGGGCAGGACGGACGCCTGCGCGGTGGCCGCGGCGGTGCCGAGAACGGCGGCGCCGACGATGACGCCGCCGGTCGTCCGCCAGGTGATGGACAGGGAGCCCGGCTTGCGGTGCTTGCCCGGGACCTTCTTGCGATGCGTGCCTGGCACGGGGGGATCTCTCCTCGACTTCCATGCCGCCTACCGGGTTAGCTGACGGGTTCGGGCGTGGAAGCCGCCCTACGGCCGCCCATGGGCAGGCCGATTCACCCCGAAAAAGGACATGGTGGGTCCCCGGCTCCGCGTCCGGAGCGCGCGTGCGCGCGGCCGTCCGCGGACTCGGCGGTGGCGTGCCGCGTGCGGGCACGCCGGTTCGGATGGGGTCTCCGGCGGACGGTCGCGTCCGCGGAGGGCAGGGGTGTTCCGGGCGCGGCCGCATGATGGGCGGCCACGCCCGGGAACGCTGCGGAACTCACTCCTTCGCTCTTCCAGACGCCTACCGGGTTAGCTGACGGGTTCGGGCGTGGAAGTGGCCCTACGGCGGGCTCTGCCGGAACGGGGCCGGAAGAGACGCACCGATTCACCCCGGGTGCCGGAATGCCCGTCCGGGAGGTGTCCCGGACTCCGGCGGTGTGGGTCCCCGGTTCCGCGCTGAGGCGGATTCGGCGCTGCCGCTGCGATCCTGGGGGCGAGATGGGGCCCGGCGCGGGACCTGTCTCCCGCGTGCGAACGAGCGGCGCCTGATGTTGTCGGCGGATCGGCCCGTCGCCGGGCGCGTCCGGAGCCCGACCCGGGAGGTCCGCCGTGGACGCGCTCTCAGCGCCATGCACGCTGCGGGCGTGCGCACGGTGGCCGGGCCGGCCGCGGTCCTCGTGCGGACCGCTGCGGCACCGTCGGGTGCCGCGGGGCGGCGCGTGGATCGTGCCGCCCGGGGGGGGAGCGGCGCGTGGCTCGCGCCGCCGGTACGCGGCGGCTGGATGCGCCGCGTGGGACCGAGGCGCCTGGTGGGTGCCGCGGGGCCGCGGCGACTGGAGGGCGCCGGGGTGGTGACAAGGTACCAAAGCCCCAACAGAAGGCAAACCCCCACAAAATCAACAACGGACCAGGTCAACCCTGGTCCGTTGCCGAAGAGAGCCGCGGCGCGCCCGCCCACGGGGCACGTTGGCGGGGCGTCAGGGACGCCCGGCGCCGTAGTAGTTGCTCAGGTAGTAGCCCGAGGTGATGCTCACGACCTCGACGGTCTTGCCGGTGCGCGGAGCGTGGACCATCTTGCCGCCGCCCACGTACAGGCCGACGTGGCCGAGGCCGCTGAAGAACACCAGGTCGCCCGGCTGGAGATCGCTCTTGGCCACCCGCTTGGTGGCGGCGTACTGCGAGTTGGTCGTGCGGGTGATGCCGACGCCCGCCGCGGCCCACGCCTTCATCGTCAGGCCGGAGCAGTCCCACTGGTCCGGCCCCTCGGAGCCGTAGTGGTAGGGATCCCCGATCTGGGCATAGGCGAAGTCGAGCGCGACGCGTGCGGGGCCGCTGGCCGGGCCGTTGTAGGTCCCGCCCCTGCCGGCCGAGCCGCCGGTGCTGCCGCCGCCGAGGCTGCGCAGCAGCTTCTTCTGCTTGTCGACCTCCTTGTCGAGCTTCTTCTGCTTGTCCTTCAGCTCCTTGGTCTTGCCCTTCACCTCTTCGAGGGCGGTCTTCGCCTGGGCCTCCTCGCGGCGCAGGCGCTGGGCGGTCGCGAGGAACTGGGTCAGCTGGGAGCTGCGCTCGTGCGACAGGTGGGAGAAGACGGCCGCCTGGTCGAGGATCGCCTGCGGGTCATTGCTGCCCACGAAGCCGGTCACGTCGGCGGAGTCGCCGTTCTTGTAGGCGTCCGCCGCCATCTGGGCGATCTTGGAGCGCTGCTGCTCGAAGGCCGTCTGCTCCTGCTTGGCGGCCTTCGCCGCGTTGTCGAACTTCTTCTTCGCGACCTTGAGCTTCTCATTGAGCTGGTTGTACTGCTCGACCATGTGGTCCGTCTGCTCGGCGAGCTTGTCGAGCTTCTTCTGGACCTGGGCCCTGGTCGGCTTGGGGTCCGCGTGCGCCGCCACCGGGACGTAGGTCAGGGAAGCCGTCAGGCTCAGGGCGGCGACGGCCGCCAGGCGTCGGGAGACGGCTCTGCTCGCCAGGCCGCCTCTCCGGTCGCGCCCCTGTGCTGGTGCCCCGATGAGATCTTTGGCCACGGTCGGTCTCGCCCCTCTCGTCCACGACGTCAGCCGACGACACTAGCGACGGGCAACAACCGTCACAACCGATTCGTCACTCTTTGATTGACATCGACGATCATTGTCTCTTTTTCGTGACATTCTGATTACAGGGAGCGACTCGTCCCTTATCGGAGCCTTATGGCTTCCTTATGACCGGCCCAGCCGCCGCAGCAGCAGGGTGGAGGGGCACGGGCGGGCCTGCGCGCGGCGGGCCGCGTCGGCGACCTCCCGATCCGACGACACCACCACGACGGGACGGCCCGGCGGCTCGGCCCGCACCAGCTCGCCGATCAGCTCGTCCGCGGTCTGGCCCGGGGCGCTGAACTTCACCCGGACGCCGCGCGGCGCCGCGATCGCCACCGGCGCGTCCAGCTCGGCGCCGTCGAACACGCACGTCACCTCGGCGCGGGTCTGCGCGGCCAGCCCGCCGAGCCCGGACACCAGCCGGGTGCGCTGGTCGGAGAGCGGCAGCTCGCCGTACCCGGTCTTCGTGACGTTGTAGCCGTCCACCACCAGGTGCACCTGCGGCAGCGTCAGCAGCCGGTCGAGCAGCTGCGGATCGCCGTCGGACAGCGCCCGGCCCGGCATCGCGCGGTGCGGCTGCCCGCCGACCAGGTCGGCGGGGCGGCCGATCGTGGAGGGCAGCGCCAGCTCGCGGCGGACGCCCTGCGCCGCGTCGACGAGCGTGTCGAGCAGCATCCGCAGCCGGACGTCGTCGACGTTGCGGCCCTCCCGCGCGGCGCGCTTGGCGACCTCCGCGGCGGCCTCCGCCTGCGCGGCGCGGGCGCGCAGCCGGCGCAGCTCCTTCTCGGACGCGGCGGTCGACTCGCGCGCGGCGGCGAGCTCCCGCTCGCTGTCGGCCGCGACCGCGTTCGAGCGCTCCTCCGCGGCCCGGAACCGGGTGCGGGCGTCGTGCAGCTTGCGGCGCAGCTCGGCCACCTCGGCCTTGGTCTCGCGCAGCTCGGCGCGCAGCTTGTCCAGCTCGGCGGAGCGCGCGCCGCGGGCGGCGGCCAGCTCCTCCTTCAGCGCGGCGACGCGGCGCTCGGCGGCCTCCTCCTCCGACGCGGTCGCGGAGCGCTCCAGCTCGGCGCGGGCCGACTCGACGAGCCCCGTCCAGCCCGCGGGACGCAGCAGGTAGGCCAGCACCGCGACCCGCACCGGGTCGGCGGCGGGCGGCACCCGCCCGCCCTCGACGGCCTCCACCAGGTCGGCCTCCGCCTCGCGCAGCGGCCCGGCGACCCGCTCGCGGAAGCCGGGGTCCTTCTCCAGGACCGCGGCGATGTGCTGGCCGGCGAGCTTGGCGCGCTTGCGGCGCTCGAACCGCGCGAACCGGCGCAGCGGCGCGGGGACCTCGTCGGTGGGCAGCGACCCGATCAGCTCCGCGGCGGCCTCCACCACGGACTGCCGGACGGGTTCGGGGAGGGGCCGGCTGAGATTTTCTTCCCGGGGGGTCTGGGAGGTCGTCCCCTCGGAAGGAAGCGCCTTCTCCTCGGACTCCGCGCAGCCGGGGGTCGCTTCGGGGCCGCTGTCGATGATCCCGCTCCTTCCGGGGTACGCCGGTGGGCTGTGTCTTCCCTACCGCCCCGAGTCTTAATCGGCGTTCGACCAGGGCGGACGTGCGCATTGTCGGATCGCGCCGGGCTCCCC
>NZ_SMJW01000134.1 GCF_004348335.1 Actinomadura bangladeshensis | reverse complement strand
GATGAGGCCCAGGCCTGGGGCCGCCGCCGGGGCCGGCTCCCGGCGGCGGCCCCAGGCCTGGTCCTCATCGGGCCACGCGGCGCCCTCTCCCGCCTGGTCGGGGTGGGCGAACTGCGGCGGGTACTGCTCCTGCGGGTACTGCTCCTGCGCGTACCGGTACTCGTACTGGCCCGCGGTCTCGGACCGCGCCGCGCGCGCGCCGATGGGCCGGGCGAGGCTGAAGCCGATCACGAACAGGGACGCGACGACCGCGAGGTACCAGCCGTAGCGGACGGTGATCTGGTAGCCGAGGTCCAGCCCGGTGTCGGGCAGGTCGTCGCGGACGTCGCCGAGCCGCAGGATGAAGATGCCGCAGACCAGCAGGGCGAGCGTGCCGGGCACGGCGGCGAGCCCGCCGATCCGCGCGTCCCGGCCGATGAGGTCCCAGCAGGCCAGCGCGATCGCGATGACGGCGAGCACCGGGACGGCGAGGACCATGTCGTCGGCGTCGATGCCGGCGACGCTGCCGAGGTCGCGGCTCAGCGTCCGGCCGAACAGCTCGGCGACGACCTCGGCGTGCGCCCACGGCAGGAACGCCGACACGAGCAGCACGGAGGCGGCGGCGAGCAGGGCGAGGATCCAGGGGGTCCCGCGCCGGGCCGGGGCGGCCGCGGGCGGCTGCGGACCGGCCGCGGCCGGTCCGCCGGCCGGCGGCGGATAGCCGTTCACGGGCGGCAGGAAGGACGGGCGCGAGCGCGCGCGGCCCGCGTCGGAACCCAGGTCACCGGTCATGAACCCAGCGTAAAGGCAGGAACGCCGTTGACCGGGACGGCCACGTCGGCGCCCTCGGATGGGTACTTTGGACGAAGTCCGTTATGGGAGGAGAACCCCGGTGTTGCTCGTTTTCGGCCTCACGGCGGTGTTCCGTACGGTCAGCGAGGGGACGTTCCACTGCCCGCAGTGCGGCGGCGACCGCGCCTACCGCAGGCGCGCCGGGCGCCGCTGGTTCTCGGTGTTCTTCGTCCCGATGGTGCCGCTGTGGCGGCTCGGCCACGCCGTGGAGTGCCGGACCTGCCGGGGCCGCTTCCCCGCCTCGGTGCTGCGGACGCCGACCGCGCAGCAGATGGCCGAGACCCTCGCGGCGGGCATGCGGGCGGCGGCCGCGCTGGTGCTGCGCGCCGGCGACCCGTCCGACGCGGCGGCCCGCGCCCGCGCGATCGCGACGGTCACCGGGTACGGCGAGCCCGGCTACGACGCCGCCGCCGTGGACGCCGACCTCGCGCTGCGCCGCATCTTCCTGGAGCAGGAGGTCGTGGAGGCGGGCGCGCAGCTCGCCGTGGAGGCCAAGGAGTGGTTCCTCGCGCAGGCCGTCCGGATCGGGCTGGCCGACGGGCCCCTCGGCGACGGCGAGCGGCAGGCCCTGCACCTCGTCGCCGACCTGCTCGGCATGTCCCCCGCCTACGCGCTGGGTGTGATCGTGACCACCGAGGGGGCGTCGCGCTGACATGGCCGCCGCAGCCGGAACGGCACTCGTCCGCGCGCCCGGCCCGCGGATCGCCGAGGGCATCGTCACGCACGCCGCGCGCCGCCGCGTGGACGCCGCGCTCGCGGCGCGCCAGCACGCGGCCTACGTCGGGGCGCTGCGCGCGGCGGGCTGGCGGATCCGGGCGGTGCCGCCGGCCGACGACTGCCCCGACGCCGCGTTCGTCGAGGACGCGCTGGTCGTCGCCGGCGAGCTCGCGATCGTGTGCCGGTCGGGAGCGGAGGGCCGGCGCGGGGAGCTGCCGGGCGCGGAGCGGGCGGCGCGCGGCCTCGGCCTGCGGATCGAGCGGATCGAGGACCCGGGCACCCTGGACGGCGGCGACGTGCTGAGCGTCGGCGACACCGTCTACGTGGGGCGCGGCGCCCGCACGAACGAGGAGGGCATCTGCCAGCTCGCGCACCTGCTGGGCGGGCGGAAGGTCGTCCCGGTCGACACCCGCGGCTGCCTGCACCTGAAGTCGGCGCTGACCGCGCTGCCGGACGGCGACCTCATCGGCATGCCCGACATGGTGGACACCTCCGCGCTGCCGAGCCTGCGCGTCGCGCCCGAGCCGTCCGGCGCGCACGTGGTCGCGCTCGGTCCCGGCCACGTGCTGATGGCGGCCTCGGCGCCGCGCACGGCGGCCCAGCTGGCGGCGGACGGCCTGCGCGTCACGAGCGTCGACATCAGCGAGTTCGAGGCGCTCGACGGCTGCGTGACCTGCCTCTCCGTGCTCGTCCCCTGAGCCCGGCGGGGAATGCCGGCGGCTCCGCGGAGCGTTCGGTGAGACGGAGGAGGCGCCTGTCGTCTCATCATCCGGACGCCGGTTTCCGTAACCCGGATGCCATCTGTTACGTTGGCGGACGTGTTGCGTGAGCTGCTCCTCCTTAGCGGCCGCAGCGGGGGCCTGTAAGACAGGTCGGCTCCCTCGCTGCGGGACTTTGACGTGGACGTCGGCCGCGAGGTTCGAGCAGAGAGATCTCAACGGATGTATCCGCAACAGCAGTCATCGGGCATGCCCTTCCAGCGCTACCGGCCGTTCGCGCCGGTCAAACTGACCGACCGCACCTGGCCCGACCGGGTCATCGCCGAGGCGCCGCGCTGGTGCGCGGTCGACCTGCGGGACGGCAACCAGGCCCTGATCGACCCGATGGACGCCCACCGCAAGCTGAAGATGTTCGAGCTGCTGGTACGGATGGGCTACAAGGAGATCGAGGTCGGGTTCCCGGCGGCGAGCCAGACCGACTACGACTTCGTCCGGCAGATCATCGACGAAGGCCGGATCCCCGACGACGTCGTCATCCAGGTGCTGACCCAGGCCCGGCCGGAGCTCATCGAGCGGACCTTCGAGTCGGTGCGCGGCGCCAAGCAGGCGATCGTCCACCTGTACAACTCGACCAGCACGCTGCAGCGCCGCGTCGTGTTCGGCCAGGACAGGGACGGCATCACCGCGATCGCCGTCGAGGGCGCCAAGCTGTGCGCCAAGCTCGCCGAGGACATGGGCGACACCGAGATCTACTTCCAGTACTCGCCGGAGTCGTTCACCGGCACCGAGCTGGAGTACGCCGTCGAGGTCTGCAACGCCGTCAACGACGTGTGGAAGCCGACCCCGGACAGGAAGGTCATCGTCAACCTGCCGGCGACGGTCGAGATGGCGACGCCGAACGTGTACGCCGACCAGATCGAGTGGATGAACCGGAACCTCGCCTACCGCGACTCCGTCGTCCTGTCGCTGCACCCGCACAACGACCGCGGCACCGCCGTCGCCGCCGCCGAACTGGGCTACATGGCGGGCGCCGACCGCATCGAGGGCTGCCTGTTCGGCAACGGCGAGCGCACCGGCAACGTCTGCCTGGTCACGCTGGGCCTGAACCTGTTCACCCAGGGCGTCGACCCGCAGATCGACTTCTCCGACATCGACGAGATCCGGCGGACCGTCGAGTACTGCAACCAGCTGCCCGTCCACGAGCGGCACCCCTACGGCGGCGACCTGGTCTACACCGCGTTCTCCGGCTCGCACCAGGACGCCATCAACAAGGGCTTCGACCACCTGCGGCGCGACGCCGAAGCCGCCGGGGTCCCGGTGGAGGAGTACACCTGGGAGGTCCCGTACCTGCCGATCGACCCGCACGACGTCGGCCGGACGTACGAGGCCGTGATCCGGGTCAACAGCCAGTCCGGCAAGGGCGGCGTCGCCTACATCATGAAGACCGAGCACTCGCTGGAGCTGCCGCGCCGCCTCCAGATCGAGTTCTCCCGGGTGGTGCAGGAGCACACCGACAGCGCCGGCGGCGAGGTCACGCCCGAGCGCATGTGGGAGATCTTCGAGGCCGAGTTCCTCGCCAACGGCCCGCGCGCCGGGCTGCTGGCGCACCGCACCACGTCCCGGGTGGACGAGAAGGACGCGATCAGCTGCGACGTCCGCGTCGACGGCGAGATCCGCGAGATCGAGGGCGTCGGCAACGGTCCGGTCTCGGCGTTCGAGGACGCGCTCGCCACGGTCGGCGTCAACGTCCGCGTGCTGGACTACGCCGAGCACGCGATGAGCGCCGGCGGCGACGCCCGCGCCGCCGCCTACGTCGAGTGCGACGTGAACGGCGCGACCGTATGGGGCGTCGGCATCGACGGCAACATCGTGACCGCATCGCTCAAGGCCATCCTGTCCGCCGTGAACCGGGTGTCCCGAACGCAAGGAGCGTAAGCCGCTCGCGCGAAACCGGGGACCGCGGGTGCTGGGAGGCGCCCGCGGTCCCCGCCTCCGTGCGGGTCGACGGGCACGGTCTATCCACGGGTTTGAAGCTTTCCGCTCTGCGTCCAGCGCTTATCTGCGAAAAGCTTCACCCGTTTGTTCAAAGATACTGTTCAAGCCATGGTTACTGGCATCAAGGACACCGTGCACGCCGTCGAGGCCGCCGCCGTCATGAGCCTGCTCCCCTCCCGGCCCCGGATGCTCGCGCTGGGCGAGCCCACGCATGGCGAGGACATCCTGCTGGGGGTCCGCAACGACCTCTTCCGGCAGCTCGTCGAGCAGGAGGGCTACCGGTCGATCGTGATCGAGAGCGACTGCGTGATGGGCCTGGTCGTGGACGACTACATCACCTCGGGCACCGGCACCCTCGATGAGGCCATGGAGCGCGGGTTCAGCCACGGATGGGGCGCCTCCGCGGCCAACCGCGACCTCGTCCGCTGGATGCGCGCGTACAACGAGGACCGGCCCGCGTCCGAACACGTCCGCTTCGCCGGGTTCGACGGGCCTCTGGAGATGACCCACGCCGCGAGCCCCCGCCAGGTGCTCACCGCGCTCCACGGCCACCTCGCGTCCCGGGTGGGCGCGGACCTGCTGCCCTGCACCGCCGAAACGCTCGACCGCCTGATCGGTGACGACGCCCGCTGGACGAATCCGGCGGCGGTGATGGACCCGTCCCAGTCGGTGGGGCGGTCACCCGACGCCAGGGAACTGCGGCTGCTGGCGGACGACCTCGCGGCGCTGCTCGACGCGCAGCCGCCGGACCCGGCGGCCGCGGCGGACGACGACCGGGCCCGCCTCTGCGCGCGCACCGCCACCGGCCTGCTGCGCTACCACTCCTGGATGGCCGACACGTCGCCGGGCCGCCTGACCCGGCTGGTGGGCATCCGGGACGCGATGATGGCCGAGAACCTCCTGGCGGCGGCCGCGAAGGGCCCGACCCTCGTGCACGCGCACAACGCCCATCTCCAGCGCGGCAAGAGTTCGATGCGGATGGGCGGGCGGCGGCTGGAATGGTGGAGCGCCGGCGCGCTCGCCGGCGCCCGCCTCGGCCGGGACTACGCCTTCCTGGCCACGGCGATCGGCACGATCCGCCATCAGGGCGTGGACGCGCCGCCGCCGGACACCCTCGAAGGGCTCCTGTACGCGCTGCCGGAGGAGCGCTGCGTCGTCGACGCCCCGCGGCTGGCCATCGCCCTCGGCGGCGCGTGGCCCGAACCCCGCGTCTCGCCCTGGTTCGGCTACGCCCCGCTGGACCCCGCGCACCTGGCCGAGATCGACGGGATCGTCTTCATCAAGGACGCACCCCGGCCCTAGCCTCCGCCGCCCCCGGCGCGGCCGACCGGGCCGGGGGCGGCGCGGCGGGCTCAGCGGGCGCGGCCGAGGACGTGGTGGACCAACTCCCGCAGGGGGCCGTGGAGCTGGGCCTCGCCGACCGTGGTCCGGTCGCCGTCGATGTCGATCTCGTACAGGAACTGGTCGGGGATTCGGCCCGGCGGCGGCACCGTTTTCAGATCCACCCGGTGGACGAGCCTCGTCAGCATGGGGTCGCTGGCACTGTCGGACTGAGCGCGCCGCTCGATCCCCGCGAACCCACCGCTGCGGACGACTGTCACTCTCACTTTGCTATCCGTTCGCCTCCGTGGGGATCCCTACCCCCGTCCAGCCGCGGCTCACCGCCTTCTCCTCGACGGAGCCGGCGCCGTACAGCCGGGTCGCGGCCTGGACGGTCGCGGCGGCGAACTCCGCGAAACCGACGTCGGCGGCCAGGGAGCCGCCGGTGAGCGTGTCGTACCAGACGCGGCCCGCCTTCTCCCAGGCGCTGCCGCCGATGGCGGTCGCCGCGAGGTAGAAGGCGTGGTTGGGGATGCCCGAGTTGATGTGGACGCCGCCGTTGTCGCGGTAGGTCTCGACGTAGTGGTCCATGTGGGCGGGCTGCGGGTCCTTGCCGAGCCGGGGGTCGTCGTAGGCGGTGCCCGGCTCCTTCATCGAGCGGAGCGCGACGCCGCCGACGCCGGGGGCGAGCAGGCCCTGCCCGATGAGCCAGTCGGCCCGGTCGGCGGTCTGCCCGAGATGCCACTGCTTGACGAGCGAGCCGAACACGTCCGACATGGACTCGTTGAGCGCGCCCGCCTGGCCGTAGTACTCCAGGTTCGCGGTGTGCTGGGTGACGCCGTGGGTCAGCTCGTGCCCGGTGACGTCGAGGCAGCCGGTGAACGAGGTGAAGATGACGCCGTCGCCGTCGCCGTACACCATCTGCTCGCCGTTCCAGAAGGCGTTGTCGTACCGGTCGCCGTAGTGGACGGTCGACACCATCGGCAGCCCGGCGCCGTCGATCGAGTTGCGCCGGTACGCGGCCTCGAAGAAGTCGAACGTCGCGCCGAGCCAGTCGTAGGCCTGGTCGGCGGCCGCGTCGCCGCAGGCGGGGGCGCCCTCGGCGCGGACCGTGCGGCCGGGCAGCTCCTCGCGGCCCCCCGCGTCGCCGATCGTCCGGGCGGGGACGAAGTCCTCCGACGGGGCGGGGGCCCCGGCCGCGGTCGTCCTCCGGTCGGCGAACTGCGCCGAGGTGAGCGCCAGGGTACGGCGGGCGCGTGCGCGCAGGGCCGGGTCGTCGGCGCCGCGGGCGATCCGCTCCAGCATGTGCGGTGGCACGATGTGGCATCTCATGCCCCAACGCTGCCAGCTCGCTGTGGTCCGGGCCACAACTTTCGTCAGGACGGCACGGCCGAATCCGGTCACCGTACGTGATGACGGTACAGCGCAGTGGCACCACCGGACCGCTATATGGAGATACTGCGGAGATGTCCGGTCACCGCGCCGAGGCACCGGGCCGCGTGCGCGAGAATGAACGGGTGACCCTCTACCGCGACGAAGGCATCGTCCTGCGCACCCAGAAGCTGGGCGAGGCCGATCGCATCGTGACGGTGCTGACCCGGCGGACCGGCCGGATCCGCGCCGCGGCGAAGGGGGTCCGCAAGACCAGGTCCCGGTTCGGTGCGCGGCTGGAGCCGTTCACGCACGTGGACCTCCAGCTGTACGAGCGGCGGTCCCTCGACCTCGTCACGCAGGCCGAGACCATCCGCCCCTACGGGGAGGCCCTCGTCGCCGACTACCCCCGCTACACGGCCGGGACGGCGATGCTGGAGACGGCGGAGAAGCTGACGAGCGAGGAGGGCGAGCCCGCGCTGCGGCAGTTCCTGCTGCTGGTCGGCGGGCTGCGCACGCTGGCCGAGCGCGGCCACGACCCGCGGCTCGTCCTGGACGCGTTCCTGCTGCGCTCGCTGTCGGTCGCCGGCTGGGCGCCCGCGCTGGACGAGTGCTGCCGCTGCGGCACCCGCGGCGGGCTGCGCGGGTTCGCCATCGCGGCGGGCGGCGCGGTCTGCGCGAACTGCCGGCAGCCGGGCGCCGCGACCCCGGCGCCGCCGACGTTCGCGCTGATGCTGGCGCTGCTGCGCGGCGACTGGGAGTACGCCGACGGCAGCGAGCAGCGCCACCGGGCCGAGACGAGCGGGCTGGTCGCCGCCTACCTCCAGTGGCACCTGGAGCACGGGATCCGCTCCCTCCGCCATGTGGAGCGGGACACCCGTCCCGGAACGAGTACCGACGACACCGACAGGGAGCGAGTTTGAGAAGGGCCGTATCGCCGCCGGAGCCGCACCGCGACGGCGCCACCCCGCCCGCGATCCCCGCGGACCTCGTGCCGCGGCACGTCGCCATCGTCATGGACGGCAACGGCCGCTGGGCGAAGGAGCGCGGGCTGCCGCGCACCGAGGGGCACAAGCGCGGCGAGGACTCGCTCTTCGACGTGATCATGGGAGCGATCGAGCTGGGCGTCCCCTATCTGTCGGCGTACGCGTTCTCCACCGAGAACTGGAAGCGCTCGCCCGACGAGGTCCGCTTCCTCATGGGCTTCAACCGGGACGTGATCCGCCGCCGCCGCGACCAGCTCCACTCGATGGGCGTCCGGGTCCGCTGGGCGGGCCGGCGGCCGCGGCTGTGGCGCAGCGTCATCAGCGAGCTGGAGACGGCCGAGGAGATGACCCGCGACAACGACGTCCTCACCCTGCAGTTCTGCGTCAACTACGGCGGCCGCGCCGAGATCGCGGACGCCGCGGCGGCGATCGCCCGCGACGTCCGGGACGGCAAGTTGAACCCGGACAAGATCAACGAGAAGGTCTTCGCCCGCTACCTGGACGAGCCCGGCATCCCGGACGTCGACCTGTTCCTGCGCTCGTCGGGGGAGCAGCGCACGTCCAACTTCCTGCTGTGGCAGTCGGCGTACGCGGAGATGGTCTTCCTCGACACCCTCTGGCCCGACTTCGACCGCCGCCACCTGTGGCACGCGTGCGAGCTGTACGCCTCCCGCGACCGCCGCTACGGCGGCGCTGTGCCTAATGCAGTTAGTGCAGGTCAGGCGCCTGGGGGCGGCTGACCTGCACTAACTGGTGCGATCGCTGCATCGCTCCGGCCCGCCTGGCGGCTCGCTGCGCGATCAGTTTCTCGCAGGCTCGAAACCGCCTTCGGGCGCGATCGCGACTGCGGAGGTCGCCGCGTGGCCGGGGAGACGGTTGCGGCGGGTGGTCAGGCGAGGGCGGCGTCCAGGGTGATGGTGGTGCCGGCGAGGGCCCTGCTCACCGGGCAGCCGGCCTTGGCGTCCTGGGCGAACTTCTCGAAGTCGGCCGCGGACAGGCCGGGGACGCTCGCCCGGACCGTCAGGTGGACGCCGGTGATGCCCTCGCCCGGCTGGAACGTGACCTCGGCCTTGGTGTCCACCTTCTCCGGCGGGGAGCCGGCCCCGGCGAGGGCGTGCGAGAGCGCCATCGAGTAGCAGGTGGAGTGGGCGGCGGCGATGAGCTCCTCGGGGCTCGTCCGACCGCCGGGCTCCTCGGACCGCGATGCCCAGGTCACGTCGTACGTGCCGAGCTTCGAGGAGTCCAGCGAGACGGTCCCCTGGCCCTCGATGAGCGAGCCTTCCCAGTGCGCGTTTGCGGTGCGTGTAGTAGCCATGCCCCCGATTCTTCCCCATGGCGGCGCCGTGCGGATCATCAACCCGGGAAAGCCCCGCGCCCGGCCGGGCGCGGGGCTCCTTCCCCGGAACAGGGGTCTTCAGTTCACGTTCACCGCGGACCAGGCGGCGGCCACGGTGTTGTACTGGGTGCTGCCCGCGCCGTAGAGGTCGCCGGCTGCGCTCAGGGTCGCGGTGCGCGCGCCCTTGTAGTCGGTCGAGGACGTCATGTACGTGGTCAGCGCCCGGTACCAGATCTTCGTGGCGGCGTCCCGGCCGATGCCGGTGATCGTGGAGCCGTTGGACGTGGGGCTGTTGTAGGAGACCCCGTTGATCGTCTTCGCGCCGCTGCCCTCGGACAGCAGGTAGTAGAAGTGGTTGGCGACGCCCGAGGAGTAGTGCACGTCGAGGTTCTTGGTGCTGGACGACCAGGAGTCGGCGGAGCTGCCGTCCCGGCTCGGCCTGTCCATGAACCGCAGCGCCGGCTGGCCGAGGCCCGGCAGGGCGACCTCCTCGCCGACGAGGTAGTCGCCGACGTCGGCGGGGTTGTTGGCGTAGAACTCGACGGCGGCGGCCATGATGTCGGACGTCGCCTCGTTCAGCCCGCCGGACTCCCCGGAGTAGGTGAGGTTCGCGGTCGAGCTGGTGACGCCGTGGCTCATCTCGTGCGCGGCCACGTCCAGGGACGTGAGCGGGCCGAGCTGGGAGCCGTCACCGTCGCCGTAGGTCATGCAGAAGCACGAGTCGTCCCAGAACGCGTTGGCGTAGCCGTTGCCGTAGTGGACGCGGTTGTAGGACCCCTTGCCGTCCCCGGCGATGCCGGTGCGGCCGAAGACGTTCTTGTAGAAGTCCCAGGTCATGTCGGTGCCGAACTGGGCGTCGACGGCGACGGTGGCGCGGTCGGACGTCGTGCCGCTGCCCCAGTGGTTGTCGGCGTCGGTGAACAGCGTGGCGGGAGCCCGGTGGAAGCACCAGATCAGGAAGCAGAGGTCGGTGTCGTTCTGGGCGTCGCCGGTGTAGGTGTTGCCGCGCGACGGGTCCTTCAGCTGGTAGGTGCTGCCGGACTTGGTGGTGTTCAGCGGGACCGTCCCGGTGTAGAGGGACTTGCCGTCGCCCGCCTCGGTGCGGATGGTCTCCTCGCGCAGCAGCACCTTGCCGGTCGCGGCGTCCACGGACGTGAATACGCGGCTCGGCGTCCCGTCGGCCTGCGTGCCGACCGTCTGGACGCGCCAGGCGAGGCGCGGCTGGTGGTCGGCGGTGCGCGCCTCGACGACGAGCGCGGGGGAGCCCTCCGCCTTGCGGTGCTTGGTGACGGCGCGCTTCCTGGCGGTCTTGGCGGAGACCTCCGGGGTGGAGTCGGCGGGAGCCTTGGCGAGCGTCCCGCTGCTGCCGCGCCACGTGCCCGACGCCGACTGGTGGACGACGACGTCGCCGCCCAGCACCGGCAGGCCGTCGTAGGTGCGGGTCATCCGGGTGTGCGCGGTCCCGTCCCGGTCCAGGGAGACCCTGACGACCTTGAACGCCTGCCCGTCCCCGGCGCGGACCTCGGGGCCGCGTTGGTCTAGCGCGTGGAGCGCGCGCTCGGCGGCCTTCTGCGGGGTCGGCGGGGACGGCGCCTGCCGCGCGGACGCCGGCAGTGCGGTGCCGGTGGTCGCGAGCAGGGTCGCCGAGGCCAGGAGCACGGTCCTTCGGCTGGTGAACGCCCGTCTTGTCATGAACGCCCTCTCGTGCGGGCGCCACGCACCCCCGGGGGCCCGACGCCGGGCCTGCCGTGGCGATGGGGACATTTATGACATAGAGCTACTCACAAGTAGATGTCACAATCCGCCAAGAATTACGGACTGTGCGTGTGAAGTGCGCGCCTTGCCGGATTCGTTCGGATTGTTACCCGCCGGTCAGCGGGCCCGGGCGGTGCAGTCCGGGCACGTCCCGAAGACCTCGACCGTGTGCGTTATGCCGGTGAAGCCGTGCTCGGCGGCGATCGCGTCCGCCCAGCGCTCCACGGCGGGGCCCTCGACCTCCACCGTCCGGCCGCAGTCGCGGCAGACCAGGTGGTGGTGGTGCTCCTCGGTCCGGCAGGCGCGGTAGACGGCCTCGCCCTCGTCGGTGCGCAGCACGTCGACCTCGCCCGCGTCGCTGAGCGCCTGCAGCGCCCGGTAGACGGTGGTGAGGCCGATCTTGGAACCGTCCGCGCGCAGGTCGGCGTAGATGTCCTGCGCGCTGCGGAACCCCTCGCAGCCGGCCAGCACCTGCCGTACCGCGTCCCGGCGGGCCGTCGTCATCCCCCAAGCACCTCCGCCTCGGCATCCACGCGCGCCTCCACTGCGGGCCCGGCGGGGACGGCGTCTCCTGCCGCGTCTCCCGCCGTGCCGGCGCGGGCGCGCCTGCGGCGCACCACCGAGCCCCCGGCGACCGCCGCCGCGAACGCCGCGAGCGCCAGCAGCACGATCGAGGGGCCCGGGGGCAGATCGTACTCGAAGGACCCGGCGAGGCCCGAAACGGCCGACAGCACCCCGATCCCCATCGCGGCCGCCATCGTCCCCCAGAAGCCCCGGGTGAACTGCTGCGCCGCCGCCACCGGGACGATCATCAGCGCGCTGACCAGCAGCAGCCCGATCGCGCGCATCGAGATCACCACGGTGACCGCGGCGGTCGCGGCGATCAGCACGCTGAGGAACCGGACGGGCAGCCCGGCCGCCCGCGCGACCTCCTCGTCCTGGCACAGCAGGAACAGCTCGCGGCCGAACAGCCCGATGATCGCCAGGACGGCGGCGGCGAGCCCCGCGACCACGTACAGGTCGGTCACCGCCACGCTGCTGATCGAGCCGAACAGGTAGGACTGGAGCGTCGCCGACCCGCCGCCGGCGGCGTTGGTGAGGATCACGCCGCCCGCGAGCCCGCCGTAGAACAGCAGCGCGAGCGCGACGTCCCCGCCGCTGCGGCTGCGCGCCCGCAGCACCTCGATCGCCACCGCGCCGAGCACCGACACCACCAGCGCGCCGAGCACGGGGGAGGTGCTGGTGAGCAGCCCCAGCCCGATGCCGGTCAGCGCGATGTGGCCGATGCCGTCGCCGAGCAGCGACAGCCTGCGCTGCACGATGAACGTGCCCACGGCCGGGGCGGTCAGCCCGATCAGCACCGCCATCACCAGGGCGACGCGCATGAAGTCGTACTGCAGCATCTCGCTCACGCGGTCCTCCCCGCGGTCTCCCGGACCGTCTCGTGGACGATGCGGCCGTGGCCCAGCTCGACCGTGCGCGTGATGAGCGGATCCAGCGGGCCCAGTTCGTGCGCGACGAGCACCACGGTGCGCCCGGCCCCGGCCAGCTCGTGCAGGGTCGAGGCGAGCGCCGCCTGGTTGCGGGCGTCCACGCCGGCGGTCGGCTCGTCCATCACGAACACGTCGGGCTCGCCGGCGAGCGCGCGGGCGATCAGCACCCGCTGCTGCTGGCCGCCGGACAGCAGGTGCGCCGAGTCGCGGGCGCGGTCGGCGAGCCCGACCGTCCGCAGGGCGCGGTCGACGGCGGCGCGGTCGGCCGCCCGGTCGCCGAACGCGGCGGGCCGCCAGCGGGACCGCCGGGCCACCCGCCCGGACGCCACCACCTCCCGGACGGTGGCCGGCACGCCGCCGCCCATCGGCAGCCGCTGCGGGACGTACCCGATCCGGTGCCAGCCGCGGAAGCGGGCCGGCGGCTCGCCGTAGATCTCGGTCCGCCCCGCGGCGAGCGGGACCAGCCCGAGCAGTGCCTTGACCAAAGTGGACTTGCCCGCGCCGTTCGGCCCGAGGACCGCCAGCACGTCGCCCGCCTCCACCCGCAGGCCGACGCCGGCGAGGATCTCGCGGCCGTCCCGGCGGACGGTCCCGCCGGTCATCGCGAAGGGCGGCGCGAAGGGCGGCGCGCTCGCGCCGTGCTCGTCCGGGCGGGTCATGGGCACTCCAGTGCGGGACGCAGGGTCCGCAGGTTCCGTTGCATGATCGTCACGTAGTCGTCGGGGGAGCCGTCCTCGATCCCCTCGACCGGGTCGAGCACGGCCGTCCGCGCGCCCGCCTCGCGGGCCAGCGCCTCGGCGGTCTTCGGGCTGACCAGCGTCTCGGTGAAGACCGTCGTGGCGCCGGTGGCCGACACCAGCCGGGTCAGCTCGGCGAGCCGCTTCGGGGACGGCCCGCCGGACGGGTCCACCCCGGAGACCGGGATCTGCCGCAGCCCGTAGCGGTCGGCGAGGTAGCCGAACGCGGCGTGCGCGGTCACGATGTCCCGCCGCGCGCAGGTCCTCAGGCCGTCCTGGAACGCGCGGTCGAGCCGGGTCAGCTCATCGGCCGCGGCCCGGGCGCGCCGCCGGTAGCCGGACGCGTGGCCGGGGTCGGCTGCGGCCAGCCGGTCGCCGAGCGCGGTCGCGACGGCCGCCATGCGGCTCGGGTCGAGCCAGATGTGCGGGTCGTAGGACGCCTCCCGATGGCGGACGCCGTCGTGCGCCTCCTCGTCGTCGGTCTCGCCCGGCGGGGGCAGCGTCCTGACGACGGAGGCCGCGTCCAGCGACCTGCCCTCGGCGTGCTTGCCGACGGCGTCGTCCACGGCGGGCTGGACGCCCCTGACGTAGACGGCGAAGTCGGCGTCCTCGATGTTCGCGACCTGCCGGGCGGTCAGCTCCAGGTCGTGCGGCTCGGTCCCGGGCCGGGTGAGGGTCCGCACGAAGACGTCGTCCCCGCCGACCTCCCCCACCAGCCACGCCATCGGGTAGAACGACGCGACCACGGCCGCCTTGCCGGGCGGGACGCCGGCGTCCGCGTCGGCGCAGGCCGTCAGACCCGCGGCGAGCCCGGCCAGGGCCAGGGCGGCCGCGGGGAGGGCGCGCAGGGAGTCGCGGAGGCGGAGCACACCGCCGATTATGGACGAAGATGAAAATGGTTGTCAAAACCGGCCAATACCGCGCCCCAGGGCGAAACCCACCAGGACCGCCAACGCGGCGATGCGCAGGATCCTTCCCGAGCCGTCCAGCGCGGGCCAGTTCAGGTAGGCGAACCAGCCCAGCGCGGCGGCGAGCACCAGCAGCCCCGCCGCGGCGACCCAGCCCGTCCCGGCCATGCCGATCACGAGCAGCACGAACACCGCGACCAGCAGCACCCACCGCGGCAGCCGGTGCAGGAACACCACCGGGGCCGCGCTCCGCCGCTCGACGGCCGCGCGCAGGCCGCCGCCGCGCTCACCTCTCGTCTCCACACCCCCAACGTACTGCCAGGATGGGGGGATGATCGCGATAACCCGGTACCGGGTGCCGGGCGAGGACGCCGGCGGGTTCGCCGAGGCGATGACCGCGGTGCTGGCGGCGCTGGCGGCGAGCCCCGGCTTCCGCTCCGGCCGCCTCGCCCGGACCGTCGACGACCCCGACCTGTGGGCCCTCGTCACCGAATGGGACGGCGCCGGCCACTACCGCCGGGCACTGGGCGCCCACGACCTGCGCCTGCAGTTGATGCCCCAGGCGGTCTGGGCGATAGACGAACCGGGCGCCTACGAGATCGTCGCCTCCGCCTGACCCCTGCCCCCGTTGACCTGCGGCGTGTTGTTGTTATGAGGCGCTCCATAACAACAACACGCCGCAAGTCAACGAAGAGGGTAAGCGGGGGGCAAGAAGCGCCCGGGCCCGGTTTCGGTGCGCCCTCCATGGTCATCTCTGCCCCTGCACGATCACGCCGTGGTCCTCGGGGGAGAGTTGATGCGCCAGGCCGTCCTGTTCAGCGTGCTTTCCGGGGCGGCGGCCGCCGCTTCCGTCCTCGCCGTCCTCGGGTCCGGCCCGGCGCGGCCCGCGCCGCGTCCCGCCGCCGCGCTCGCGGCGGAGAGCGGCCCGCGGGTCGTCGAGTACCGGGGGCTGCGCGTCCCCGTCCCGGCGGGCTGGCGGGTCCACCGGCTGGACGCCGACCCCGCCCGGTGCGTCCGCTACGACCGGCACGCCGTCTACCTCGGGCGGCCCGGGCCGCAGCCGGACTGCCCCGCCCGCGTCGTCGGCCGCACCGAGGCCCTGCACATCGAGCCCGCCGAGAACGGCCGCGGCTCGCGGACCGTCGTGCACGCCGCGAGGCTCGCCACCCTGAAGATCGCGCCGAACGCCGAGCACGAGACCCGGCTCACCCTCCCCGAGGCCGGGGTCACGATCACCGGCGTGTACGGGACGGACCCGGGACGGCTCCAGCGGGTGCTGCGCGGCTCCCGGCTGTCGGGGACGTGGACGGCGGCTCCCCGCGAACCCGCCCGGCCGTCCAGCCCCGACGTCCGGCGGCGGAGTCCCGGCAAGGGATCGGGCCCGGACGACGCCCTGGACCGCCCCTGGGTGCGCGGCAGGGGCTTCGACACCTGCACGGCCCCGTCGCTCGCCACCATGGAGGCGTGGCGGCCGTCCTTCAAGGTCACCAACATCTACATCGGCGGCGCGGCGCGCGGCTGCGCGCAGCCGAACCTCACGGCGTCGTGGGTGGAGCAGGTCCGGGAGATGGGGTACCGCATCACCCCCACCTACGTCGGCCTGCAGGCGCCGTGCGGGTCCCGCCCCCAGCGCTTCACCCGCAAGAACGCCGCCAAGCAGGGCGCGAAGGCCGCCGTGGACGCGGCGCGCAGGGCCAGGGCGCTCGGCATCCCGGAAGGGGCGCCGATCTACTTCGACATGGAGGCGTACAACAGCAGGAAGAAGGCGTGCAAGGCCGCCGTCCTGCGGTTCGTCGACAGGTGGGTGGAGCGGCTGACGGACGAGGGCTATGTCCCGTGCCTGTACAGCAGCGCCAAGTCCGGCATCCGCGACGTCGGCCGGGCCACCGGGATCAGCAGGCCCGCCGGCGTCTGGTTCGCCAACTGGAACGGCAGGGCCTCGGTCTACCACGACCCGCACCTGCCGGACGGCTGGTGGTCCCCGCACCGCCGCATCAAGCAGTACCGCGGCGGCCACAAGGAGAGGCACGGCGGCGTCACGCTCAACATCGACAGCAACATCGTGGACGGGCGCGTCTACTAGCGCCTGTTCCACGCGCCGGGTGCCCTAAGCTGGGGAATGCTCTCCGGCGCCGGCGACGACCGCGCCGGGGCTCATCACCGGGGATCACACTCGCCGCCGCCCGCCGCGTTCCGCGCGGGACCGGGGGCGCACTCACTGTCCCGCCGACCGCCAGCCGGATGGAGAAGATTAGATGGCACGCCGTTCCGATGTGCTGGACACGATCGTCAACCTCGCCAAGCGGCGGGGCCTGGTCTACCCGTCGAGCGAGATCTACGGCGGGCTCCGCGCGTCCTGGGACTACGGGCCGCTCGGCGTCGAGCTGAAGAACAACGTCAAGCGCCAGTGGTGGAAGTCCATGGTGCAGGGCCGCGACGACATCGTCGGCCTCGACTCGTGCGTCATCCTCGCGCGCGAGGTGTGGGAGGCCAGCGGCCACGTCCAGGCGTTCGTCGACCCGCTCACCGAGTGCCAGTCCTGCCACAAGCGCTTCCGGGCCGACCACCTGGAGGAGGCCTACGAGGAGAAGCACGGCCGCCCGCCGGCGAACGGCCTCGCCGACGTCGGCTGCCCGAACTGCGGCGTCAAGGGCTCCTTCACCGAGCCGAAGATGTTCAACGGCCTGCTCAAGACCTACCTCGGCCCCGTCGAGGACGAGTCCGGCCTCGCCTACCTGCGGCCCGAGACCGCGCAGGGCATCTTCATCAACTACCTGAACGTCCAGCAGTCCGCGCGCCGCAAGGTGCCTTTCGGCATCGGGCAGATCGGCAAGTCGTTCCGCAACGAGATCACGCCCGGCAACTTCATCTTCCGGACCCGCGAGTTCGAGCAGATGGAGATGGAGTTCTTCGTCAAGCCCGGCAGTGACGAGGAATGGCACCAGTACTGGATCGACGAGCGCATGCAGTGGTACGTCGACCTCGGCATCCGCAAGGAGAACCTGCGGCTCTACGAGCACCCGCAGGAGAAGCTGTCGCACTACTCCAAGCGCACCGTCGACGTGGAGTACAAGTTCGACTTCGTCGGCAGCGAGTGGGGCGAGCTGGAGGGCATCGCCAACCGCACCGACTACGACCTGACGACGCACTCCAAGGCCTCCGGCGCCGACCTGTCGTTCTTCGACCAGGAGTCCGGCGAGCGGTTCACCCCGTACGTGATCGAGCCCGCGGCCGGCGTCGACCGCTGCACGCTCACGTTCATGATGGACGCCTACGCCGAGGACGAGGCCCCCAACGCCAAGGGCAAGCTGGAGAAGCGCACCGTCATGCGGCTCGACCGGCGGCTCGCCCCGGTCAAGGTCGCGGTGCTGCCGCTGTCGCGCAACGCCGACCTGTCCCCGAAGGCCCGCGATCTCGCCGCGCGGCTGCGCCGGAACTGGAACGTCGACTTCGACGACGCCGGCGCCATCGGCCGCCGCTACCGCCGCCAGGACGAGATCGGCACCCCGTTCTGCGTCACGGTCGACTTCGACACCCTGGAGGACGACGCGGTGACCGTCCGGGAGCGCGACTCGATGAGCCAGGAGCGCATCGCGATCGGCCAGGTCGAGTCGTTCCTCGCCGCGCAGCTCGTCGGCTGCTGACCCGGTCCGGAGACCGCTACGGGCCGCCCCCCGCGTGGTGGGGGCGGCCCGCTTCTCATGGGAGCACGTCGTGGGAGCGTGTCCGCGGGGAGCGAAGTCCGATCAGACCCTCACGTGCTCAGCTCGTGACGTACAGGGTCTGGTCGTAGGTGCCGGAGCCGGCGGTGGTCTCGCCGCGCAGCTGGTACGTGGCGGTGACGGTGGCGGTGGACGGGCAGAGGAAGCTGCTGCCCGACTGCTTGCTCACCTTGGCGCCGTTCACGCCGACCTGCGCCTGGTTGTTGCTCGTGACGGGACGGTTGGCGTTGTCGGGGTTGTAGCCGTTGGCGGTGAGGGAGCCGCCGAACACGCAGGTGATCCCGCCGAACAGGTCCACCACGGCCTTGACCTTGAAGTTGGCGATCGTGACGGCCGCGTCGCGGTTGCCGGTGTGCCCGGAGTCGTAGGCGACGCTGCCGCCGCTCCACGGGAGGGCCTGCGGGGTGATGGCGACGCTGGCGGTGCCGGTGCAGCTGCTGAAGTCGGCGCTCGCGATGCTGAGGCCGGAGCCGTCGGAGTTGATCGAGCCGGTCATCGTCGACTGGCTGCAGGAGCCGCTGCCGATCGACGTGGAGACCGTCGCGGTGCCGAGCAGCGACGCCTGGACGTTGCCGGAGTAGGCGGCGGCCGTGGCCGTGCCCTTGCGGATGGTCGTGCCCGCGGCGTACGCGGGGGCGACCCCCGCGGCGAGGACGGCCAGTGCGGCGGTCCCGACGATCGCGGTCTGTCTGATTCGTGCCACCGGAAACTCCTCTGTCCGGTTCGGGGTGGGCATACGCGAAAGTAATTCGCGTTGACCTGTCCGGCAATGGACAGAGGCCGATCGTGGCCTGGCCGGATTGGGACACCAACTGGTGTCTGCTGGTGGGACGGTATACGCGGCACGGGTAACGGCATTGTGACTCCAGGTCACCTTGACGGGGAATTGCTCCCGTGTTTTGCCAGGCCGGTGGCGAAGGGCGTCTCCGGCCCGGAGAACCTGGGCTAGGTTGGCCTGAACGGACCGGCGGACGGCGATCGAGGAGGGGTGGCATGCGCGACTCGCGGCCTGCCGCCCTGCCCGCACTGCCCGCCGCGCTCCGGACCCTCGCGGGCCCGCCCGCCGCCCGGTTGCTCCTGGTCATGCTGGGCCTGCTCGGCTTCGTCGTCGGCCCGGTCGGTGCCGGAGCCCACGCCGGGACGTCCGCCACCGGGGCGATCTCCGGCGTCCGGACGGTGCCCGCGGCGAAGGCGCCCACCCGCATCCGTTCGGCGGCCAAGACCCGCTCGGCCCCCCGCACCGGGACGTCCCCGCACGCCCGGGGCGTCCCGCGCGCCCAGGCGGCCCCGCGCACCCCGGCGGTCATCGACGCCGTCGCCCGGCACGCCGCCGGGACCGCCGCGCCGACCATGCACCCGGTGCACGCCGTGCTGCCGGCGTCCGGCACGGACGCCCCGCCGCCGGCCGGGCGCCTCCGCCGGCCCGCCGCCGCCCCGCCCTCACCCGACCTCGCGCCGCCCGCGGCCCCCCGCGGGCGCGCACCACCCTCCACCGCACGGACCCGAGTCACCCTTGTCCGCGGTGCCGCGCGCTGAGGCGCGGCGCCGGATCCCCGTGGAGGTTCCCTCTTGTCTCGCGCCAACGTGGTGCGGGCGGTACTGGCGTTCGCCGTGCTCGCCACATCGTTCTACTTCGCCTGGGCAAAACCAGCCCGCCTCGGCCTCGACCTCCGGGGCGGCACCCAGATCGTCCTCGAGACCCAGGACTCGCCGACCGTCAAGGCGAACCGCGAGTCCACCGACCGGGCCCGCGAGGTCCTGCACCGGCGCATCGACGCGCTCGGCGTCGCCGAGTCGTCCATCACCCGGTCCGGCGACAAGCGGCTGATCGTCGAGCTGCCCGACGTCCAGGACCCGACCCGCGCCACCGAGGCGGTCGGCAAGACCGCGCAGCTCACCGCGCACCCCGTGCTGCCCAACACCGGCAAGGCCGAGAAGGGCCAGCAGCTGATCCCGGACGAGACCGGGCAGCCGATCCTCATCGGCCCCGCCGCGCTGACCGGTGAGGGCATCGGCGAGGCCAGCGCCTCCTACGACGCCCAGAACCTCGGCGGCTGGGCCGTGAACGTCGACTTCAAGGGCAGCGGCGGCAAGACCTGGGAGCAGCTCACCGCCAAGGCCGCCTGCGCCGTCGGCGACGAGCGCCGCATCGCGATCATCCTGGACGGCAAGGTCATCTCCTCGCCGCAGGTGACGCAGAGCGTGCCCTGCGGCGTCGGCATCACCGGCGGCTCCACCCAGATCACCGGCGACTTCACCGCCGACGAGGCCAAGGACCTCGCGGCCCTCATCCAGGGCGGCTCGCTGCCCGTCCCCGTGAAGATCATCGAGCAGCGGGTGGTCGGCCCGACCCTCGGCGACGAGGCCATCGACGCCAGCGCCCGCGCCGCCGTCATCGGCATCATCCTCACCGGCCTGTTCATCGTGGCCGTCTACCGCATCGTCGGCTTCCTCGCCACGGTCGCGCTGGCCGGCTACGCGCTGATCTCCTACGCCGCCCTCGTCGCGATCGGGGCGACGCTCACCTTGCCCGGCCTCGCCGGGTTCGTCCTGGCCATCGGCATGGCGATCGACGCCAACGTGCTGGCCTTCGAACGGGCCAGAGAGGAACGGGCGGCGGCACCGGGCCGCAGCTCCCGCAACGCGCTCACGATCGGGTTCAACAAGGCATGGTCGGCGATCGCCGACTCCGCCGTCACCACCCTGCTGGCCGGCGGACTGCTGTTCTGGCTGGCGTCCGGGCCGGTCAAGGGCTTCGGCGTCACGCTGACCATCGGTGTGCTCGCCTCCCTCGTCTCGGCGATGCTGCTCAGCCGCGTGCTCACCGACGCCGCCGCGGCCCGGATGCCCAAGATCACCAAGGGCCGGGCCGGCGGGCTGGCCGGCCCCGGGCGGATCCGCAACTGGCTGGAGAACAGCGGCCCGGACATCATGAAGCGCAGCCGGATGTGGATCGGGATCTCCCTGATCGCGGTCGCCCTCGCCATGACCGGGATCTTCACCCGCGGGCTGAACTTCGGCGTCGAGTTCACCGGCGGGCGCCTCGTCGAGTACTCCACCAGCCAGCACGTCGACATCAACAAGGCCCGCGCGGCCGTCGCCGAAGCCGGGTTCCCGCGCGCGGTCGTCCAGACGTCCGGCCAGGACGACATCTCCGTCCGCACGTCCGACCTCAGCAACGAGGAGGAGAAGCGGATCCAGGAGGCCCTCGCGAAGGAGGGCGGCGGCGCGACCAAGCAGCGCGACGAGCTGATCGGGCCGAGCCTCGGCGACGAGCTGCGCAAGAAGGCGCTGATCGCCCTCGGCATCGCCCTGCTCGCGCAGCTGGCCTACCTGACGATCCGGTTCCGCTGGACGTTCGCGGCCGGCTCCGTGCTCGCGATGTTCCACGACATCACGATCGTCACCGGCGTGTTCGCCTGGCTCGGCAAACCGATCGACGGGGTGTTCCTCGCGGCGCTGCTCACGGTCATCGGGTACTCGGTCAACGACTCCGTCGTCGTGTTCGACCGGGTCCGGGAACTGTGGGGCGCGAACCCGAAGGGGCGGTTCGCCGACATCGCCAACCGGGGCACGCTGCAGACCGTCCCGCGGACGATCAACACCGGCATGGGCGCGCTGTTCATCCTGGCGGCCCTCGCGATCCTCGGCGGCGACTCGCTGACCGACTTCGCGATCGCCCTGCTGATCGGCATCGTCGTCGGGACGTACTCCAGCGTCTTCACCGCGACGCCGATCGCGGTCGTCCTGGAGCGCTTCGCGAAGGCCCCGCCGCCGCAGGGCAAGGGCCAGCAGAAGCCCGTCCGCCGCACCGCGGGCAGCTCCGGCGCCGTCGTCTAGTGCGGTGACCACGAACGTTCGCCGGGTCTTGTCATGCTGCTTTGGGGCGGGGTCGTCCCCAGCGTTGCTGGCGTTCGCTGCGGACCCGGGCGCGTTCGCGGCGTTGGGCGGCCAGCACGTCGGGGTGGCGGGCGTTGGCGTTGCGCCAGCGCAGGTAGGCCTGGATCTCCCAAGCGAGCACGGTGTGGTTGGGATGGTTGGAGTTGCCGATCACGAAGGTGCGCAGCGGCCCGAACTGCGCCTCGATCGGGTTGGCCCACGAGGCGTAGGTCGGGGTGAGGCACAACTCGACGTTGTTGCGGGCCGCCCAGGCTCTGATCTGCGGGGTCTTGTTCG
>NZ_SMJW01000133.1 GCF_004348335.1 Actinomadura bangladeshensis | reverse complement strand
GGGCGGGGAGGCGGTCGTGCTCGGCCTGCGTCCAGCAGCGGTACACGGTGCCGGGGGCCTCGCGCCCGGCACGCCCGGCACGCTGCTCGGCGGTGGCGCGGGACGCGCGGACGGTGGTGAGCGACCCCAGTCCGCGGGCGTGGTCGGTGCGGGGCTCGCGGGCGAGGCCGCTGTCGACGACCGCGCGGACGCCGGGCACGGTGAGGCTCGACTCGGCGACCGACGTGGCGAGGACGACCCGGCGGCGGGAGGACGGGGCGAGCACCTCGTCCTGCACCGCGCGGGGCGCCTGGCCGTGGATCTGCAGGACGTCGGCGGGCAGGCCGCCGAGCATCCCGGCGACGCGGGAGATCTCGCCCACGCCCGGCAGGAAGCACAGGACGTCGCCGTCGCGTTCGGCCACCGCGCGGCGGACGGTCGCGGCGACGTGCGCGAGGAGCGCCGGGTCGACGCGCAGGCCGTGCGGCGGCGGGACGGGGCGCTCCGGCGGCGCCCAGACCGTCTCCACCGGGTGCAGCGCCGCCGCGGTCTCCACCACGGGCGCATCGCCGAGGAGGCGGGCCCACGGGCCGGTGTCGGCGGTCGCGGACGCCGCGACGAGGCGCAGGTCGGGACGAAGGGCGGCGCGGACGTCCAGCAGGAACGCCAGCGCGGTGTCGGCGTCCAGGTGCCGCTCGTGGCACTCGTCCAGGATCACCGTGCCGACGTCCGCCAGCTCCGGGTCGGACTGCAGGCGCTGCAGGACGACGCCGGTGGTGACGACGTCCACGCGGGTGCCGGGGCGGTTCTCCCCCCGGACGGTGACGCCGACCCGCCCGCCGACGCGCTCGCCGAGCAGCCAGGCCATGCGGCGGGCCGCGGCGCGGGCGGCGAGGCGGCGGGGCTCCAGCACGAGGACCTTCCCGGCGGCGGCCGGGCCGCCGAGCGCGAGCCCGGCGAGGGCGAGCGGCACGAGCGTGGTCTTGCCGGTGCCGGGCGGCGCCGCCAGCACCGCCGCGCCGCCGCCGTGCCCGCCGCCGTGCCCGCCGCCGCCGAGGGCCGCGCGCAGCGCGGGGACGGCACTGCGGACGGGCAGGTTCTCGGCGGCGCTGAGGTGCATCGCCCCAGTCTGCCGCGCCCGCCCGCCGCGGCGGAAATCCATTGCACCGAAAAAGGCTCCGAATGTTGCCGTGGAAGTTGCATCGCGCCTTTCATTCGGCACTCCCGGTTCCTCCCGGAACAGCCTACGCCAATCCCAGCAAAAGACCAGGTGAGCAATGATTTCAAGGTCAGGAAGTGACCTGGGAGTTTGATTTAAGTCACCCTTTCAGCTGTAGCGGCAATGCCTTGGGTATCCCCATAATGATGGCGTCATCGCAGGTGCTGGGAGGTTCGGCATGTTCGGCAGCTCCATCTACCTCAGGGACAGGGCCGCGTTCACCGGCGGTTCGCCTCAGGCGGTGTACGAGGAGCTCTGGCAGCGCGGCCGAAAAGGGAGATTGCGGACCCGCGCATTTCTCGCCACGGCGACGGTCGTACTGTGCGCACTGCTCGTCAACGCCGTTTTCGGAATCCTGATGGGCATTCTGGTGGCGGCGGCGGACGTGTTCGTCCATTGGCGCGTGTACCACTCGACGCGGGTGTGGCGGCTCGGGCTGCGCGGCGAGCAGCGCACCAACCGGCTGCTGCGCCACACGCTGGAGCGGCGCGGGCACCGGGTGCTGTACGCGCGGACCGTCCCCGGCCACGGCACCGCCGACGAGATCGTGGTCGGCCCGGGCGGGGTGTGGCTCGTCCACAACGAGGCCTGGTCCCCGGACGCGGAGATCTCCCACCATGGCGGCAAGCTGTTCATCGACGGCCGCACCCAGTCCAAGCAGGTGGGGGCGCTGACCGCGCGGGCCGAGGCCGCCGCGCTGGCGATCTCCGGCGTCGCCGAGGTGCCGGTGCGGGTGACGCCGGTGCTGGCGGTGCACGGCGGTCGGCTCGTCCGCACCCCGTTCGCCGCGGACGGCATCGTCTTCGCGCCGCCGCTGAAGCTGATCCGCTGGATGCGCCGCAACCCCACCGCCGAGTTGTCGCCGGACGAGGTCGAGGCCGTCACGCGGGCCGCCGTGCACGCCCTCCCGATCGGCGGCCGCTCACTGTCCGCGGCGGCATGACCGGCCGCGGCACCACCCCGAGACACCTGTGGCCGGAGGGCTCACACGCCGCCGCTCACAGGGCGCCCACCGCCCGCCGCGCTCCCGCCGGCCGCGCGGGCGGTGCGGCGCAGCCACAGCAGTCCGACGACCGGCAGCACCAGCGGGACGAAGCCGTAGCCGCGCCCGAACATGGACCAGACGGTCTCGTCGGGGAACGCCGCGGAGTCGGCGACGCTGAGCGTGCCCACGATCAGCACGCCCGCCAGCTCGGTGGAGCAGGCGGCGACCGCGACCCGGAACGACGTCCGGCCGCCGCGCGCCAGCGCGACCGTCGCCAGGACGTAGACGGCCGCGGCGAACGCCGACAGGACGTAGGCGAGCGGCGCCTCGGAGTACTTGGTGGTGATCTGCACCGCCGCCCGCGCACCGGCCGCGAGCGCGAAGACCGCGTAGACGGCGACCAGCAGCCGTCCCGGGCCGGCGGCGGTGCCGGGGCGGGTCCCGCCGCCCGTGCGGGCGCCGGCGCCGGCGCGGGCGCCGCCGCCCGCACGGGTCCCGGACCCGGCGACTTCGGACCCGGCGGCCTCGGGCCGGACGGGCTCGGGTCGCGCTCGATCGGACTCAGACACCGGTGCCACTCCACAGCTGGTTCATCCGGACGACCATGACGGCGACGGCCACCCCGGCGATGACGATCACGCCGGACCCCCACCGGGTGCGCTCCAGCAGGCCCCACCCGGCGCCCGCCGCCGGGATGAGCAGCGAGCCGAGCAGGTAGCCGACGAAGGTGGCGGTGCCGTCCGGGCCCGCACCGCCGCCGAGCTTGACGAACGCCACGACGACCTGCGCGACCAGCAGCGCCTCCAGGACGCCGAGCCCGATCAGGTGCCCGAGGTCCATCGCCCGGTTGCGCAGCGCCGACACCAGCGCGTAGGCGGCGGTCAGCAGCGCCACCACGATGATCGCGGTGCCCAGGACGTCGGTCACGGCAACGAGAGTACTACCGGCTGTAGAGCAGAGCCGCATCGAGCAGCGCCCGCACCGAGCCCGCACCGAGCCCGTACCCGGCCCGCACCGCGGCGGGGACGGGGTGTCCGCGCGGCATGGCAGCATGGCGGGCGTGAGAGCGCTGCAGTGGCTGAACCTGACCCGGCACGGTGAGAGCACCGGCAACCTCGCCTACCAGGCGGTGCTCGGCACCGACGCCGAGGAGGCCGGCATCTCCGAACGCGACGCCGACATCCCGCTGTCGGACACCGGCCGCGCCCAGGCGGCGACGCTCGGCCGCTGGCTCGCCGCGCTGCCGGCGGACGAGCGCCCGACGCACGTCATCGCCTCCCCCTACCTGCGCACCGTCGACACCGCGAAGATCGCGCTCGCGCGGACGTCCTACGCCGCCCCGCAGGAGCCGGGCGGCCTCGTCCTGCGGGTGGACGAGCGGCTCCGCGACCGCGAGCAGGGCGTCCTGCAGGGCCTCACCGCCCGCGGCGTCGAGCGCCGGTTCCCCGACGAGGCGGCCCGGCTCCACCAGCTCGGCAAGTTCTACTACCGCCCGCCCGGCGGCGAGTCGTGGGCCGACCTGGCGCTGCGGCTGCGCAGCTTCTACCGCGACCTGGAGGCCGACGCCCCCGGCGGCCGCGTCCTCGCCGTCACCCACGACGCGATCATCGTCATGACCCGCTACCTGGTCGAGGACCTCACCGAGAAGGACGTGATGGAGATCGAGCGGGAGCCGGTCGCCAACGCCTCGGTGACCCGGTGGCGCAGCGACGGCTCCGAACTCCGGGCCGTCTGCTACAACGACTGCTCCCACCTCGCCGACGTCGGCGCCCCCGCCACCTAGAGCCGCTAGGGCTCGCCGTTGAGGAGCCGGTCGCTGCGCGAGGCGACGGTCGCCCGCCGCGGATCGCCCGCCGGGAGGACCGCGCGGAGCCGTTCGAGCGCCTCCAGGTCGGTGCGGCCCGGTTCGGTCTGCGCGTAGGCCCACAGCGCGTCGGCGCCGCCCCGGTCGAGGACCTGCCGCCGCACCCGCACCGCCAGCTCGTCGCGCTCCGCGCGGATCGCGGGGGCGTCCGAGCGGGGCAGCAGCTCGCCCCCGTACAGCCGCACCGCGCCCGCGACGTCGCCCTCCTCCAGCAGCCGCCGGACGGTGAGGAAGTCGGCCTCGACCGCGCAGCCGAGCCGGTAGGGGCGGGCGCGGACGACGTCGCCGAACTGCTGGCGGAGCCGGTGGATCTCGGGCCGGACGGTCGCGGGGCTGCCGTCGTCGCCGTACAGGTACAGCGACAGCCGGTCGCCGCTCAGCCCGCACGGATGCAGGGCGAGCAGCGCGAGGATCTCGGCGTGCCGCAGCGTCAGGTCGAACCGCCGGCCGTCCAGCAGCGCGTGCGGCTGCCCGCCGCCGAGCAGCGACAGCGCGAGCAGCGGCCCGTCCCCGGCGGCCGGCCGCGCCGCCGCCTCCCGCGCCCCCGCGATGGGCGGCACACGCGCGCCGGCCCGGTCGGCGAGCCGCAGCAGGAACGCCTCGCCGAGCGGCTCGGCGACGGCGACCCGGCCGTCCGGCAGCGGCACCGCCCCGCCGGGCTCGGGCGCGGGCACCCGCAGCCCCCGCAGCCCGGCCGCGCCGGCGGCGAGGACCCGGCCGGTGGCGGTGACCAGCAGACCCGCCTCGCCGAGCCCGCGCAGGTGCGGCAGCAGCCGCTCGCGCAGCCGCTCGTCCCGCACCAGCATCTCGTTCTCCAGCCGGGCCTCGGCCAGCCGCGCGGCGGCGGCGACGAGCGCGACCGTCGCCGGATGCAGCGCCGCCACGGTCGCGCTGACGTCGATGCAGCCGACGACCCGCGCCGAGTCGGGGTCGATGATCGGCGCGCCCGCGCACGACCAGCGGTGCAGGACGTGCGCGACGTGCTCGGCGGCGTAGACGTACTCGGGGCGGCCCGCGGCGAGGGCGGTGCCGATCCCGTTGGTGCCGACGGCGTCCTCCGCCCACCGGAACCCCTCGGCCAGCCCGATCGCCGCGGCGGCGCGGCGGGTGGCGGGCGGGCCCTGCGTCCACAGCACGTTCCCGTCCGCGTCGGTGATCACCATCAGGTGCTCGGTCTCGTCGGCGACCCGGCGCAGCAGCGCCTCCAGCAGCGGCAGGTGCGGCCGCAGCGGATGGGCGCCGCGGGCGTCGGCGAGGGAGTCGCGGTCGAACACCAGCGGGGCAGCCTCGACGGCGCCGTCGACGCCGGCGTCCCGGGAGCGCCGCCACGACGCGGAGATGGACGGACGGACGGCCACCGGATCGCGCACCACCATCAGTCCTTCCCCCGGAGAGAACTTCGGCCGGTCCGAGGATCGGCCCACCGGCGGGTTCCGCGCAACCGATTCGGCGGATCCCGCACGGCCGGATCCGGACACGGAACGTGAGCGGATGGTCGCAACGTGCATGCAACGTGCAGGCCCGTAGCGTTGCCGCGGCTGGGAGACGAAGGGCCATCCTGTGGGTCCCGCCGCCCCGTAGCGCGTCCGGGGGGAATGCGCGCGGGGCGGCGGGCAAGGACCCATCGGGCGCGGGGTGCTTCCGGCCTCACGGGGAGGACGAACACCGCATGCTCTGCCTGACCTGCCACCGTGTCCGACCGGCGCTCAGCGCGGCGGACTACACCGCCGAGCGCGCCTGGCTCATCGTCCGCCGGGGCCTGTGCGCCTGCAGCCCGCCCCCGCAGCCGCGGACGGAGCGCCCACCGGCCGTCCGCAAGCGCGCCCGCTCCCAGAAATAAACCTCTGGGTTCACAAAATGTTCACGGCCGGTTCGCCTACAGTTTAGGGAGAATCCACCGACCGGCCCCTGGAGGGAGCGCCATGACCGTGATCCCGGGTCTCGTCCGCCGCGCCGCCGCCGAGGCGGAGCGCCATCTGCGCGAGGGCATGGGCCTTCTCGTCAAGGTGGGACGAGATCTGGAACGGTCTGCGGAGCTGGGCCGGCTGCTGCCCTCCTACCTCGAACGCCTGGCGAGTCTAGAGCAGGCCGTCCGCGATCAGGACGCCGAGCTGCGCACGATCCGCACCGAACTGGACTCCCTCGTCGGGCAGCTCAACGACCGGCTGCTGCCGCGCATCGACGAGCGCATGGACGACACCGAGCGCGACCTCGCCGCCGTCGCCACCAGCCTGATCCGCACCGGCCGCGACACCGCCGGCAACCGCACCCGGCTGGAGACCGCCGAGCGGCGCATCGGCGACCTGCGCACCAAGGTCGCCCAGCTGGAGCAGCGGATCGGGCTGTGGCGCGACCTGCAGTCCACCGTGGCCAGGTTCGGCGACGACCTCGACGCCATGCGCGCCCGCATGGCGCTGCGCGCCGCCGAGCCTCCGGCCGACGCGGCGCCCGCGCCGGTGCAGAACATCACCGACCGCCCGGCGTAGGGGGCCGCGGCGGAACGGGGAACCGCCGGCGTCCCCGAGAATGGACGCATGACTCACCCGCCCGAGAACCGGCCCCCCGCCATGCGCGGATTCGCCAGCGACAACCAGGCCGGCGTCCATCCGGAGATCCTCGCCGCGCTCGCCGAGGTCAACGACGGGCACCAGCCCGCCTACGGCGACGACGCGGTGACGGGCCGGCTCCGCGACGTCGTCCGGCGGCACTTCGGCGACCGCGCCGAGGTGTTCCCGGTGTTCAACGGGACGGGCGCGAACGTGGTGTCGCTGCAGGCGATGTCGGAGCGGTGGAGTTCGGTCGTGTGCCCCGAGTCCGCGCACATCAACACCGACGAGTGCGGCGCCGCCGAGAAGATCGCCGGGCTGAAGCTGGTCACGGTGCCGACCCCCGACGGCAAGCTGACGCCCGGCCTCGTCGCCGCGCACGCGACGGGGTTCGGCAACATCCAGCGGCGGCAGCCCGCCGTCGTGTCGATCACCCAGAGCACCGAGCTGGGCACCGTCTACACGGCGGAGGAGACCGCGGCGATCGCGGCGGCGGCGCACGAGCGCGGCCTGACCGTCCACATGGACGGCGCCCGCATCGCCAACGCGGCCGCGTCCCTCGGCGTCCCGCTGCGCGCCCTCACCACCGACGCGGGCGTGGACGTCCTGTCGTTCGGCGGCACCAAGAACGGGCTGCTGCTCGGCGAGGCGGTCGTCGTCCTGAACCCGGACGCGGTCCGCGGGGTGGACTACCTGCGCAAGTCGAGCATGCAGCTCGCGTCCAAGATGCGCTACGTGTCGGCGCAGCTCGTCGCGCTCCTGGACGGCGACCTGTGGCTGCGCAACGCCGCCCGCGCCAACGCGATGGCCGCCCGCCTGGAGTCCGCCGCCCGCGCGGTGCCGGGCGTGGAGATCACCCAGGCCGTGCAGGCGAACACCGTCTTCGCGCGCATCCCCGCCGGCGTCGCCGACCGGCTCCGCAAGCGGTTCCCCTTCTACACCTGGGACGAGGCGTCCGGCGAGGTCCGCTGGGTCTGCTCGTTCGACACGACCGAGGCGGACGTGGACGCCTTCACCGCCGCGCTCTCGTCCGAGATGCCCGGCTGACCGGCGGCTTCGTCCCGATCATCGGGAGCGCCTGCCGCACCGGGCACCCGGCGGGTTATCGTGTGACCGAACAGCATTCGGTAACAGGAGGCGAGCCCGATGGCCAACCGCACCTTCGTCGTCGGCGTGGGCATGACCAAGTTCGAGAAGCCCGGCTCCCGCGACTGGGAGTACCCCGACATGGCCAAGGAGGCCGTCGGCAACGCCCTGAAGGACGCCGGCATCGGCTACGACAAGGTCGAGATGGCCTACGCGGGCTCGATGTACGGGTCGATGGGCCAGCGCGCCCTCTATGAGACCGGCATGACCGGCATCCCGGTCATGACCGTCATGAACGCGTGCGCGACCGGCTCCAGCGCGCTGTTCCTCGCCCGCCAGGCCGTCCGCGGCGGCCTCGCCGACTGCGCCCTCGCGCTCGGCATGGAGAAGATGAAGAAGGGCTCCCTCGGCGCCGGCGTCGGCGAGTCCAAGGTCACCATCATCGACCACCACCTGCGCTCGATGACCGCGGGCCGCGAATGGGAGCTGGACAAGGCGCCCATGCCGCAGATGTTCGGCAACGCCGGCCGCGAGCACATGGAGAAGTACGGCTCCACCCCCGACCACTACGCCTGGATCGGCTGGAAGAACCACAAGCACTCGGTCAACAACCCGTACGCGCAGTTCCAGACCGAGTACACGCTCGACGACGTCAAGAACGCCACGATGATCTTCGACCCGCTGACCAAGCTGCAGTGCTCCCCCACCTCCGACGGCGCGGGCGCCGCGATCGTCGTCAGCGAGCGGTTCCTCGACGAGCACGACCTGTGGGACCAGGCCGTCGAGATCGCCGGCCACTACATCGCCACCGACACCCCGCAGAGCTTCGAGGACCACTCCTCCATCCAGGTCGTCGGCTTCGGCGTCTCCCGGCTCGCCGCCCGCAAGGCCATGGACGAGGCCCAGGTCTCCATCGAGGACGTCGACGTCATCGAACTCCACGACTGCTTCAGCGCCAACGAGCTCATCACCTACGAGGCGCTCGGCATGGCCGAGGTCGGCGAGGGCCACAAGCTCATCGACGACCAGGCCACCACCTACGGCGGCACGTGGGTCGTCAACCCGTCCGGGGGCCTCATCTCCAAGGGCCACCCCCTCGGCGCCACCGGTCTCGCCCAGTGCGCCGAACTGACCTGGCAGCTCCGCGGCCAGGCCGACAAGCGCCAGGTGGAAGGCGCCCGAGTCGCCCTCCAGCACAACATCGGCCTGGGCAGCGCCTGCGCCGTGGCCGTCTACAAGCCCGCTGTGTAAGCCCAGGGGGGCGACCCCCTGGAACCCCCGTCACGAGCCGGTCGATCCTCACGCCACCGTGCGGGTGTGTTGTGACCGTGCGGGTCGCCGGTGTCGCTGCGGTCGCCCGGCTCGACGGGTCGGGCGACCTCCGGGCGCTGGAGCGCCCTCCGGCCGCCCGACCCGTGCTCCGGTGGCGGGGATCCACTCCAAGAGAGTCCATTCGAAGGGCGAGGGGGCTCCTGGTCGGTACGGTGTAGGCGTGCGACAAACGTTGACTCTTGTCTCACGGTGAATCTATGCTCGTGGGCAAGTGCCGCTGGTGTGGAGGTGCCATGCCCGCCTCGTCCCTGCCTCGCGTTCCGTCGTCCCGGACGGCGGCGCGTGCGCCGCTGGTGCCCGGGACGCTGCTGTGGCGGTACGCCGGTGATCTGCGGTCGCTGCTGCCCGGGGCGGCGGCCGGGCTGATGCAGCTCATGCATCCGGGCATCGGCGCCGGGGTCGGCGAGCACTCGGCGTTCTTCGACGCGCCGTTCGACCGGATCCACCGGTCCGTCCCGCAGATCTGGGCGACGATCCTCGCGCCGGACGGCGTCACGCGCGCCCGCGGCATCCGCGACCTGCACCGCGCGATCGGCGGCGTGGACGAGCACGGCAGGCGCTACCACGCGCTCGAACCCGAGACGTTCTGGTGGGCGCACGCCACGTTCACCTGGGAGATCTTCAAGGCCGCCGAGACGTTCCACCCCGGCACGCTCAGCGCCGAGGACCACGAGCAGATGTACGCCGAGACCGTCACCTGGTACTCCCGCTACGGCGTCAGCATGCGGCCCGTCCCCGCCGACTACGCGGCGTTCCAGTCGAAGTTCTGGCATGTGTGCGCGAAGACGCTCGAACTCACGCCCGCCGCCGCGCGGGCCCTGGAGATCGCCAAGCACGGCTCCGGGACCATCACCGTCCTGCCCGTCGGCGGACCGCGCCTCGACCGCGCCGGACGCCTGGTCATCGAGCGCCCGCTGCGGCTCATCACGTTCGGCTGCCTGCCGACGCTCGTCCGGGAGCGGTTCGACATCCCCTGGTCGGCGCTCGACCAGGCCCGGTTCTCCGCGCTGGCGATGGCCAACCGGCAGGGCTACCGCATGATGCCCAGCGGCTTCAACCACTGGGCCCTGCGCAGCATGCTCCGCTACATCGGCGCCCAGACGCGCCAGGACCGGTACCAGCCGGCCGCGTGAGGATCACACGGCGGCCGCCGCCCGGGAACGCAGTTCCTTGCAGGCGTTGAGCACCCGGCGGACGTCCCCGTCGGTCAGCCCCGCGTGCACGGACAGGCGCACCAGCGTGCGGCCCACCGACGCCGTCGGCGGGAACAGCGCCGCGCTGAAGATGTCGCGGCCGACCAGCGCGTCCCGCATGAGCGTCGCCTCCGACTCCGAGCCGGCCTCCAGCGCGATGATCTGCGTGTCGGACTCGACCAGCCGGTAGCCGAGGGAGGACAGCCCGTCCCGCAGCCGGGCGGTGACCGCGCGGAGCCGGCCGCGCCGCCAGCCCTCCCGGCGGACGGTCTTCAGCGCCGCCGCCAGGCCCGCGACGTCGTGCGGCAGCAGCGTCGAGCCGAACACGGCGGGGAGCGCGGTGTGGGTGAAGTAGTCCGCGAAACCGGGGCGGTCGCAGGCGATCAGGCCGGCGCGTCCCGGCAGGGCCTTCGCCAGGCTCGCCGTGCGGAAGTCGACGCGGCCGGTGAGCCCCAGCGCGGCGGCCAGGCCCTCGCCGCGCTCCCCGTGCGTGCCGAGCGAGTGCGACTCGTCCACGACCAGGAGGCAGCCGTGCTCCTCGGCCACCTCGACCAGGTCGGCCAGCGGGGCCGCCGAGCCGTCGGTGCTGTAGACGGCGTCCACGGCGATCACGCCGGAGCCGCCCACCTCGATCCGGCGGCGCAGGTGGTCGAGGTCGTTGTGGCGGAAGTAGGCCAGTTCCGCGCCCGCCGCCCGCGCCCCCTCCCACAGCGACATGTGCGCGAGGACGTCCAGGTAGACGGGGACGTCCGGGCCGGCGACCACCTGCAGCAGCCCGGTGTTGGCGGCCCATCCCGACGGGCACAGCACCGCGGCCCGCGCGCCCAGGTGCCGGGCGAACTCCTCGCCGAGAACGATCTGCGAGTGGTCGTCGGGCAGGCAGGGCCCCGCCGGGGGCGCCGCGGCCTCCCCGTCCCGCAGGCTGGCGATCATGGCCTCGGTGATCGCCGGATGCTCGGCCAGCGCGAGGTAGTCGCTACAGGTCAGCACGATCGCCCGGTCGCCCGGGGCCCTGGCCGGCAGCGGGCGGCGCCCGCCCCGCGTCCCCCGGAACACCCTGATGCGTTCGCCCAGCCGCTGGTGAGCGCTGGTCATGGTCGTCACCCTCCCCGGTCAAATGATCGTCACTTCCTGTAGCGATCTCTAATCATAGGGTGAAAAGAATCTAGGTCGGGAACCAACCCGCGCAGCGCCGCGGAAATATCCGCGCCGCGCCGCGCCGGCGGCCGGGCGGCGCCCTCCGCATCCCCCGGGCTTCCCGACTCACCAGGCGAAACGTCCCATATCGTTCGCCTCAGCGGGTATCAGCCGGTCACACGTTCTTCATTCCCGTCAGCGAACAGTGGGGTGTGAACACGATCGCCGCCGGCGCCGAACGGGCGGTGCCCGCCGAGCTCCCCGAGCCCGGCGTCCGCACCGCCCCGCCTCCCGCCGTCCAGCGGATCCACCGGGCCCGCTGGACGATCCTCGGGGTGCTCCTCGCCGGCACCGCCACGGCCCTGATGGTGACGCTCGGACCGCTGCGCCCGGCGGGGGCCGCGCTCGGCCACATGCGCTGGGAGTTCCTGCCGACGCTGGTCCTGCTGTGCCTGCTGCACTACGTGTTCTCCGCGGTCGCCCTGCGGGGCGCCGCGGGCCGGCCGCTGCCGCTGGTCGCCACCACGCTCGCGCAGTTCACCGCGTCCGCCGCGAACCGGATCACCCCGGGCGGGCTCGGCGCCGCCGCCGTCAACACCCGCTACCTCGTCTGCCGCGGGCTGCCGCTGCCGCGCGCCGCGGTCGCCGTCGCGGTCCTGCAGGTGGCGGGCGCCCCCGCCGACCTGCTGCTGCTCGGCGCCGTCCTCGCCCTCGGCGGCGGGAACGGCCGGATGCTGGACGCCCTCGGCGAGCACGCCGCGCACGCCGCGGGGCTGCTGCCGCCCCTCCCGCTGCTCATCGCGGGCGGGGTGCTGCTGCCCGCCGCCGTGCTGTGGGGCCGCCGCGCGGCGCGCTCGGCCGCGGTCGGGCGGGCCGTCGCCGGGTTCACCGACCTGTGCCGCCGCCCGCGCGACCTGCTGGTCACCCTGGCCGCGTCCGCCGGGACCACGCTCGCCCTCGGGGTGGCGTTCGCGCTCAGCGTCCTCGCCGTCCCCGCCGCGGCGGCCGGCCCCGCCGACCTCCTCACCCTCGTCGCCGCCTACCTGGTGGGGGCCGCCGCCGGCGCCGCCGTCCCGCTGCCCGGCGGCGTCGGCTCCACCGAGACCGCGCTCGTCGCCGCGCTCGCCGCCCTGGGCATCGAGGCGGGCCCGGCGCTGCACGCCGTCCTGCTGTTCCGCGCGGTCACGTTCTGGGCGCCCGTCCCGCTCGGGCTCCTGTCCTACCGGACGCTCCGCCGGTGACCTTTACGTTGTAGATCACTAGATGCGGAACACCTTCGCGGCGTTGCCGGACAGGAACGCCTCCCTGGCCGGGGCGCTCAGGCCGAGGTCGTCCAGGCCCTTGAGCGCCCGGTCGGCGGTCAGCATCGGATAGTTGGTGCCGAACATGACCTTGTGGTTCCCGTCCTGCGTCATGTACCGGACGAGTTCCGGCGGATACCTGCGCACCGTGTACGCGGACGTGTCGATGTAGACGTTCGGGTGCTTGCGGCACACCGCGACCATCTCCTCCGTCCACGGGTAGCCGATATGCCCGCCGACGATGACGAGCTCGGGGAAGTCGAGCGCGACCTGGTCGATGTACGGGATCGGCCGCCCCGTCTCACTCGGACGCAACGGACCGGTGTGACCGACCTGCGTGCAGAAGGGGACGCCCAGCTCCACGCACTCCGCGAAGAGCGGGTAATAGCGGCGGTCGGTGGGCGGCAGCTCCCACAGCCACGGGACGACGCGGAGCCCCTTGAAGCCGAGCTCGCGCACGCACCGCCTCAGCTCGCGCACGGCCTCCATGGGCCTGCGCAGGTCGACCGAGGCGACGCCCATGAGCCGGTCGGGCGCCTGTTCGACGAACGAGGCGACTTCGTCGTTGCTGACGAGGTCGCCCTCGGGTCCGCACCAGGCGCTGATGAGGCCGACGTCCACTCCCCCGGCGTCCATGGCGGCGACGGTCGTCTCGACGGGCACCTCCTCCGCCGGCGGCTTGCTCCCCAGCCACCGCCACAGCGAGTCCAGCATCTCGTGCTGCAGGAACCGGACCGTGCCGTGCTGCATCCATGCGTCAATCACCATGCGTGCCTCCCACCGACCGCCACGCGGCCTCGCTCAGCGACTCGACCTGCCCGCCGTCCGGCTCGGGGCACTCGCCGTTCAGCCACAGCCGGCACAACTCCTGGGCGGGGCCGAGCCAGAGGACGAACGCGGTCAGGCCGTCCAGATCGTTCAGCGCGCCATGGCGCGCGTGGACGCGCCACCAGGCGCGCACCTCTCGGAAGAACGTCCGGTTGCGCTCGGCCCTCGCAGCGCTCGCAACCGGACGTTCGGTGAACATGAACCGAGCCCTGGCGGGGTGCTCCCTGCACCACCGCACGTGGAACGCCACAACACCGGTCACCGCTTCGCGCGCACCGTCGTGGGCCTTCAGTTCGGCGAGGAACGCGTCCTGGTACAGGGTGATGCACTCGACGAACAGCGCCTCGGCCACCTGCTCCTTGCCCGCGAAGTGGTGGTAGAAGCTGCCGACGCTCACACCGCTCGCCGCCCGGAGCGCGCTCAGCGTCGTCCCGGCGACCCCGTCCCGTCCGAACAGCTCCAGCGCCGCCCGCAGCACTCTCTCCCGCCCGACCTCGGTCACAGAACATCATTCTGGCAGCCTAGAACAATGTTCTGTCAACCTCGGGAGCCCGGACGCGCGGCGGCCCCGGCCGCCGGGGTGGGCGCGCGGCCGGGGCCGGAGGCAGTGACCGGTCAGGTCTGGTTCTGGAGCGCGAGGCTCGCGGAGCCCGTCAGCGCGGGCAGGTAGCCGAGCCGGTGGCCCAGCGCGGTCGGGTGGTAGGACGAGTCGATCGGGATCGTCACCGCGTTGAGCCAGTCGTCGCCCGAGCACAGCTCGTGGCCGGCGAACTCGTCGCGGACGTCCGACCAGGTGAACCCGGCGCGTCCCGCCGCCTTGGCGATGACGCCGTCGAGGGTGTCGGCGGCGCCGTTCAGCGCGGTGCGCTTGGTGTTGCTGAGCCCCACGCACACATTGACGATCTTGTACAGGTGCGGGTAGCCGAGCACGACCACGCGCGCGGACGGCGACTTCGCGCGGATCTTGCCGTAGAGGGAGTCGAGCCGGCCGGGCAGCGTGTTCGTCATGTAGCTCTCGGCCTCCGCCACCCGGCTCTGGCAGGTCGAGGTCGAGTACAGGACGCAGGTCTGCATCACGTCGGCGAACCCGGCGTCGTTCCCCCCTGCCGTGATGCTGACGAGCGTCGTCGACGAGCTGAGCGCGCCGAGCTGACCGCTCGCGACGGTGGCGGTGGTGGCGCCCGAGCAGGCCACGAACGAGAAGGACGACGTCGAATGCGCCGCCGCCCACAGGTTCGGGTAGGCGTTGGCGCTGCGGTTGCACGACCCGCTGCCCGGGTCGTAGCTTCCGGCCCCCGTGCCGGAGGAGTAGGAGTCCCCGAGTGCGACGTAGCTCGTACCGGCCGCCGCGGCGGAACCGGACCAGAGCAGTGAGGTGGCGGCGAGGGTCGCCGCGCCGAGAGCGGCCAGACAGGGGCGGGAAAGACGCATCTGCACTCCGGAGCGTCGTATCGAATTGTGCCGCTCCGCTTATACCCGCCCGGCCATTCTCCCAAGCTCCGGATCTGATCAACTCACTTTGTCACATTTCGCCGTTGAAATCCGAAATGAGAAGGAATTCTCAGCTGTCAAGAAACAGGAGATAACAACCATTATCCAGCACATCACGCCAGCCCCAGAGATCACACCGCTCCCTTTAACCGAGGCCCGGCTCCGGACCACCAAGGGCCGACCGCCACCCAAGGACACGCGGGCCCGCCACCGTCCCGGAACGCGCGCAGTCGCCCTTGGGCGGTCGCGCGGCAATGCCCGCGTCGAGCCCGCCGCCGGACGCGCGGATCCCGTCTTGATGGGCCACACCCGGCAACCTTCACTCTGAACCCCGCGCCCGGTGCTAGTCTGCGCGTTGATCGAGTTCACGCATGCGCTGTTCTCGGTGGCGTGTCCTCGTGCGCGCGGCGGTCGCCCGGCAACCGGGCGGAGGCCGGGCTCTCCACGGGCTCCCGGCACCCCCGCCGCCGCGCACTCCAGGAAGGGCGGCCCTCCGTCGTGCATCCTTCGTCGGCACAGCGGCACGGCGGCCCCGCAACGGCGGCGGCGGTCGGTGCGGCCGTCGAAGCGGCGGTCTCTGCGCGGGAGACCGCCGCATTACCGCGGAAAGCGGCATGGACCTGTACCCACGGAGACCGGGCGGATCAGCTACCACGGCCGCCTCCCATTCGCTCTACTCCGTCACCGACCGTGACTGGGGAAAAACCGACACCATAACCAGCTCGTACTGATGTTCATCCCACGGCAGTCCGTTCGGAAGGTCCCCCCATGCAGGCTCATGAGGTCGCGTTTTTCAAGCTCATCGAGGGTGAGAAGCAGTTCCAGATTCCGCTGTACCAGCGCACCTATAGCTGGGGGCAGCGGGAATGGGCGCGGCTGTGGGCGGACGTCCTCGAACACGCGGAGATCATCGCGGCCGGGGAGGACCGGCCGGCGCATTTCATCGGCTCGGTCGTCCTCGCGCCCGGCACGATGTCGGCCGGGGACATCCAGCGGTGGCTGGTCGTCGACGGGCAGCAGCGGCTCACGACGCTGATGCTCGCGTGCTGCGCGCTGCGCGACCGCCTCAAGGACCTCTCGCCGCGCGAGGCGGGGCGCATCCACAAGCAGTACCTCGTCAACGAGTACCGCGACGGACTGGAGCACTTCCGCCTCCTGCCCACCCAGGCCGACCGCGAGGCGTTCGCCGCGTGCATGGAAAGCGGGGCGAACGCCGGCGGCAGCGACGGAATCGGCGCCGCCTACCGCTTCTTCAAGCAGGCGCTGATCGACTACGACCCGGACGGCGACGTGGAGGCGCTCAAGCGGCTGGAGACCGTTGTCCGCAGCCGGCTGTCCGTCGTGGAGATCACCGCCGAGCACGGCGACAACGTGTACCGGATCTTCGAGTCGCTCAACAACACCGGCGTCAAGCTCAGCCAGACCGACCTGCTCCGCAATTACGTCTTCATGCTCCTGCCGACCATCGGCGAGCGCGTCTACACGAAGATCTGGCTGCCCATGCAGCAGGAACTCGGTGCGGACAACCTGGAGCTCCTCGCCTGGCTCGACCTGGTGATCCGCGGCGACTACCGGGCCAAGCAGAGCGAGATCTACCGCGCCCAGCAGCGGCGCCTCAGTGAAATCGTCCACCAGGGCGGCGAAGAGGCGCTGGAAGGCGAGATCGCCGAACTCTACCGGCGCGGCCGGCTCCTCATGCGGGTCATCGAACCGGCCAGGGAAGAGGACGCCGAACTCCGCGCCGCCCTGCTGCGGCTGCACGAATGGGGCGGGCAGATCACGTTCCCGATCGCCCTGCACATGCTCGACCTCCTCGACCACGGAAAGACCACGGCCGCGCAGGTCGCCCGTGCCCTCTCCTTCGTGGAGAGCTTCCTCGTCCGCCGGATGATCGCCGGGATACCGACCAACAACCTCAACCGGATCCTCAACAGCGCGCCCAAGGAACTGGAGGCGGGCCGCCCGATCGACGAGGCCGTGCACCGCTACCTCTCCGGAGAGCGCCGCTACTGGCCGTCCGACGACCAGCTCCGCACCGCCGTCCGGACGCGGCCGTTCTACTGGTCGGGACGCCCGAACCAGCGCTTCTTCGTCCTCAAGCGCCTGGAGCAGAGCCACGAGTCGAGCGAGCCGGTCGACTTCGCGGCGGCGAAGCTCACGATCGAGCACATCATGCCGCAGACCGTCACGCAGGACTGGCTCGATCTCCTGTCCGCCGAGGTGACCGACGAGGACGGGCCCGCCGAGCTGCACGCCGAACTCCTGCACACCCTCGGCAACCTCACCCTGACGGGCGACAACTCGAAGCTCTCCAACCACCCGTTCCAGCGCAAGCAGGAGATCTTCGACGCCAGCGCGCTGCACATGAACCGCGAGATCGCCGACGCGCCCCGCTGGGGCAAGGCGCAGATCCTGGCCCGCGCCGAGGCGCTGACCGGACGCTGCGTCGCGCTCTGGCCGGCGCCGCTCCCCGGCGGCTCCGACCTCGAGGACGAGCGCCGCACCTGGGTCCTGCTGCGGCGCCTGCTCGCCGAGCTCCCCACCGGCTCGTGGACGACGTTCGGCGACCTGGCGACCGTGATCGGCTCCAATCCCGCCGGCGTCGGCGGCTACATGGCGTCCCGTCCCGGCCTGGAGAACGCGCACCGGGTCCTCACGTCGGAGGGCACGGTGTCGCCCTCGTTCCGCTGGCCGGACGGCCGCGCCGAGACGGCCCGCGCCGTCCTGGAGACGGAGGGCGTGAGCTTCTCCGACGGCGGCGCCGCCGACGGCGCCCAGCGACTCACCGCCGAGTCCCTCGCGAAACTCATCGGCATGGACACCCCGGAGGACGCCGAGGACGACCGGGAGCGGCATCTCGGCCGCTTCGAAGCCCAGCTCTCCGTCCATGGAGACGAGACCGTCGAGCTGACGGCCCGGGTCCTGGAGCACTGGACCGGGAAAGGCGGCAACCTCGACTTCGGGAGCAGCAAGACCGATACGAGCTGCTACCCGTGGCTGGAGGACCCCAATGACGCCCGCGGCTGGATCTGGCCGGTCGTCTTCTACCCTCGCAGCGCCACCATCGAAGTCGTCTTCCAGCACCTCGCCAAACGTCCCCCCTTCGATGACATGGCGCGGCGCGAGGAGTTCCGCCGGCGTCTCAACCTGATCGACGGCGTCGCCATCCCCGAAGACCGCCTGGCCAAGCGCCCGAGCTTCCCCGTCAACGCCCTTTCCGGCGACGGCATCAAGCACTTCATCGAGGCGCTCGACTGGTTCATGGACCAGGTCGGCACCGCCCGGCCCTCGGCGGACGCCCCGGCCACCGAGCCGGACATCTCCGGCCTCGCCGCCGAATTCCACAGCGCGATGCTGCTCCTCTACACGCGCACGAAAACCGAAGCCGACTACAACGCGTCCGCGTTTCTGAGCATGGTCACCGAGCACGGCGGCGTGGGCGCGGCCAAAAGCCTTCTCGCCTCACCGCACATCTCCGACGGATTCGCGGCCCTCCACGAACGCGGCCGCCTGGACCTCTCCGTAGAAGCCCAGGCAGCCGATCCCCGCTTCGCCGCCCTCTTCACCGAGGAGGAACGAGACCGCGCCGCCCACCGCCTCACCGAGGCCGGCTACAAGCTCTGAGATCGCACGGCTTTCCGACATGCGTCCAGCCCACCACGCGGCGGTGGGCTGGACGCGGTGAGCCGCCTTCGGCAAGACGAAAGGCGACTCCCGCTGAGCGGTGCCGGCTGAGCGGTGCCGTCCTAGTCCTTCGCCGTCCTGGCCCGGAGGGTGGTGCGCAGTCTGTGCCAGGCGGCTTTGGCGTGGGTGTTCAGGCGGGTGCTGAGGCGGCGGGCGGTGGGGAACTCGGTCCCGAGGAGGCCGAGGCCCGCGAGCATGGCGACCACGCCGGGGCCCGGCAGGACGAGCATGGCGACGCCCGCGACGATCAGGGCGGACCCGGCCGCCGCGACGGCGATCTTGCGCAGCAGGCGGACGTGGGCCCGGTGCCGGGGCCGCGCGTCCGGCGTGGCACGTTCCATCGTGGTCGTCACAGCGTCCTCCCCCGTCGTGGACTTGTGTGTGGGACGAACGGCGGTGGCGTCCGGGATCCCGATCCGGCCGGATGTGATCAGGACCACAGCGGCTGCCGGGGGCCGTCCGGGCGGCCGCTAGCATTTCGCGGGTGAAGATCCCGTTCGGCGTGGGGCGCCGGGTGCGCGGGCGGTTCGGGGCATGGGCCGCGCCGGTGTGGAAGCGGCTCGGCGGGCGGGTGCAGTGGCGGCTCGCGCGGTTCCGGCACCGGACGTTCCTGGTGTACGCGGGCGGGGTCGTCCGGGACGAGCGGGGGCGCATCCTGCTGCTGCGGCACCGGCTGTGGCCGGCGTACCGCGCGTGGGGGCTGCCCGGCGGGTACGTCAACGCCGGGGAGCGGCTGGAGGACGGGGTCGCCCGTGAGGTGCGGGAGGAGACGGCCCTGGAGGTGGAGGTACCCGGGCCTCCGCTGGGGCTCGCCAGCGGCTTCCGTCACCGGGTCGAGGCCTACTACGAGGCGCGGGTCGTCGGCGGGCGGCTCGAACTGGACGCGGCGGAGATCCTCGAGGCGCGCTGGTTCCCGCCGGACGGGCTGCCGGACGAGATGTCGCCCAGGCTGCGGAAGGTCATCACCGGATTTGACCTCAAGCCGGGTTGAGGTTGCACGGTGGACGGCATGAGCCTCACGGATGCGGAACGCGAGTACCTGTCGACGCAGCGGCTGGGCCGGCTGGCCACGGTCGGCCCGAAGGGCGACCCGCAGAACAACCCCGTCGGATTCACCTACAACGCCGAGACCGGCACCATCGACATCCGCGGCTGGAATCTCGCCAAGAGCCGCAAGTACCGGAATCTGCGCGACAACGACCAGGTGGCGTTCGTCGTCGACGACCTGGCGTCCGTCCAGCCCTGGAAGGTGCGCGGCATCGAGATCCGGGGACGCGCCGAAACCGCCGTGGCCGAGGCCCCGGAGGGGTCGCACGTCGGTGACGACCTCATCCGCGTCCACCCCCGTGTCGTGTTCTCGTGGGGTATCGACCCCGATGCCGAGGGGATGACCAAACGCACCGTTGTGTAGCGGGTCGCCCGGCGCCTGACGTCCGGGGGTGTTTCAGGCGCCCGGGAGGGGCTCCTGCAGGGCGAACCGGTCGGCGGTGGCGTGGCACTTGGGGCAGCGGGCCGGCGCGTGCTCGCCCCGGACGACCTCGCCGCAGACGGCGCACGCCCACTCGGTGGTGAGCAGCGCCATGACGTCCGAGCGGGCGACGATCCCGACAAGGTCGCGGCCCGACATGACCGGGACGCGTCGGATGCGCCGTTCGAGCAGGAGGTGGCGCGCCTCCTCGACATCGGTGTCCTCGGTGACGCTGATGACGCCGGACGTCATGACGTCGGCGGCGGTCTCCCCCGTGCGGGCCAGCAGGTCGTACTCGCTGACCAGGCCCACGACGGCTCCGTGGTCGTCCACGACCGGGACGGCGCTGATCCGGCGGGCGCGCAGCAGGGCCGCGACGTCGGGCACGGGCGCGTCCTGATCCACGGTGATCACCGGGCTCGTCATGATCTCTTTGACCTTCACTGCTGCCGCCCCAGAGTCAAGCGGGCTCCCCGCACCGTCCGGTGGGTGAAGCCCCATTCGTGGTCCTCCCCTATGACCTTAGATGTCGCGATCGTTCCGTCCGGCACCGGGCCGGAGCGACCGCTCGTCCGCAGGTCACCCTCAGTCCTTCCCGATATCGCGCGGATGATCCGGATCCGGGCGGGCCGCAACCGGCAAGGCCCGGCGTCGCACCGGCGCCCCCTCGATCGCGAAGTATCTGAATATTTAGTGTTATCGCCCGTCCTGTCCGGGGTCTGCACCGTATCTACAGGCACCCGACGAGAGAGGACGTGGCATCGCCATGAGTAACCCCATTCCCCCCAGGGGCGGAGGGCCGGGCCCGAGGCGGCGGCAGCAGCGGACCGTGTCCGGGCGCGCGGCGGCGTGGACGGCCGCGGGCGCCGCGGGGCTGCTGGTGGCCGGCGGCATCGCCGGCATGGCGAGCGGCGCGTTCGACGGCGATCCCGGCGCCGCTCCGGCCGCAAGTGGTTCCTCGGCCTCCCCTGCCGCGTCCGCGCCGGTCCTGCCCGACGCCGCGGAGCCGTCACCGAGCCCGACGGGAAGCCCGACCTCGACCCGGAGACCACGAAAGGTCTCGAAGTCGCGCACGCCGACGCCCCGCGCGACCCGCCCGCGTTCGTCCAAGCCGGCGCCCGCCCGGACGAAGGCTCCGTCCGCCCCGGCGAGCGGTGGCACTGCGGCGCAGGTCATCGCCTTGGTGAACCAGGAGCGCGCGAAGCAGGGATGCCGCGCCGTGACGTCCGACGCCCGGCTGACGCAGGCGGCGCAGGGCCATTCGGCGGACATGGCCCGACGGGGCTTCTTCGACCACACCAACCCCGACGGCAAGAGCCCCGGCGACCGGATCACCGCCACCGGATACCGGTGGTCCACCTACGGCGAGAACATCGCCAAGGGTCAGCCCACGCCCGCGAGCGTCATGAAGGCCTGGATGAACAGCCCCGGCCACCGCGCCAACATCCTGAACTGCACGTTCGCCGAGATCGGCATCGGCGTGGTGAAGTCGGGCGGCCCGTACTGGACGCAGGTGTTCGGCACCGCCCGCTGATCACCGGGGCGTCGCGAAGACCTGCGTCCACCAGGGCCCGCCGCCGCCCCGGACGACGCCGATCCCGACCGTCGTCAGCCGGCAGTTCAGAATGTTGGCGCGGTGCCCCTCGCTGTTCATCCAGCTGCCGACGACGGCGGACGGCGTCGACTGGCCGCGCGCGATGTTCTCCGCCCACACGCTCCAGCGGAAGCCGGCCGCGGTGATCCGCTCCCCCGGGTCGTCGCCGCCCGCGCCGCGGTGGTCGAGGACGCGGCGGGACGCCATGTCCGCCGAATGCCGCTGCGCCGCCCGGTGCAGGGCCGGCGAGACGCGCAGCGGCCCGCATCCGGCGCCGGCCCGCCGCGCGTTGACCAGCTTCACGACCTGCTGCTCGACGGTCGCGGGCGTGCGGCGCGGCGCGACCCGGTCCTTGCCGGACGCGGCGTCCGGCTCGGGCGGCGGCGTCTGCGAGGCCGTCCGCTGGACGGGGGCGGGGGC
>NZ_SMJW01000132.1 GCF_004348335.1 Actinomadura bangladeshensis | reverse complement strand
CCCGCCAGCAGACGCCCCCGCCCACGCAGGAGTCCCCCGAGGCGCCGCCGGACGAAGGGTCGCGCCAGGACAGCCCGATCGACCCCATCACCGACATTGTCGGACACCTCACCTCCCCGCTCCTCGGGGGCCTCGCGGGCCGCTGAGCCGGCCCGCGGCCCCCGCGGCCCGCGGATCCCGGTGGCCGGCACCCAATCGGAGATGGCGAAGTTGTCGGCGTACTGGGCGCGGTTCCCCGGCGCTCCCGAGACAACGAGGCCGCCGTTCCGGCGTCCCCACACGACAGGCGCCTCTGGGCCTCACGGGGCGAAGCCGCCGCCGGGGCCGCTGGGCGCGAAGTCCGGCATCTGCGCGAACGCGCCGAGCATGAAGACAAGACCGACGTCTACCGCCGGCTGGGCCTGACGATGACCTACTACCCTCAGAAACACAAAGTGGAGGCCCGCGTAATTCCGGAGCCCCCACATGTGCGGTCAGTACGTGTCCGAGGGGGGACTTGAACCCCCATGCCCCGTAAAGGGCACTAGCACCTCAAGCTAGCGCGTCTGCCTATTCCGCCACCCGGACCTGAGTCGCAGGCCGCAGCGCGGCTGCGGCGGGCTTCACTCTACCAAAGGAGACGAGTCGCGGCGACGTCGATCGGCGGGCACCATGGGACGGTACGCGAGAGGCGAGGTGATCACTGTGGTTCGGCAGCCGACCGCTGAGGACGAGGTCGTCCGGCTCTGCCAGGAGCTCATCCGGATCGACACCAGCAACCCCGGCGATCATTCGGGGCCGGGGGAGCGGGCGGCGGCGGAGTACGTCGCGGAGAAGCTCGACGAGGTCGGGCTGGAGTCGCGGATCTTCGAGTCGCATCCGGGGCGGGCCAGTCTCGTCGCGCGGATCGAGGGCGAGGATCCGGGACGGGACGCGCTGCTGCTGCACGGGCACCTCGACGTCGTGCCGGCGCGCAGGGAGGACTGGACGCGGGATCCGTTCGGCGGCGAGATCGCGGACGGGTGCGTCTGGGGCCGCGGCGCCGTCGACATGAAGGACATGGACGCGATGATCCTCGCGGTGGTGCGGCAGCGGCTCAGGGAGGGGCGCAAGCCGCCGCGGGACGTCGTCCTCGCGTTCCTGGCCGATGAGGAGGCCGGGGGCAAGTGGGGTGCGCAGTGGCTGGTGGAGGAGCATCCGGAACTGTTCGAGGGGTGCACCGAGGCCGTGGGGGAGGTCGGCGGGTTCAGCCTGACCGTGCCCGGTGACCGGCGCATGTACCTGATCGAGACGGCGGAGAAGGGCATCGCGTGGATGAACCTGACCGCCGCGGGGACGGCCGGGCACGGGTCGATGGTGCATCCCGACAACGCGGTGACGGCGCTCGCGGGGGCCGTTGAGAGGTTGGGGTCGCACGAGTTCCCGGTGCGGCTGACGAAGACGGTGCGGGCGTTCCTGGAGCGGGCCTGCATGGCGTACGGGGTGGAATTCGACCCGGAACATCCCGAAAAGTGCCTTGGGGAGATCGGGCCGCTGGCGCGGATGATCGGGGCGACGCTCCGCAACACGCTCAATCCGACGCGGCTGGACGCCGGGTACAAGACGAATGTGATTCCGCAGAGCGCCACAGCTCAGGTGGACGGACGGTTTCTGCCCGGATATGAGGAGGAGTTCTTCGCGGTCGTGGACGAACTTCTCGGTCCGGACGTCCAGCGCGATTTCGTCCACCACGACCAGGCGCTCGAGACCGACTACGAGGGCGCGCTCGTCGCGGCGATGGAGGCGGCGCTGACCTCGGAGGATCCCGGCGCCCTGCCGGTGCCGTACTGCCTGAGCGGCGGGACGGACGCCAAGTCGTTCGCGCGGCTCGGAATGCGCTGCTTCGGCTTCGCGCCGCTCAGATTGCCCCCAGAGTTGGACTTTTCCGGAATGTTCCATGGGGTCGACGAACGCGTTCCGGTGGACGGGCTGCGCTTCGGCGTCAGAGTCCTCGACAAATTTCTCGACCGCTGCTGAATTTGCCCTCTCCACTGCGCTCCGTGGTGCTACCGTTACCTTTCGTTGAGGACGGTTCGGTCGCAACGGAGGGTGTTCGGTGGCAGGCGGCGCGGCGCAGATTCGGATGGTCCCCGTCCGGCTGCGCCGCGTCGTTGCCGAGCGGGCCGTCCAGCGGCTGCTCGTCCTCGGCGGGCTGCTGATCGCGGGCTGGCTTCTCGGGTGCGCGGCGCACTCCGCGCACGCCGACGAGCTTCCGCCGCCGCCGGCGGCGAGCGTCGTCGCGAAGACCCCCGTGCTGGGGCAGGCGGTCACGGCCGTCCATGAACGTGAGCCGGTGCGCCGGGTGGTGCGGGCCGTCGTGGCGAAAGCGCCGCGAGCGGTGACGCAGGAGCCCGCGACGCCGCCGGCCCGCGACGTGCCGGCCGTACCGGTGGCCGGGCCGCTGGATGCGGCATCCAAGGTCGCGCAGCCTGCCCCGGCATCGCACGTCCATCCGGGGCCCCGGGGCAGCCGGGGTGCGCCCGGTGTTCTCCATGTTTCCCGGACGCGGCCGTCCATCGGTCATGTGACGAGCCACGACGTCCGGCACCCCGCCGTGCCCGCGCCTCAGCAGCACGGCGATCATTCTGCCGCCGGCGGGCTCGCCATCGGCGGCCTCACCGCCGGGTTCCCGAACACCGGCAGCTGGGCTCCGGCCCCGCCGCGCGCCTCGGTCGCGTGCGTCGTCGGCGCGATTCCCCCGGCCGTCCGCACCGCCGCGGACGAGCCGTCCTTCGCGCCCGACTAGCTCCCCTTCACAGGCTCCGGACGCGTGCCCGTGCGGCTCGGGCGCGCCGCTCCGGTCACTTGCCGTGCCCTGGTGCGCGGCACCCCATCCCCCTGAGACCCACGGGACACGTGCGTCTCCCTCAACTCTCCCCGAAACGGAGCATCATGCGAACGCGGGCAAAAGGCACGTCTCGTGCCGCGGTGCTCGCCGCGGGCTTTGTCGCCCTCGGTGTCACCGCCATCCCGTCCAACGCCTTCGCCGGCGTCACGAGCGGCAACGGCGGCGTCCTGAGCGGCAACCAGATCGACGCGCCGATCTCGGTGCCGGTGGACGTGAGCGGCAACGCCGTCGCCGTCCTCGGCACCGGCAACGCCACCTCCCACGGCGGCGTCACGATCCACAAGCGCGGTCAGAGCGGCCAGAAGACCTCGGGCACGCACGGCATCGCGTCCGGCAACCAGGTCAACGCGCCCATCTCGGTGCCGGTGAACGTCTGCGGCAACGCGGTCGGCGTCCTCGGCCACGCCGACGCGGGCTGCACCGGCGGCGCCGAGGTCACCGACCGCGGCACGGGCGGCCGGACCGTCGGCGGCGCGCACGGCGCCATCGCGGGCAACCAGGTCAACGCCCCGATCTCCATCCCGGTGGACGTGTGCGGCAACGCCGTCGCGATCGCCGGGGACGCGGTGGCCGGCTGCGAGGGCGGGTCCGTCGTCAAGCACATCGGGAACACCGGGTCGGGTCAGCAGGCGTCCGGGATCTTCGGGGTCGGCTCCGGCAACCAGGGTGACCTCCCGATCAGCGTGCCCGTGGACCTGTGCGGCAACGCGGTCGGCCACGGGACGGCGTCCTGCGCGGGCGGCGCGTCCGTCCACGACGGCGGCCACGGGACGGACCAGACCACCGGCGGCGCCTTCGGGATCATCGCCGGCGACCAGGTGAACGCCCCGATCAGCGTCCCGGTGACGGTCTGCGGCAACGCGGCGGGCGTGGTCGGCGAGGCGTGGGCGTTCTGCGAGGGCGGCGCCCACGTGCACGGCGGCGGCTCCGGCGGCGACCAGCACGCCTCCGGGACGGGCGGCGTCATCACCGGAACCCAGGGGAACGCGCCGATCTCCATCCCCGTCGAGGTCTGCGGCAACGCCGCCGCGATCGTCGGCACCGCCTCCGGCCTGTGCGAGGACGTCCCCGGTTACGGCGGCTACGGGGGCTACTACCGCACGGCCGGTACCCCGCTGCCGCAGGCCGTCCCCGGGGTGGCGACCGTCCTGCCCGCCACGGACACCGCCCTCCCGCAGAACGCGCTGCCCCAGTTGGACGGCGTCTCCACGGCGGGCGGCCTCGCCCAGGTGGGCGGCCTGACCAACCTCCTGGCGGTGCAGCCGGTGAACGGACGCACCGCCCACGGCGACCTCCCCACCACGGACGGCATCACGTCCGCGACGGACGACGTGGTGGCGAACAACACGCTGCCCGGAAGCGGAGTGCTCTCCACGGCTCAGGGCCTCGCCGCGACGGGTGACCTCACGGGCGGCCTGTCCAGGCCGGCGGGTCTGCCCATGGCCGACCACCGCGCGCAGGCAGGTCTCCCCGGCACCGACGACGTCGTGGCGCCGAACGCGCTCCCTAAGCTGGACGCCACCTCCGTCACGAACAGCCGACGCGTCCCCGCGGACCTGTCCGCCGCGCACGGCATCCTCCCGGTGGGCGCACTGCCCAAGCTGGACGGCGTGTCGGCGGTGAGCGGGCAGCGCGCGAAGGGCGGCCTCCCCGGCACCGACGGGCTGGTTCCGGCGGGGTTGGTGCCTGCGGGGTCGCGGGGTGCGGCTCGGCAGGGTGGGGCGCCCGTTGCGGTTTCGGTGCTCGACACGCGGACGCTGCCGGGTGGTGGCGTCGTGCGGAGGCCGATCGGGCTGCAGGCCGTCGACGCGCTGCGGTCGCCGCGGCACGTGGTCGTGCCCTCCGCGCCGGCGACGGGGCACGAGGCCGTCCCGGGGACGGGTGGGATCGGGCCGGTGCGCAACGTCGCGGCCGAGGAGACCGTCTCGGACGGGGCCGGGTCGCTGTGGGCGTTCGCCGCGAGCGGGGTCCTGGGCGTGCTGGCCGGGGCGCTGACGCTGGCGCGGCGGGTCCGGCCGGACGGGCGCCGCTGAGCGGCGGGGCCCGGTAGATCTTCGCCCGTCCCGGAGGCGCGGTCCGGGGCGGGCGAAGCCGTGCCACGGTACGTCAGCGGGGTGCTACGCTCCGCCCGGGAACCGGTCAGAACGTGCGGACCGCGCGGATGACCTTGCGGCGGAGCTGAATACGGCGGCGGCCGTCCGGGTAGAGGCGCAACCGATCGATTTCCCAGCCGCCGCGTTCCGCGTGCTCGGTCAGGATCTGCCGGGCGGTATCACGCGTGGTACCGCGGGGCAGTGACAGGACGAGGTAGGTGTACTCCGCCATTGAGACCATTATTACTTGGTCTACCGTGCGTACGGCACCCTTCGGTGGCGTCCCGGTCCGCGCGGCGCCCGGCGGCATGTCATCCTGTCTGGGGCGCGGGGCGGTGAGATTCCCGTCTTCCGTGGGGCGGCGCGATGGTCGAGGTGTGCGCGGGCATGAACGCGCCGTCCTGCGACGTTGTACGAAGCCGGTAAGAAAGAGCCTGTGTAAGAGGATCGAGACAGCGAGGTTGGAGCGACTGTGCCAGCCAAGAACGGCACCGCGAAGGGCAACGGCGCGGGTACGCGCCTGGTGATCGTCGAGTCGCCCGCGAAGGCGAAGACGATCGCGGGGTACCTGGGCCGCGGCTACGTCGTGGAGTCCAGTATCGGCCACATCCGGGACCTCCCGGGAAGCGCCTCCGAGGTGCCGGCCAAGTACAAGGGCGAGCCGTGGGCGAAGCTCGGCGTGAACGTGGAGCGCGAGTTCGAGCCGCTCTACGTGGTCAACACCGACAAGCGCCAGCAGGTGCAGAAGCTCAAGAAGCTGCTCGCCGAGGCCGACGAGCTCTACCTGGCGACGGACGAGGACCGGGAGGGCGAGGCGATCGCCTGGCACCTCCAGGAGGTCCTGAAGCCGAAGGTCCCCGTGCACCGGATGGTCTTCAACGAGATCACCAAGGACGCGATCCAGCGCGCCGCCGCGAATCCGCGCGAGCTGAACATGCCGCTGGTGAACGCGCAGGAGACGCGCCGCGTCCTCGACCGCCTCTACGGGTACGAGGTCAGCCCCGTCCTGTGGAAGAAGGTCATGCCGAAGCTGTCGGCGGGCCGCGTCCAGTCGGTGGCGACGCGGCTGGTCGTCGAGCGGGAGCGGGAGCGGATCGCGTTCGTCCCCGCCCACTACTGGGACATCGCGGGCCAGTTCGACACCGGTAAGGACGAAGAGCCCAAGGTCTTCAAGGCCGGGCTGGTCAGCGTGGACGGCAAGCGCGTCGCGCAGGGCCGCGACTTCGCCTCCGACGGCACCCTGAAGACCAGGGACGCGCTCCACCTGGACGAGGACGCGGCGCGGGCCCTGGCCGAGCGGCTTCGCGACCGCCCGTACGAGGTCAAGTCCGTCGAGCAGAAGCCGTACACGCGGCGCCCGTACCCTCCCTTTCGGACGACGACCCTCCAGCAGGAGGCCAGCCGCAAGCTGAACTTCTCCGCGAAGTACACGATGTCGGTCGCGCAGAAGCTGTACGAGAACGGCTTCATCACCTACATGCGCACCGACTCGATCACGCTGTCGGAGACGGCGATCACGGCGGCGCGCCGGCAGGCGGCGGCGCTGTTCGGGGGCCAGTACGTCCCGGACAAGCCGCGCGTCTACGCGTCCAAGGTCAAGAACGCGCAGGAGGCGCACGAGGCGATCCGCCCGGCGGGCGACACCTTCCGCACCCCGGCGGAGACGGGCCTCAGCGGCGACCAGTTCCGGCTGTACGAGCTGATCTGGAAGCGGACGATCGCGTCCCAGATGAAGGACGCGCTGGGCCAGTCGGTGTCGATCCGGGTGACCGGGACGTCGACGCGGAACGAGCGGGCCGAGTTCGGCGCGACCGGTAAGACGATCACGTTCTACGGGTTCCTGAAGGCGTACGTGGAGAGCGCCGACGACCCGTCCACCGACCGGGACGACCAGGAGCGGCGGCTGCCGAACCTGGCCGAGGGCGACCCGCTGACCGCGGCCGCGGTGGACGCCGAGGGCCACTCGACCCGCCCGCCGGCCCGCTACACCGAGGCCAGCCTGGTCAAGGAGTTGGAGGAGCGGGAGATCGGGCGGCCGTCGACGTACGCCTCGATCATCGGGACGATCCTGGCCCGCGAGTACGTGTTCAAGAAGGGCACGGCGCTCGTCCCGTCGTTCCTGGCGTTCGCCGTGGTGAACCTGCTGGAACAGCACTTCGGCAACCTGGTCGACTACGACTTCACCGCCCACATGGAGGACGGTCTCGACGAGATCGCCCGCGGCGACGCCGAGCGCGTCCCCTGGCTGAACCGGTTCTACTTCGGTGACAACGGGGAAGAGGGGCTGAAAGAGCTCGTCGGCGACATCAGCGACATCGACGCCAAGGGCATCAGCTCGTTCCCGATCAAGGGCACCGACATCGTGGTGCGGGTCGGGCGGTACGGCTCCTACCTCGACCGCGACGGCGAGCGCGTCAACATCCCCGACGACATCGCGCCGGACGAGCTGACCGCCGAGAAGGCGGAGGAGCTGCTCGCGCAGCCGTCCGGCGACCGGGAGCTCGGCACCGATCCGGCGACCGGGCACGTGATCGTCGCGAAGTCGGGCCGGTTCGGGCCCTACGTCACCGAGATCCTGCCCGAGGCGCCGCCGCCCGCCGAGGGGAAGAAGCGGACGAAGAAGGCCGACACCCCCAAGCCGCGCACCGGTTCGCTGTTCAAGTCGATGTCGCTCGACACGGTCACGCTGGACGACGCGCTGAAGCTGCTGTCGCTGCCGCGCACGCTCGGCGAGCTGGACGGCGAGCCCGTGACCGCGCAGAACGGCCGGTTCGGCCCCTACATCAAGCGGGGCACCGACAGCCGTTCGCTCGGCTCCGAGGACGAGCTGTTCACGGTCACGCTGGAGCAGGCGAAGGAGCTGTTCGCGCAGCCGAAGCAGCGCGGCCGCCGGGCCGCGGCCGCCGCGCCGCTGCGCGAGCTGGGCAAGGACCCGGCGAGCGAGAAGCCGGTGGTGGTGAAGGAGGGCCGGTTCGGCCCGTACGTCACCGACGGTGAGACGAACGCGAGCCTGCGCAAGGGCGACGAGGTCGAGTCGATCACGATCCAGCGGGCCGCGGAACTGCTCGCCGAGCGCCGCGAGAAGGTGGCCGCGGGCGGCGGCAAGAAGAAGACGACGCCCCGCCGCCGAACCTCCGCGAAGTCCGGTTCCTAGGGACATCTAGGCCGATACCCTGACCGACATGACCAGAACGGGCGCACCCCGGCCGCACCCCGCAGCGTCACAGCCGCCGGGCGTTTCGTCACCCTCGTCGGCTCCGCCGAGCGGGCCTTTCCGGCGGCTGCGGAGCGCGCTGTCGCTGGCCGGCCTCGCGCAGTGGCTCAGTGTCCCCGCGCTGACCGCGATGGCCGCGATGCTGACCCGCGACGACGACGTGTCCACACGGTTGCAGGCGGTCGGCGGCACGCTGGCGCTGATGCTGCTGCCGGCGGTGCTGCTCGCCCCGCTGGCCGGGCCGCTCGCCGGGCGCGTCGACCGCCGCCTCATGCTGATGATCGCGGACGTGCTGCGGCTGGTGATCGTCGTCACGGTGCCGCTCGTGGACCTGCTCGCCTGGACGCTCGCGGCCGCGTTCCTGGTCTCCTGCCTGAGCCTGCTCTGGGCGGCGGCGGCGCGCTCGTCGCTGCGCGCCCTGCTCCCGGACGAGGAGCCGCGCGCCGCCCGCACCGCGTCCCGCGCGGTCTTCGGCCCGGCCCCGGCCGCCGCCGTGCTGTTCGCGGTCCTCGCCCTGATCGCCGACGGGATGCTCGGCCGCGGCTCCCGCGCCGACCTCGCCCTCTACGTGACGGCCGGGATCTTCGCCCTGTCGACCGCCGCCGTCGCGATGATCCGGGAGATCCCGGTCACGGCGATGGCGCCGGTGCCGGCCCCGCTGAAGCTGCTGTTCCAGGGCCCGGGGACGGCCGCCGCGCGCGGCACCGGCCTCGCGATCGCCGCGGTGTCGCTCACGGCGGGCGCGGTCGTCGCCGTCGCCCGCGTCCACACCGGCGTGCTCGGGGGCGGCGACGCGGGCTACGGCACCGTCCTCGCCGGGCTGGCGTTCGGGCTCGGCTTCGGGATGTTCCTCGGGCCGCGCGCCCTCGTCCCGTTCAGCCGCCGCCGGCTCCTCGGGCTCGCCGTGGTCGCCGCAGCGCTGGCGCTGGTCGTGCTGGCCCTCGTCCAAAACCTGGTCGTCGTCGTGTTCATGACGGCGTTCCTCGGCGTGTTCGCGGGGGCCGCCTGGTCGACGGCCACCGCCGCGGTGACCGACCCGGACGCGCCCGAGGACGCCCGCCCGGTCGCCTACCTGCGCTCCGTCGCGCTCGTCACCGCGTTCGTCGCGCTGATCGCCGTCCCGCTGGTCGCCGGGGCGCTCGGCGCGCACCGGATCGAGCTGGGCGGCGGCGTCTACGACGTCGCCGGGTCCGGCGCGGCGCTGCTGATCGCGGCGGTCGTGGCGCTGGTGTGCGGGCTGCCCGCGTACCGGCGGCTGGACGACCGGCGCGGCATCCCGCTCGTCCCCGACCTGTGCGCCGCCCTGCACGGCGAGGTCTACACCCCGCCGCAGGCCGCCGCGGAGGCGGCGCAGCAGCCCGTCCACCGGGAGCGCGGCGTGTTCATCGCGTTCGAGGGCGGCGAGGGCGCGGGCAAGACCACCCAGGCGCGGCTCGCCGCGATCTGGCTCCGCGACCACGGCTACGACGTCGTCACCACGCACGAGCCCGGCGCCACCAAGATCGGCATGCGGCTGCGGGCGATGCTGCTCGACCGCGACACGACCGGGCTGTCCGACCGCGCCGAGACGCTGCTGTACGCCGCCGACCGCGCCGACCACATCGCCAACGTGATCCGCCCGGCGATGGAGCGGGGCGCGATCGTCGTCAGCGACCGGTACGTCGACTCGTCCCTCGCCTACCAGGGGTTCGGGCGGCAGCAGCCGGTCGAGGACATCGCCCGCGTCAACGCCTGGGCGACCGGCGGCCTCGTCCCGGACCTCACCGTCCTGCTGGAGATCCCGCCGGAGGCCGGGCTGCGCCGGCTGCCCGCCCCCGCCGACCGGATCGAGTCCGAGCCGCAGGACTTCCACGAGCGCGTCCGCGCCGGGTTCCGCGCCCTCGCCGAGGCCGACCCGGACCGCTACCTGATCCTGGACGCGAGCCGCCCGCAGGGCGAGCTGAGCCGGGAGATCCAGTACCGCATCCGCGAGATCCTGCCCGACCCCGTCCCGGCCGGCACCGAGGACGCGACGAGCACCTTCCCTGCCATCCGCGACTTCTGATCCGCGTAGCCTCTATCCCATGAGCGTGTGGGACGACCTGGTCGGGCAGGGGCCCGTTGTCGAGCAGTTGTCGTCGGCCGCCGAGGGGACGAGCGGCCTGGCGCACGCGTGGCTGTTCACCGGGCCTCCCGGCGCCGGACGGTCCGCGGCGGCGCGGGCGTTCGCGGCTGCGCTGCAGTGCGCGGAGACGCCGCGCGGATGCGGGCACTGCGCGTCCTGCCACCAGATCCTCCAGGGCACGCACGCCGACGTGGAGGTCATCCGCCCGCAGGGCCTGTCGTACGGGGTCAAGGAGGCGCGGGCGCTGGTACTGCGGGCGGCGTCGGCGCCGACCGGCGGACGCTGGCAGATCGTCCTGTTCGAGGACGCCGACCGCGCCACCGAGGGTGCGGCGAACGCGCTGCTGAAGGCGATCGAGGAGCCGCCCGCCCGGACGGTGTGGCTGCTGTGCACGCCGTCCCCGGACGACCTGCTCGTGACGATCAGGTCGCGGTGCCGCCTGGTGACCCTGCGCACGCCGCCCATCGACGCGGTCGCCGAGGTCCTCGCCCTGCGCGACGGGGTGGACCGCGAGACCGCGGACGTCGTCGCGCGGGCCGCGCAGGGGCACATCAGCCGGGCGCGCCGGCTGGCGACCGACGCGCAGGCGCGGCGGCGGCGCGCCGAGGTGCTGGCGGTGCCGCGCCGGCTGACGGCGGTGAGCCCGGCCGTGGCCGCGGCGGAGTCGCTGGTCGCGGCGGCGAAGGCGGAGGCGAAGGCGCAGACGGAGGAGCTGAACGAGGCGGAGACGTCCGCGCTGCGGCAGGCGCTGGGGGAGAGCGCGAAGGGCCGGATGCCGCGCGGCACGGCCGGTGCGCTCAAGGAGCTGGAGGCCAGGCAGAAGTCACGCGCGACCCGGCTGGAGCGCGATTCGCTCGACCGGACGCTGCTCGATCTCGCGTCCTATTACCGGGACGTGCTGACGCTGCAACTGGGGGCGGGCACGGAGCTGGTCAACGTCGACCTGGGGCCGGAGCTGCGGACGGCGGCGCAGAACGGCCGTCCCGAGGACACGCTCCGGCGGCTCGACGCGATCATGGCGTGCCGGGAGCGGCTGGCGGCGAACGTCAACCCGCTGCTGGCCGTGGAGTCGCTCACGCTCGCGCTCCGCACCGGCTGATGGGCGCTTACAAGAGATCTATCCTTTCGTTACATAACCGTACGCAACTCTCAACTGCCGCACGCGTACCTTCGCCTGGTTTACCCCCACATCCCGGGCTAGCTCCCCCACGGCCAGGAGGTCAGCTTTGCGGCGAGCCTTGATTTCCGCCGCGTGCGCCGTCGCCACCATGGCGGCGCTCGCGGTCCCAGCGTCAGCGGAACCGAAACCAGCGCAGGCGAAGGGTGAAGTGTCGGAGTACGTGGTCCTCTACAAGGAGCGCGTGCCCCTCGGCTGGGCCCACCGCGCGGTCCGCGAGGCCGGCGGCAAGATCGTCCACGAGAACCGCGACGTGGGCGTCGCGACCGTCCGCTCGGACAACCCCGAGTTCATCCACGCGGTGATGAAGGAGCGGGCGCTGGAGGGCGTCGCGCACAACCGGGTCATCGGCGAGGCGCCGAAGACCAAGAAGAAGAAGGCCGCGAAGGTCGAGCGGATGACCGGCGCCAAGAGCACGGTGTCGCTCAAGGGCGCCCCGTCCAAGAACGAGGAGCCGCTCGCCGACCTGCAGTGGGACATGAAGCAGATCCACGCGACGGCGAACGGCTCGTACAAGAAGGAGCCGGGCGACAAGCGCGTGCTGGTCGGCGTCCTCGACACCGGTGTGGACGGCAACCACCCGGACATCAAGCCGAACTTCAACCGCAAGCTCAGCCGGAACTTCACCCACGACATCCCGACGGACGCCAACGGCAACGAGGTCGACGGCCCCTGCGAGTTCACGTCCTGCGTCGACCCCGTCGACTGGGACGACAACGACCACGGCACGCACGTCGCGTCCACCATCGCCTCGCCCCGCAACGGGCTCGGCATGGCGGGCGTCGCGCCGAACGTCTCGATCGTCAACCTGCGCGTCGGCCAGGACTCCGGCTACTTCTTCCTGCAGCCGACCGTGGACGGCCTGACCTACGCGGCCAAGAACGGCATCGACGTCGTCAACATGAGCTACTACGTCGACCCGTGGCTGTGGAACTGCGGCGACAACCCGGCCGACAGCCCCGAGGACCAGCTCGAGCAGCGCACCATCATCAAGGCGACGCAGCGCGCGCTGGACTTCGCGCACGACCGCGGCGTCACGCTGATCTCCGCGGCCGGCAACGACTTCGTCGACTACACCAAGACGAACACCGACGACAGCAGCCCCGACTTCCCGTCCACGCCGGGTGAGGCGCCGCACGACCGGACGGTCCCGGCGAGCTGCGTGTCGATGCCGTCCGAGGGCGAGCACGTCATCCCGATCTCGGCGACCGGCCCGTCCACCCGCAAGTCGTACTACAGCAGCTTCGGCAACGGGTACGTCGCGGTGGCGGCGCCCGGCGGCGACAAGGTCGACACCGCGGACCAGCGGCCGGACGACAAGGCCGGCATCTGGGCCGCCTACCCCGAGCGGCTCGCGAAGGCCCGCGGCGAGCTGAACGCCGACGGGACGCCGAACGTGCCGTACATCATCCGCAGCTGCAAGGGCGACGACTGCGCCTACTACCAGTCGATCCAGGGCACGTCGATGGCGTCGCCGCACGCGGTCGGCGTCGCCGCGCTGATCGTCAGCAAGTACGGGCACCGGGACCGCCAGGGCGGTCTCACCCTCAGCCCGGACTACGTGGAGCGCGTGCTGCGCAGCACGGCGACCGCCAAGGAATGCCCGAGCCCGCGGACCTTCGAGTACGTCTGGTACACCTCGACGGGCAAGCACACCTCGACGCAGACCTGTGAGGGCACGAAGGAGCAGAACGGCTTCTTCGGGAACGGCATCGTCGACGCGCTGAACGCGGTCGGCCACCGCTGATCCCGCCGCTCGACCCACCCCAGGGCGCGACCCCCGGCTCCGGCCGGGGGTCGTGTTCTTTCTCCGGAAGTTTCCGCGCCGGAAGCAACCGGAGCGGCGCGGCGGCGTCTCTGGGACATGGAAACTGAAACGGTGCTCGCCGAACGGGGCGGCCCGGCGGACGGGACGCCCGGCGACGCGACCGCCGCGGTCACCGACCTCTACCGGGGGCACGCGCTCGGGCTGACGCGCCTCGCCCTGGTGATGGTCGGCGACCGCGGGACGGCCGAGGACGTCGTCCAGGAGGCGTTCGCCGGCCTGTACCGCCGCTGGCCCCGGCTGCGCGACCGCGAGCGCGCGCTGACGTACGTCCGCTCGGCCGTGCTGAACGGGTCGCGGACGGCGCTGCGGCGCCGCCGGAGGCCGTTCCGGACCGTCCACGAGGCGCCCGTCTGGTCGGCCGAGGCGGCGGCGATGGTCGGGGAGGACCGGCGCGAGGTCATGGAGGCGCTGCACCGCCTCCCGGCCCGGCAGCGGGAGGCGCTGGTGCTGCGCTACTTCTGCGACCTGTCCGCCGAGGAGATCGCCGACGCCATGGGGATCAGCCCCGGCACCGTCAAGTCGACCACGTCCCGGGCGATCGCCGCGCTGGGCCGGATTCTGGGGAGCGGGGAATGAACGCCACCGAAGAGCGTCTCAGGAACGCGCTGAAGACCGTCGGCGACACCATCGGCCCCGCGGACGTGCCGGAGCCGATGTTCACCGCGCGGCGCCGCCGGGTTTCGCGCCCGATGCTGACGGTGGCCGCCGCGGCCGCCGCCGGTGCCGTCGTCGTGAGCGGAGCGGTGCTCGGCGGCGCCTTCCCGTCGGGCGATGCGGCCCGCCCGCTGGCCCCGCCCTCCGCCCCGCCGTCTCCGTCCGGCTCCACGCTGCCGAAGATCTCGGTGTTCCTCTGCTTGAAGACGTCCGCGAACCGGTCCTGCAACGGCCGGGATGTGACCGCGCCGCAGAAGCTGGTGACCCGGCAGCGACTGGAGGCGCTCCCGTCAGTCCGTGCCGTCGTGCTGGAGGACAAGGGAGAGGTGCGTCAGCGCCTCGAGAAGCGGTTCAGGGATTCGCCGTGGATCGACAAGATGCTCAAGAACGGCGACATTCCGGAGACGTTCAGGGTGACCCTCGCGCCGGGATCGGACGGCAGGGACGTGCTGAGGGCCGTGCTGGGCACCCCCGGCGTGGACACCGTCATCGTTGAAGGGCGCTGACCTCGGGCATGATGGGGCCATGTCGTACCGCGTCACGTTCGTCTGCACGGGCAACATCTGCCGCTCCCCGATGGCCGAATGGGTCCTGCGCCACCACGTCGAGGAGGAGGGGCTGGAGGTCGAGGTCGACAGCTCCGGCACCGGCGGCTGGCACGCGGGCGACGACGCCGACGAGCGGACGATCGCGGCGCTGCGGCGGGCCGGCTACCGGTCGGCGCACATCGCGCGGCAGTTCGACCCGTCCTGGTTCGGCCGGTACGACCTGATCCTGGCGCTGGACGAGGGGCACCTGCGGGCGCTGCGCTCGATGGCGCCGGACGAGGAGGCGCGCGGCAGGATCAGGCTGCTGCGCGAGTTCGACCCGGACGCCGGCGGCGACCTCGACGTCCCCGACCCGTACTACGGCGGGCGCGCCGACTTCGACCTCGTCCTGGAGCAGGTGGAGGCGGCGATGCCCGGTCTCCTGGAGGAGATCCGCGCCGGGCTCAAGGAGCGCTGAGTGCGCGACCGGCTGGCGGAGCTCCTCGGGACCGGGGTCGCGAGCGTGCGCGACCTCGGTTCCAGCCATGCCTGGACGCTGCACAGGGCGTCCCTGGCCGACGGCCGCGAGGTGTTCGTCAAGGCGGCCGCCGGCCAGGCCGGGGTGTTCGCCGCCGAGGCCGCGGGCCTGCGCTGGCTGGGCGAGGCGGGGCCGGGGGCGCCCGTCCCGGACGTGCTCGCCGCCGACGACGGCATGCTCGTGCTGCCGTGGCTGCCGCCGTCCGCCCCGACCGCGGACGCGGCCGAACGGCTCGGCCGCGAACTGGCCGCCCTGCACACCGGCGACCGCCCGGACGCCTACGGCGCGCCCTGGGACGGCTTCATCGCCGACCTCCCGCTCGACAACACGCCGGACGACCGCGGCTGGCCGCGGTGGTACGCCGAACGCCGCCTCGAACCGTTCCTCCGCCTCGGCGCCCGGCACCTGGAGTCCGGCGACGTCCGCCTGGTCGAGCGCGTCATGGCCGGCATCGAGGACCTCGCCGGGCCGCCGGAGCCGCCGTCCCGGATCCACGGCGACCTGTGGTCGGGCAACGTCCAGTGGACGGACGGCCGGGCCCTCCTCATCGATCCGGCCGCCCACGGCGGGCACCGCGAGACGGACCTGGCCATGATGGCCCTCTTCGGGACTCCGCACCTCGAAACCGTCCTGGCCGCCTACGACGACGCGGCGCCCCTGGCGGACGGCTGGCGGTCCCGCGTCCCGCTGCACCAGCTTCATCCGCTCCTCGTGCACGTGGCCCTGTTCGGCGCCTCCTACCGGGCGTCCCTGGTCGCCGCCGCCCGCGCCGTCCTCGGCTGACGCCCTCCCCGAAGGCGCGCGCGGCCCCTACGATGAGCCCGCGGCTCGCGGCTTCGCTTCGATGCGATAACTCCGCATTTCTGGGCGTCTGCGGCGCCGTACATGAGGTAGAAACGACGGAGCGTTGGAGAGGCAGGTGCGCGGCGAACCCATGGCAGACGGCAGGCGCGAGGACCCGGGGACCCGGCTCGGCTCATGGAAGGGCCTGATCCCGCTCACCGTGGCCGCGGCCGCGGCGCTGTGCATCGGCGGCGGCGTCGACATGGTGCACCGCGACCAGCGGGGCGGGGACGACGAGCACGAGGCGAAGCCGGCCGCGAAGGCGGAGCAGACCGACCCCCGGTTCGTCGTCGGGGTCACCGCCGGGGGCGCGGCGCTGGTCGTCCGCGACGTCCACACCGGTGCCGACGTCGGGCTGCCGGTGGCCCCGCCCGAGGGGCGCCGCTTCCAGCGCGTCGCCGCCGTGAAGGACGACGGCTCGTACATCGTCGCGTCCTACGGCGACGGCAAGGTCACCTTCCAGCGCCTCCAGTTGGACGACGACGGGAGCCCGCAAGACCTGAAGGACATCCCGGAGGCCGCCGTCCCCGGTGCCTCCACGGCCTGGTCGGACATCGCCGTCACCGAGGACCACATCGCCTACGTCACCTACGCGGGCAAGCGCAGCCGGGTGGACGTCCTGACCCTCAGCTCAGGCGCCCGCAAGACGTGGACGACGAAATCCCCCGGCCGTGTCGACAGCCTCTCGTGGTCCGGTGCCACCCTCTCCTTCGTCTGGACGCCGGTCGGCTCGGCCGAACACCAGCTGCGCACCATCGACACCAACGGCGCCGCAGGCGACCTCAAGCTCAGCAAGGCCGTCATGACGCTGCCCAAGGGCGGCTCGCACGCCGTCCTGACGCGCAATGGCGAGCAGGCAGTGGTCGGCACGGTCGCCAAGACCCAGCTGACCGTCCAGACCTTCGCGCTCACGGGCGAGCCCGCGAAGATCCTGTGGCGTCAGAAGGTGACGGGTCCGCTCACCGGTCTCGACCTCGCCCACACCGGCGGCGGCGTCCTGGCGACCGCGGGGGACCTCTACACGAAGGACGTCCCGGCCGTCCCCGGAAAGGACCTCGCCGACGCCACCTGGTAGCGGACGTGCCACCGCGACTAACGTGGAGCACACGAAACCGGGCGAACGGAGCGAAACCGTGGGCATGGTGATGGCCGTCAGCTTCACTCGTTACGGTCGGCTCTACTACCTCGACCCGGGCCCGCACACCCCGAAGGTCGGCGACAAGGTCCTCGTCCCGACCGACTCGGGCCCCGAGGTCGCCGAGTGCGTGTGGGCGCCGCAGTGGGTGTCGGAGGACATCGACGGCCTCCCCGAATGCGCCGGCCCCGCCACCGACGAGCACCTCGCCCGCGACGAGGCCAACCGGCGCCGCCGCGCCGAGGGCCGCTCCATCGCCAAGCGCCTCATCCGCAGGCACGAGCTCCCCATGAAGGTCATCGGCGTCGACTTCCTCGACGCCGACAACGTCTTCAAGATCTACTTCACCGCCCCGCACCGGGTCGACTTCCGCGCCCTCGTCCGCGACCTGGCCCGCGGCATCAAGGCCCGCGTCGAACTCCGCCAGGTCGGCCCCCGCGACGAGGCCCGCCTCCAGGGCGGCATCGGCCCCTGCGGCCGCGACCTGTGCTGCGCCACCTTCCTCAAGGACTTCGAGCCCGTCTCCGTCCGCATGGCGAAGGAGCAGGACCTCCCCGTCAACCCCCTCCGCATCGCCGGCGCCTGCGGCCGCCTCATGTGCTGCCTCAAGTACGAGCACCCGCTCTACATGGAGTTCAAGGAGAAGGCCCCGCGCCTCGGCTCGCGCGTGAGCACCCCCGAGGGCGAGGGCCAGGTGATCGGCTACAACGTCCCCGGCGACCGCGTGACGGTCAAGGTGGGCTCCCGCCGCTGCTCCTGCCCCTCCGCCTCCGTCTGCTCCCCCCGCCAGCAGCACGACGCCATGTACAACCCCGAGGACAGTTGAGGTCAGGGGCGGAGGGCGGCGGATTTGCGGGCGGTTTTCACGGCGGCGGTCAGGTCGGCTATGTCGTAGGCGCCCATGTGGCGGCGGCCGTTGACGAAGAACGTCGGGGTGCCGGAGACGCTGCTCAGGTCGGCGGAGTCGACGTCCTCGGCGATGCGGTCGGTGCCGAGGCCGGTGCGCAGGTCCGCGCGGAACCGGTCGACGTCGAGGCCCAGTTCGCCTGCGTAGCGGACGAGGTCCTTCGGCTGTAGCGCGTCCTGGCGTTCGAGGAGCAGGTCGTGCATCTCCCAGAAGGCGCCCTGCTCGGCGGCGGCCTCGGCGGCCTGCGCCGCCATCTGCGCCTGCGGGTGGACGTCGGTCAGCGGAAGGTGCCGCCACACGTACCGGACGTCCCCGTGCCCGGCGAGCAGTTCCCGGATGACGTCCTCGGCCTGCCCGCAGTAGGGGCATTCGAAGTCGCCGTACTCGACCACGGTCACCGGCGCGCGGGCCGGGCCGCGGACGTGGTCGCGCTCGGGGTCGACAGGTGCGGCCAGGTCGATGATGGTCTCCGACGTCCCGAGCAGGGCGCGCAGCCTCGTCTTCGGGGGCAGCAGCCCGGTCAGCCGGACGACGACCCAGGTGACGATCGTGGCGCACAGCGCGGCGGACAGGATGCCGATCTTCGCCTCTTCGAGCCGCGGGCCGGTGAAGGTGAGGGTCGCGATCAGCAGCGCCACCGTGAAGCCGATCCCGGCGATCGTGCCGCCGCCGCCGACCGCGGCCCAGCCGACCGGCGGGCGCAGCCGTCCCCGGCTGAACTTCGTCACCAGCCAGGAGGCGCCGAGCAGCCCGATCGGCTTGCCGACGACGTAGCCGACCAGGATGCCGAGCGTGACCGGTGAGGCGAACGCGCGGCCGAGGACGCCGCCGCTGATGGTGATCCCGGCGTTGGCGAGCGCGAACAGCGGGACGATCACGTAGCTCGTCCACGGGTGGATCACCAGCTGCAGCCGCTCGTTCGGCGAGATCGCCGCGGCGACTCCCGTCTGCGCCGAGCGCGCGTACTCGGGTGTGGGCTGCTCCCGGAAGAGGCGGAAGACCTCCGTGGCGCGTTCCAGGTCGGTGCGCGCGGCGGGATGCGCGTACGTCAGCAGCCCCATCGCCAGCCCGATGACGATCGGTTCCACGCCGGACGACTCCAGCGCACCCCATGTGGCCACGCCCAGGATCAGGTAGACGCCGAACTGCCGGATGCCGGCGGCGCGGATCAGCACGATCACCGCGAAGATCGCGAGGGCCGCCAGCAGCGCGGGCGGCGAGACGTCCTCGCTGTAGAAGACGCCGATCACCGCGAGCGCGACGACGTCGTCCACGACGGTGGCGGTGAGCAGGTAGACGCGGAGCCGCGACGGGAAGTTGCGGCCGACCAGCGCGAGCACGCCCAGCGCGAACGCCGTGTCGGTCGACATCGCGATGCCCCAGCCGTGCGCGGTGGACCGCCCCGCGTTGAACGCCAGGTAGACGGCGATCGGGATCATCATCCCGCCGAGACCGGCGGCGAGCGGCAGCGCGACCCGCCGCCGGTCGCGCAGCTCGCCCATGTCGTACTCGCGGCGCGCCTCCAGCCCGACCACGAAGAAGAAGATCGTCATCAGGCCGCCGTTGACCCAGTCGCGCAGGTCCCGCGTGATGCCCGCATCGCCGACCCGGATCGACGCCTTCGTCCCCCACATCCCCTCGTAGGAGGACGCGTCGATGTTCGCCCAGGCGAGCGCGGCGAGCGTCGCGGCCAGCAGGAACACGGCGCCGCCGGTCTCGGTGCGCAGGAACTCCCGCAGCGGCGTCCGCAGGCTCCGCGCCCACGCCGTCCGCCCGGCGAACGGTCCGGCCTCGTCCCGGCTTTCGGTCATCCTGGAATCCTCACCCGCTCCGGTTCCCGTCCGTCCCAATGGGATGGTCCGGAGAACCCCGGCGGGGTCATGGTGATTCCGGGACCCCCTCCCACCTGTGCTGTTCGTGAATGTGACGGACGTCCCCCGCGCAACCTCGGCACCTTCGTCCTCTTGCCGGAGCGCGCCGTCCTACGCACCATTCCGGGGAGTCACCGTCCTGGGCTCCCACAGGAGGTACGTGGGGCCAACGGCGCCCGCTGCACGCTCCGAGGGGACGATCACCGGCCTGGCCATGACGAACATCTGCGCCGAACCCGGCGACACCCCGGGCTCACCGTACTTCTCGGGCACCACCGCGATCGGTCTCGGGATCGGCGGCTCCGGTAACTGCGTCAGCGGCGGCACGTCCTTCTTCCAGCCGGGTCACCGAAGCGCCCGGCACCCCTTGGCCCGGCGCCGTGATCACCGTACATTCGGCGCAACGGAGGTGATCGGGATGGAACCCGGTGAGGTCTACGAGGTCCGCTACGGCCCGACGGTGAAGAACACGCTTCTGCTGGTCGGCTCCGTGGTCCTGATGCTCGGCTGCCTCCTGCCGGAGGTCCCCCTCCACATCCGTGTCCTCGGCGTCCTGCTGTTCGGCGCCGGAAGCGTGGTCTTCCTCGCCATGACGTTCTCGCGCCAGGTCGCCTTCCGCGTCGACGCCGAGGGCATCATGGTGGCCGGCGGTCCCTTCCGGTACCGGGCGTCGCTGCTGTCCGTCCCGTGGGCGGACGTGAAGGCCGTCGTCCTGTGGAAGCAGCAGGCCGCGCAGAACATCCCGTATGTGGGCGTCCTCCGGCACGAGGACCGCCCTGCCGACAAGCCGGTCGGCAAGGCGGGCCGCCTCCTTTACGGGGTGGTGGCCGGCCACGTCCCCGCCGAGGTCGCCAAGGCGAGCCGCCAGGTGAACGGCTGGCGCCTCGACCGCGACCGGCTGGCCGCCGCAGTGGAGCACTTCGCCCCGGACACCCCGATCATCGACCTCGGCTGAGTCAGCGCCGCGGAAGGGCCTGCGCCAGGGCGGCCGTGGCGGCGCAGAAGGCCATCACGGGAAGCAGGGACGCCTCGAAGGCGTCCGAGACGCCGCCCGCGGCCCCGTAGAAGACGATGCCGACCAGCGCGACGCCGAGCGCGTTGCCGACCTGCTGCGCCGTGGACAGGACGCCCGCGGCCGACCCGGCGTGCCGCTCGTCCACCCCGGACAGGACGAGCGCGGACAGCGGAGCCAGCACGAACCCCATGCCCGCGCCGACGAGCGCCAGACCCGGGATCAGCCAGGCGATGCCGTCTCCCAATGCGGTGGTCAGCAGCAGGCAGCCGGTCGCCTGCACGGCGGCGCCGAGCGCGAGGACCTGCCGTCCGATGCGCGCCGCGATGGCCGTGGCGCGGGTGGAGGCGGCGAAGTATCCGGCACCGAGCGCGGCGAACAGCAGGCCCGACTCCAGTGCGCTGAGTCCGCGCCCCTGCTGCAGGTAGAGGGCGAGGTACAGGAAGAAGGACGCCATGGCCAGCGTGTAGAGGAGGGCGAGGCCGCTGCCGACCCGGAACGAGCGCCCCCGGAACAGGCCGGGCGCCACCAGCGGCGCACCGCCGCGCCGGTCGAGGCGCTGCTGGTACGCCGCGAACACCGCCAGCAGGACGGCCGACGCGGCGAGCGACGCCCACGTCCAGGCGGGCCAGCCCAGCCGGCGCCCCTCGATCAGCGGCAGGACGAGCGCGACGAGACCGAGCGTGACCAGGACGGTCCCGGTGACGTCCAGCCGCGTGCCCGTACCGCGCGCCTGCACCGGGACCGTCCGGCGGACCAGCGCCAGCGTCACCAGCCCGACCGGCACGTTGATCAGGAAGATGCTGCGCCACCCGCTGCCGAACACATCGGCCTCGATCAGCGCACCGCCGATGAGCTGCCCGAACACGCCGCCGAGCCCGAGCGCCAGCCCGTAGGCGGTGAACGCCCGTGCCCGCCGCTCCCCGGTGAACGCGCCGTTGATGATCCCGAGTACCTGCGGCATCAGCAGCGCCGCCGCGACCCCCTGCACGACCCTGGCCGCGATCAGCGATCCGGGCGACGGGGCGACTCCGCACGCCAGGGACGCGGCGGTGAACACCGCCAGCCCGAGCGCGTACATCCGGCGGCGTCCGAACAGGTCGCCGAGCCGTCCGCCGGTGATGAGCCCGCCGCCGAGCGCCAGCCCGAACCCGGCCACCACCCACTGGACCGCGGTGACGCCCGCGTGCAGTTCGGCCTGAATGTCGGGAATCGCCACATTGACGATGAAGAAGTCGAGCGTCGTGATGAAGATGCCGGTGAGCAGCACCAGCAGCGTCCCCGTGGTCGCGCCGCGCGGACGCGCGGCCTCGCGCGCACCGGCGGCCGGAATCGCGGTATGCGACATGGTTCCCCCAGATCGTCGTCAGCCCCACGACGATCTCCCGCCCCCGCCGCCGAAGGCGATAACGCCCGAGGTAATAC
>NZ_SMJW01000131.1 GCF_004348335.1 Actinomadura bangladeshensis | reverse complement strand
GGTCCACACGGAGGAACGATGACCGAAGCCGTCCCGGCCGCGAGCGCGACCCGCGAGCCCTGGCAGGACCCCGGGTCGCCGGTCGCCGAGCGGGTCGCCGACCTGCTGGCCCGGATGACGCCGGAGGAGAAGGCGGGGCAGCTCGCCGGCTTCTGGGCGATGCCCGCCGAGCCGGGCGAGCCCGTGGCCCCGATGGAGGACGACTCGAACGAGACCGCCCCGTCCCTGGACGAGGTCATCGAGCGCGGCCTCGGCCAGCTCACCCGCGTGTTCGGGACCTCGCCCGTCCCGGCCGCCGAGGGCGCCGCCCGGCTGCGCGAGCTGCAGAGCCTGGTCGCCGCCGGCAACCGGTTCGGCATCCCCGCGATCGCGCACGAGGAGTGCCTCAACGGCTTCATGACGTGGGGCGCCACCGTCTTCCCGAGCCCGCCGGCGTGGGGCGCCACCTTCGACGCCGACCTGGTCGGCGAGATGGCCGCCGCGATCGGGTCCTCGATGCGGGCGGCCGGCGTCCACCAGGGTCTCGCGCCGGTGCTGGACGTCGTACGCGACGCCCGCTGGGGCCGGACGGAGGAGTGCATCGGCGAGGACCCGTATCTCGTCGGGGTCCTCGGCACGGCCTATGTGAGAGCCATGGAACGGTCCGGCATCGTCACGACGCTGAAGCACTTCGCCGGCTACTCCGCCTCCCGCGCGGGCCGGAACATGGCGCCGACCCCGATCGGGCCGCGCGAGTTCGCCGACATCATCCTCGAACCGTTCGTCATGGCGCTGCGCGACGGCGGCGCCCGCTCGGTCATGCACTCCTACACCGACGTGGACGGCATGCCGGCCGCCGCCGACGAGCGGCTGCTGACCGGGCTGCTGCGCGACGAGCTGGGCTTCACCGGGCTCGTCGTGGCCGACTACTTCGGCATCTCGTTCCTGGAGACGCGGCACCGGGTGGCCGGGTCGCGGGGCGAGGCCGGCGCCCTCGCGCTGCACGCCGGGATCGACGTGGAGCTGCCGACCGTCCGCTGCTACGGCGAGCCGCTGCTGGAGCTGGTCCGCTCCGGCGCGGTCCCGGAGGAGCTGCTGGACCGGGCCGCCGGGCGGGTGCTGGCGATGAAGGCCGAGCTCGGCCTCCTGGACGGCGTGCCCCGGCAGCAGGCCGCGGACGGGGACGGCGCGGCACTGGACTTCGACCCGCCCGCGCACCGGGCGCTCGCGCGGCGGCTGGCCGAGGAGTCGGTCGTCCTGCTGGCCAACGACGGCGTGCTGCCGCTGCGCTCCGGCGACGGTGTCGTGGTGACGGGGCCGCTCGCGGAGGACCCGTTCGGGATGATGGGCTGCTACACGTTCCCGAGCCACGTCGGCCGCCAGCATCCCGAGCTGCCGCTCGGCGTGGACATCCCCGCCGTGGCGGACGCGCTGCGCGATGAGCTGCCCGGCGTCCGGGTGGCGGGCTCCAAGGACGTGCTCGTCGCCGACGACGCCGACATCGAGGCCGCCGCCGCGGCGGCCCGGGACGCCGAGGTGTGCGTGCTCGTGCTCGGCGACCGGGCCGGGCTCTTCGGCCGCGGCACCTCCGGCGAGGGCTGCGACGTCGAGACGCTCGCGCTGCCCGGACGGCAGGCGGAGCTCGCCCACGCCGTCCTGGACACCGGCACGCCCACGGTCATCGTGATGCTCACCGGCCGGCCGTACGCGATCGAGGGCATCGCCGACCGGGCCGCCGCCGTGGTGCAGGCGTTCTTCCCCGGGGAGGAGGGCGGACGCGCGGTCGCGGGCGTCCTCGCCGGGCGGGTCGACCCGTCCGGGCGGATGCCGATCAGTGTGCCGCGCCGCGCGTCCGGCCCGCCCGTCACCTACCTGCGGGCGCCGATGGACGGCGGGCACGACTGGAGCACGGTCGACCCCGTCCCGCTCTACCCGTTCGGCCACGGCCTGACCTGGACGACGTTCGAGTACGGGGACCTGGAGGTCGGCGAGCGCGCCGCCACCGACGGCACGGTCACGGTCAGCGCGGTCGTCCGCAACACCGGCGACCGGGCGGGCACCGAGGTCGCGCAGCTGTACCTGTCGGACCCGGTCGCGTCCGTGGTGCGGCCGGCGCGCTGGCTCGCCGGGTGGGCCCGGGTCCGGCTGGAGCCGGGCGCGGCGGCCCGCGTCGCGTTCCAGGTGCACGCCGACCGGACCTCCTTCACCGGGCCGGACCTGCGCCGCATCGTCGAGCCCGGCGTGGTGGAGGTCGCGGTCGGGCGGTCGAGCGCCGACCTGCCGCTGGCGGGATCCTTCACGCTGGAGGGCCCGGTCCGGGAACTCGGCACGGACCGCGTCCTCACCGTGCCGGTGGAGGTGACGCCGCTTTGACCCTGCCCGGCGGCCCCGCGTCCGGCATGTTCGGCAACCCCGTGCTGCCGGGCTTCCACCCCGATCCGTCGATCTGCCGCACCGGCGACGACTACTACCTGATGACGTCGACGTTCGAGTGGTTCCCCGGCCTGCCGGTGTTCCACAGCCGCGACCTGGTGCACTGGCGGCGGATCGGGCACGCGCTCGACCGGCCGGAGCAGCTCCCGCTGGACGGCGTCCCGGCGTCCGGCGGCCTCTACGCGCCGACGCTCCGCCACCACGACGGCACCTTCTACCTCGTCTGCACGCTCGTGGACGGGGCCGAGTGGTCCGGCCACTTCGTGATGACCGCCTCCGACCCGGCCGGCCCGTGGTCGCAGGCGCACCGGCTGGACGGCGAGGGCATCGACCCGTCCCTGTTCTTCGACGACGACGGCCGCGCCTGGTGCACCGGCACCCGGCCGACCGGCCGGTACGAGGGGCACACCGAGATCTGGCTGCGCGAGTTCGACCCGGCGGCGCTCGCGCTGACCGGCGAGGAGCACGTGATCTGGGACGGGGCGCTCAAGGGCGCGATCTGGTCGGAGGGCTCCCACCTCTACAAGGCCGGCGGGCGGTACTACCTGCTCACCGCCGAGGGCGGCACCGCCCTGGACCACGCCGTGATGGTCGCGCGCGCCGACGCGGTGACCGGCCCGTACGAGGGGAATCCCCGCAACCCGATCCTGACCAACCGCAACCTCGGCGCCGGCCATCCCATCGTCGGCGCCGGGCACGCCGACCTGGTGGAGACGCCGGGCGGCGAATGGTGGACGGTGCTGCTCGCGATGCGCCCGCACCACGGCGACCGGTGCGCCCTCGGCCGGGAGACGTTCCTGGCGCCGGTCGGCTGGGAGGACGGGTGGCCGGTCACCGCCGGCCGGCTGGAGGCGAGCCACCCGGTGCCCGCGCTCCCGCCGCACCCGTGGCCGGCGGCCCCGGTCTGCGACCAGTTCGACGGGCCCGAGCTGGACCCGGCCTGGAACATGCTGCGGACACCGCGGGAACGGTGGTGGAGCCTGGCCGAACGTCCCGGGCACCTGCGGCTGCGCGTCCGCCCGGAGAGCCTCGCCGACCCCGGCAACCCGTCGTTCGTCGGGCGGCGGCAGCAGCACCACGACTTCGCCGCCTTCACCGCGCTGGACTTCGCTCCCGCCGACGACGAGTCGGCGGGGCTCGCGCTCGTCCAGAACGGCGACTTCCACGTCCTGCTGGTGTCGACGAGCATGGGGCTGCGCCTCGTCAAGCGCGAGCAGGGCATCGAAACGGTCCTCGCGCGAGGACCGGCCGTTTCAGGGCCGGTCGGGCTGGGCTTCGAGGCGCACGGCCGCTGGTACCAGGCGACCTGCAGCGTGGAGCCGGGCGTCTGGACGCCGCTCGGCGATCCCGTGGACGGCGACATCCTCACCAGCCAGGTCGCGGGCGGCTTCACCGGCACCTACATCGGCCTCTACGCGACGTCCGGCGGCCGGGCGAGCACGAACCACGCCGACTTCGCCTGGTTCGAGTACACCCCGCTTCGTTGACCTGCGGCGTGTTGTTGTTATCGCCCGCCTGATAACAACAACACGCCGCAGGTGAACGGTTGTTCAGAGCAGGAGGGCGGGGTCGGCTATCACGCGCTCCACGACGAGGCCGGCGGCGCCGAGGACGGCGGCGCCCTCGGCGAGCCCGGAGACCTCGACCGGCGGAACGCCGCGCCGCAGCGCGCCGGAGCCGTTCGCGAGGACGTCCTGGAGCGGCGGCCGCACCCATGGCGACAGCGGGGAGAACACGCCGCCGAGCACGATCGTGTCGGGGTCGATCAGGTTGACGACCGAGGCGAGCGCGCCGCCGAGCGCGCGGCCGGCGCGGGCCACCGCCTCCAGCGCGGCCGCGTCGCCGGCGGTGAGCCGCTCCACGAGCCGGCCGACCGAGCCCTCCGGCCCGCCGGCCGGCCGCGTCGCGGGCAGCCCGGCCGCGCGCAGGACCGCCTCCTGGCCGGCGATCTGCTCCAGGCAGCCGCGCCCGCCGCACGAGCAGGGCGGCCCGGCCGGGTCGGCGACCAGATGCCCGAGCTCGCCGGCGAAGCCGTGCGCGCCGCGGAACACCCGCCCGTCCACGACGATGCCGGCGCCGATCCCGATCTCGCCGGACACGTGCACGAAGTCGCCGAAGCGGGCGCCGCCGCCGAACCACAGTTCGCCGAGCGCGGCGAGGTTGGCCTCGTTGTCGTACTCGGCCGGCAGCGCCGTCGCGAGGCCGGGCGCGCCGGTGACGGGGACGTCGGTCCAGCCGAGGTTCGGGGCGTGCCGCACCACCCCGTTCTCGCGGTCGAGCAGGCCGGGCAGGGCGACCGCGGCACCGGCGACGGTGAGGCCCTGCGCGGCGGCGGCGGCGACCGCCTCGGCGGCGAGCGCGGACAGCGCGGCGAGGACGGCGCCGGGCTCGCGGCCGCGGTTGCCGGAGCTGATCACGTGCCGGTAGCGGACCTGCTTGGCGAGGTCGAGGACGCAGGCGGCCAGGTAGTCCACGTTCACCTCGAGGCCGAGCCCGGCGGCGCCGTCGCCGTGCAGGGACACGCCGACGCCGGGACGCCCGCGCTCCCCCTCGTGGACGGGCGCGCCGTCCCGGACCAGCCCGGCGCCCTCCAGCAGGGCGACGAGGTTGGACACGGTCGTCTTGGTGAAGCCGGTCAGCTCCGCGAGCCGCGCTCTGGTCACGGGCTGGTGGAGGGCCACGTGCTCCAGGACGACGGCGAGGTTCCGCTCGCGCATCGTCGCGTGCCGGACGGGGGCGTTCGCGGACTTTGTCATGGATCAACCCTAAATGAAACGCGACTATAGGCAGGGCGGCGGCCCTCTGCTAGGTTAATTAGTCCAAGCTCTTTACGAAAGGGGACGGGATGGCCGAGAGCCTGGTCGCGGGCGTCGACTCCTCGACGCAGTCGACGAAGGTCGTCCTGTGCCGCGCTGCGGACGGCACCGTGGTCGCGGAGGCGTCCGCACCGCATCCGGACGGCACCGAATGCCACCCCGACCACTGGTGGAGCGCGCTCTCGCACGCCCGGGAGCTGCTGGAGCGGGCCGACGCGGTCGCCGTCGCCGCCCAGCAGCACGGCATGGTCGCGCTCGACGGCACGGGCGAGGTCGTCCGGCCCGCGCTGCTGTGGAACGACACCCGGTCGGCTCCGCAGGCCCGCGCGCTCGTCGAGGAACTCGGCGGCGCGAAGGCGTGGGCGGAGCGGACCGGCAGCGTCCCGGTCGCCTCGTTCACCGTGACCAAGCTGCGGTGGATGGCCGAGAACGAGCCCGCCAACGCGCGCCGCACCGAGCGGGTGATGCTCCCGCACGACTGGCTGACGCTGCGGCTCGGCGCGTCCGAGCCGGTCACCGACCGGGGCGACGCGTCCGGCACCGGCTACTGGTCCCCCGCCGCCGGCGCGTACCTGCCCGACCTGCTGCGCGCCGCGCTCGGCCGCGACGCCGCGACGCCGCGCGTCGCCGCGCCCGGCGAGAAGGTCGGCGAGACGTCCTGGGGCGCGGCGCTCGGCGCCGGGACGGGCGACAACATGGGCGCCGCGCTCGGCCTCGGGCTGCGGCCGGGCGACGTCGTGGTGTCGATCGGCACGTCCGGGACGGCGTTCGCGGTCGCGGACGAGCCCGCCGCCGACGCCTCCGGCCTGGTCGCCGGGTTCGCCGACGCGACCGGCCGGTTCCTGCCCCTCGTCGCCACGCTGAACGCCGCCCGGATCCTGTCCGCCGCCGCCGCCATGACCGGCGCCACGCTGGCGGAGCTGTCCGCGCTCGCCCTCGCCGCCGAACCCGGCGCCGGCGGCGTGACCCTGCTCCCCTACCTGGACGGCGAGCGCACCCCCGACCGCCCCGACGCGTCCGGCGTCCTCGCCGGCCTGACCACCGCGAACGCGACCCGCGAGAACGTGGCGCGGGCGGCGGTGGAGGCGCTGCTGTGCTCGCTCGCCGACGCGGTCGACCACCTCGCCGCGCAGGGCGTCCGGCCCCGCCGCACCCTGCTGATCGGCGGCGGCGCCCGCTCCGAGGCCGTCCGCGCCCTGGCCCCCGCGATCCTCGGGACGCCGGTGACCGTGCCCGAGCCCGCCGAGTACGTCGCGCTCGGCGCGGCCCGGCAGGCGGCCTGGGCGCTCGCGGGGACGCCGGAACCGCCCGCGTGGCCCGCGCCGCCGGCCACCGAACACACCAGCGACCGCACCGCGGCGGACGTCCGGGCGCGCTACGCCGCGCTGCGCGACGCCGCCCCGGAGATCTGAGGAGGTTTCCCATGACCGACTACGCACCGACGCCCGAGGACCGGTTCTCGTTCGGCATCTGGACCGTCGGCTGGCAGGGCGTCGACGTGTTCGGCCCCGGCACCCGCCCGCCGATGCCCGCCGACCGCGCCGTCCGCAAGCTCGCCGAGATCGGCGCCTACGGCGTGAACTTCCACGACAACGACGTGTTCGACTTCGACGCCTCGCCCGGCGAGCGGCAGGAGAAGATCGACGCGTTCCGCAAGGCCCTCGACGAGACCGGCCTCGTCGTCACCACCGCCACCACGAACCTGTTCGGCCACCCGATCTTCAAGGACGGCGCGTTCACCGCCAACGACCGCGACGTCCGCCGGTTCGCGCTCCGCAAGGTCATGGACAACCTCGACCTCGCCGCCGAGCTCGGCGCCAAGACCTATGTGTGCTGGGGCGGCCGCGAGGGCGCCGAGTCGGGCGCCGCGAAGGACGTCCGGGCGGCACTGGACCGCTACAAGGAGGCGTTCGACGTCCTCGGCGCCTACGTCGCCGACCAGGGCTACGACCTGCGCTTCGCGATCGAGCCGAAGCCGAACGAGCCGCGCGGCGACATCCTGCTCCCCACCATCGGCCACGCCCTCGCCTTCATCCAGACCCTGGAGCACGCCGACAGGGTCGGCCTGAACCCCGAGGTCGGGCACGAGGAGATGGCCGGGCTCAACTACGCGCACGGCCTCGCCCAGGCGCTGTGGCAGGGCAAGCTCTTCCACATCGACCTGAACGGGCAGACCGGTCCCCGCTACGACCAGGACCTCCGCTTCGGCGCCGGGAACACGCGCGGCGCGTTCTGGGTCGTCGACCTCATCGAGAACAGCGACTACAGCGGCCCGATCCACTTCGACTTCAAGCCGCCGCGCACCGAGGACGACGAGGGCGTGTGGGAGTCGGCCGCGGCCTGCATGCGCAACTGGCTGATCCTGCGCGACAAGGTCCGCGCGTTCCGCGCCGACCCCGACGTCCAGGACGCCCTGCGCCAGGCCAAGCTGGACGAACTCGCCCAGCCCACCCTCGCCGAGGGCGAGGACTGGCGCGCCGTCCGCAGCGCCACCGCCGACGCCGACGCCCTCGGCGCCCGCCGCACCGCCTTCGAACACCTCGACCAGCTCGCCCTGGAGCACCTCTACGGCGTCCGCTCCTGACGCCGTTCCCGCACTGAAGCCCGTCCCTGGGCACCCGGGGGCGGGCTTCCGGCATGTCCCGCCGGGTCCAGCGCGCCGTTCACCATGGCCCGGGTGAGGGTGCGGGCCTCTTCCAGGGTGACCGTTCCGGTCGGGCGGGTCACCAGGCCGAACAGGCTTGCGCCGTAGAGGGTGATCAGCGCTCGTACCTGGTCGCGGGAGGTTTCCAGCCCTAGATCGCGGTGCATCCGGACGGTGAAGTCGAGGGTGGGCTCTTCCAGTTGGGCCAGTGCCTCGCGCAGGTGGGGGCGGCGGGTCGCCTCCAGGGTCAGTTCGTAGACGGCCAGGTAGCGGGTGCGCTGCTCGGTGGCCGAGTAGTGGAGCGACAGCGCGACCAGTTCGATGAGGGTCTCCCGGTCGGCGGGGGTCGCGGTTCCGCCTGTCGCGGCCGTCATGTCCTGCTTGTGCAGTTCGATCACGCGGTCGGCGGCCGCCTGGAGCAGGGCGTCCCTGCTGCGGAAGTAGTTGGAGGCCGTGCCCGGCGGGAGGCCGGTCCGCTCGTCCACCGAGCGGTGGCTCAGGCCGTGGATCCCGGCCCGTCCCAGCACCTCGATCGCGGCGTCGGCGATGGCGCGGCGGCGCTCCAGGTTCTGCGGTGGAGGCACCCCGCCAGATTATCACTAACCGGTTAGTACTATCATCGTAGTGATAACGAGCGGCGGGAGGCGTCATGCGGGTACTGGTGATCGGTGCGGGGGTCGGGGGGCTGGCCGCGGCGGCGGCGCTGCTGGCGGACGGGCACGAGGTGCGCGTCGCCGAGGCGGCGGACGAGCCGCGCACCGGCGGGGCGGCGGTGACGCTGTGGAGCAACGGGACCGGCGTCCTGCGCGATCTCGGCGTGTCGCTGGACGGGGTCGGCGCCCCCATCGACGTCCTGGAGCAGCTGGCCGAGGACGGGCGGCGCCTGGTCAGCATCGACGTCGCGCGGGCGGCGCGGGTGCACGGGCACCCGCACATCTGCCTGCCGCGCAGGCGCCTGCTGGAACGGCTCGCGGCCGCCCTGCCGGACGGGGTCGTCGAGTTCGGCCGCGCCTGCACCGGTGTCTTCCAGGAGGGTGAGACGGTGCGGGTCGGGTTCGCGGACGGATCGTCCGCCGAGGCCGATCTGGTGGTCGGGGCGGACGGGCGGCGCTCGGTGGTCCGCGACCACCTGTGGGGCGGCGATCCGGGCGAGCCGACCGGGTGGGGCACGTGGCAGGGGCTCGGGCCGATACCGATCGACGCGGTGTCCTCGCGCACCGGGCTGATGATCGCCGGCCGGGCCGGGAGCGTCGGGCTGATGCCCGCCGGGGAAGGGCTCCTGCAGTGGTGGTTCGACATGCCCTGGTCGCCGGACGACCCGCCGCTCACCGAGCCCCTCTCCGAGATCCGGCGGCGGTTCGGGCACTGGTGTGCGCCCGTGCCCGAGGTGCTGGCGGCGGTGCGGGAGGCCGACGTGGAGCTGTTTCCGCACTACCGGCACCGGGTGCCGAGAAGGTGGGGAAACGGGCGCGTCACGCTCGCCGGCGACTCGGCGCACTCGATGCCGCCGACCCGCGCGCAGGGCGCCAACCAGGCGCTGGAGGACGCGTGGATGCTGGCGGCCGTCCTGCGCCGGATGCCGGGCGACATCCCCGCCGCCTTGCGCGAGTACGAGCGGAAGCGCTCGCGCAAGGCGGGGATCGTCGCCCGGCATGCCGGCAGCGAGGACCTCAACCGGCTGCCCTCATTCGTGGCCCGGCTCATCCCCGACGGGCTGACCGGCCTCTACTACACGCGCTGGCTCGCGCAGATCAGCGACTTCCTGTGATCACGGGGCGGCCAGGGCCTCGGTGGGGGCGAGGCGGGCCGCGCGGATGGCCGGGTAGAGGCCCGCGACAGCGCCGATGAGCAGGGTGGCGAGGATCCCGCCGGCCATCGCCCATACCGGGACGACGGTCGGCCAGCCCTGCGTCACCGCGAACACGGCGGTGACGACGATGCCGATGGCCACGCCGCCGACGCCGCCGAGCGCCGCCAGGAGCTGCGACTCGGTGAGGAACTGCAGGCGGATCTGGCCGCGGGTCGCGCCGAGGGAGCGGCGCAGCCCGATCTCCGCGCGGCGCTCCAGGACGGAGATCACCATCGTGTTGGCGACACCGACGCCGCCGACCAGCAGCGCGACGCCGCCGAGGCCGAGGAGCAGGCCGGTGAACGCCTCGTCGGTGGCGTTCCGCGCGGCGAGCGCGTCGGACGGGCGGCTGACCTCCACCTCGGTCGGGGCCTGCGGGTTCGCGGTGGCGGCGAGCAGGTTCCGGACCGTCTCCACCGCGTCCTCGCGGGCGCGGGTGTAGATGGTGGTGGGGTGGCCGTCGAAGCCGAGGTGGGCGACGGCGGCGTCCCAGCCGACGAGGGCGGTGGAGTCCATCTCCGGGACCAGCTCGTTCGGTTCGAGGACGCCGACGACGGTGAACCACTGCGCGCCGAGCCACACCTGGACGTTCGGCGCCGCCACGCCGAGCCGGTCGGCCGTGTCCGCCCCGAGCACGACGGCCGGGTATCTCGCCGTGCCCACATTGAGCCAGGTGCCGGCGGCCATGCTGAGGCCGACGGTCTCCGGGAGGTCGAGGCGGGCGGCGAGGACGGCGATGCCGCCGTTCTGCCCCTCCGGGATGTGGTCGTTGCGGTAGACGCTGGTGTCGTCCAGCCTGCCGGTGGCCGACGCCGACTCGACGTCCGGCATCCGCGCCACCATGCCGACCGACTCGTCCGGCAGGTCGGAGTCCGCGCCGAAGAAGTCCTTGCCGGGCCCGACCGTGAGGAGGTTGGTGCCGAGCCGGTCGAGGGTGGCCTGGAGCTGCGCGCGGCTGGACGTGGAGATGCCGACCACGCCGATCATCGCGGCGATCCCGATCGCGATGCCGAGCGCGGACAGGAACACCCGCATCGGGCGGGACCGCAGCCCGGCGGCGCCGACGCGCAGCACGTCCCCCGGGCCGAGCCGGGGCGGGGTCGTCGCGGTCACCGTGCGGCCTCCATCCGCGTGTCGTCGTGGACGATCCGGCCGTCGCGCATCCGCACCTGGCGGGGCAGCAGCGCGGCGATGTCCCGGTCGTGCGTGATCAGCACGACGGTCGTGCCGCCGGCGGACAGCTCCCGCAGCAGGTCCAGGACGCCCGCGCCGGACGCCGAGTCCAGCGCGCCGGTCGGCTCGTCCGCCAGCAGCAGCGCGGGCTCGCCGACGACCGCGCGGGCGATCGCCACCCGCTGCCGCTCCCCGCCGGACAGCTGGTGCGGCCGGTGGCCGAGGCGGTGCCCGAGCCCGACCCGCTCCAGCGCGCGGCGGGCCCGGCGGCGCCGCTGCGCGAGCGGCACGCCCCCGTAGAGCAGGCCGTCCGCGACGTTGTCCAGCGCGCTGACGCCGGCCGCGAGGTGGAACTGCTGGAAGACGAACCCGATCCGGCGGGCGCGCAGCGCCGACAGCCGCCGGTCCGGCAGCCGCGACACGTCCGTGCCCTCGACCATGACGGTCCCGGCGCTCGGCAGGTCGAGCGTGCCGAGCAGGTGCAGCATCGTCGACTTCCCGGACCCGGACGGCCCGACGATCGCGACCAGCTCGCACTCCTCGACGGCCAGCGACACCCCGTCCAGCGCCGTGACCCCGCCCGGATAGGTCTTGGTGACCTCGCGCAACTCCACGACGGCCGTCATGAGGGCACCCCGACTTTCATGCCTTCCTTCAGGCCGGATCCCGTGATCTCGACCTCGCCTTCGGCGAACACGCCGGTTTCCACCGGGACCGTGCGGACCCGTCCGTTCTCGACGACCTGGACGGCGTAGCCGCCGTCGCCCTGGGCGAGCAGCGCGCCGATCGGCACGGCGAGGACGCCGCGGTGCCGGTTCGCGGTGAAGCTCACCTTGACGGGCGCCTTGTCGTAGGAGCCGAGCGACTTCTGCGACTCGACCGAGATCTCGATCTCGACGGTCGACGGCTCGCCTTCCCTGCCCTCCTTCGCGACCTTCCCGACTGAGGCGACCTCGCCCTTGACGGTGTCGCCGGACGGCAGCTCGACCTCCACGCCGGCGCCCTTCTTGACGAGCCGCTGGTACTGCACGTCCAGCTCGACGCTCACAACGCGGGTCGTGCCGGTGCAGGTGAGGACGGGGCCGCCGATCCGGTCGCCGACGTGGGCCTTCCGCTCGGCGACCCTGATCCGGCCGGACGCGACGACGGCCGCACCCGGCTCGATCCGGCCGGTCTCGTCCACGCCGAGGTCGTCCTGCCAGCGTTTCACCGCCGCGACCGTGGCGGCGCTGTAGGTGTCGTCCACGGTGAACCCGGTGTAGCCCAGCGCCCGCAGGTTGCGTTCGAACTGTTCGACGTCGGCTCCTTCCGTCCCCTGGGAGAGCGGCCGGTAGAGCGGCAGCTTCCCGTACAGCAGCGGCACCGGCCTGTCGTCCACCCGGTACACCGGCCGGCCCCTGGAGATCACCGTTCCGGGCCCGGCGAGCCAGGTGAGGGTGCCGTGCCCCGCGCCGGTGACGGTGTGCGTGTCGCCGTAGCCGAGCGTCCCGTCGACGTCCTGGGTCTCGACGAGGGTCGTCCGCTCGATCGGCGCCGTCGCCGGCGGCAGCGTGCCGTGCGCGGCGGCGGGGTCGCCGCCGCCGCCGAGGCCGGCGGTCGCGAGACCGGCGCCGCCGGCCACGACCACCCCGGCCGCGCCCAGCACGATGGTGCGCCTTCTGGCCACTAGTCCTCGCCCTTCTCGCCGGACGGGCCCGTCCCGCCCGGCTGGAGCCTGCCGCACGCCTTCTGCGCGGCCTTGAACTCCGCACTCTCCGGGTCTATGCCGGTGCCGGGACCGGCTTTGAGCCGCATCGTGCCGTCGGGCTTCGGGTCGGGGAACTCGCTGACGCCGTGGTCGCGCATGCACGTGGAGAACGCGCGCATCCTGGCCAGGTCCTCCGGCTTGGGCTTGCGCGGCTTGCCGCCGTTCGGCATCAGGTGCGCGCACTTCTTCTGCGCCGCCTCGACCTCGCCACCGTTCTTCGGGACGCCTCCCTCGCCGGGCTTGCCGGACGCGCGGATCTCGACCCTGCCGTCCTTGGGGTCCGGCATGTCCACCCCGTTCTCCCGCATGCACTGGGCGAACTCGCGCAGCTTCTGGTCGTCACCGGCCGCCTTGGCGGTGCCGCCCGCGCCCCCGCACGCCTGCAGCCCGAAGGCGAGGGCCGGGACGAGTACCAGCACCCCGAGCGTCTGTCGTCGCATCGGTCGGTCTCCTCGATCGGTTCCGCCGGACGGTCCGCCGGCGGCGACCGCAAGTCCAGCGGCTGCCCGGTAACCCCGGCGTAACCGGATCGGGTTATGCCGGCGTTACGCCCGCTCCCCCAAGCTGGTCCCGGCGGGAACGGCGGCGCGGGACAAGGGGGCGGCGGACGTGCGGGTACTGATCGCCGAGGACGAGCGGATGCTCGCCGACTCGATCGCCGAGGGGCTGCGGGCCGAGGCCCTCGCCGTGGACGTGGTCTACGACGGGGACGCCGCGCTCGAGCGCCTCGGCGTCAACGACTACGACGTGCTCGTCCTGGACCGGGACCTGCCCGTGGTGCACGGCGACGACGTGTGCCGCGCGGTCGTGGAGTCCGGGGCGCTCGTCCGGGTGCTGATGCTCACCGCCGCCGTCACCGTCCCGGCGCGGGTCGACGGGCTGCGGCTCGGCGCGGACGACTACCTGACCAAGCCGTTCGCGTTCGAGGAGCTGGTGGCGCGGGTGCAGGCGCTCGCCCGGCGGGCCCGCCCGGCGGCGCCGCCGGCGCTGGAGCGCGCCGGGATCCGGCTCGACCCGGCCCGCCGCGAGGTGTACCGGGACGGCCGGTACGTGCACCTGGCGCGCAAGGAGTTCGGGCTGCTCGCCGAACTGCTGCGCGCGGAGGGGACGATCGTGTCCGCCGAGCGGCTGCTGGAGAAGGTGTGGGACGAGCACACCGACCCGTTCACCAACACCGTCCGGGTGACGCTGATGAAGCTGCGCCGCAGGCTCGGCGATCCCCCGGTCATCGAGACCGTCCCGGGAGCGGGGTACCGGATCCCATGACGCACCTCGGCGAGCGGCTGCGGCCGACGATCCGGATGCGGCTCACGCTGCTCTACACCGGCCTGTTCCTCTGCGCCGGGATCGTCCTGCTGGGGCTGACCTACCTGCTCCTGCAGAACAACCTGCCGAGGACCGCCGACCCGGTCGATGTGAACCAGGTCTTCGCCGGCGGCCCCGCGGAGTGGTCGCTCACGCCGCCGCCCGACGGGCGGCCCCCCGAGACCACCGTCCGGCGGGTGGAGGGGGTGCTGACCAAGGAGCGGGAGAACTACCAGCGGGAGACGCTGAACGCGCTGCTCACCCAGGGCGGCGTCGCGCTCGGGCTGGTGGCCGCGGCGGGGCTCGGTTTCGGCTGGCTGCTCGCCGACCGGGCGCTGCGGCCCGTCCACACGATCACCGAGACGGCGCGGCGGGTGGCGCGCAGCCACGACCTCACCGAGCGCATCTCCTACGACGGGCCGCGCGACGACGTGAAGGAGCTGGCCGACACCTTCGACACCATGCTCGGCCGGCTGGCGCGGGCGTTCGACGGGCAGCGGCGGTTCGTGGCGAACGCCTCGCACGAGCTGCGCACCCCGCTCGCCATCAACCGGACGCTCGTGGACGTGGCGGTGCGCCGCCCGGACGCCACCGACGACGTCAAGCGGCTCGGCGAGTCGCTGCTGGTGGTGAACGGCCGGCACGAGCGGCTCATCGACGGGCTCCTCACCCTCGCGGGCACCGAGGACGTCGTGGTGGACGCGGCGCCGCTCGACCTCGCGGACGTGGCGGCGCACGTCCTGGTGCAGTCCGCGCCCGAGGCGCGCGAGCACGGCGTGGGCACCGACCGGCGGCTCGGCCCGGCGCCCACCTCCGGCGACCCGGTGCTCGTGGAGCGGCTCGTGCAGAACCTCGTCGAGAACGCGATCCGGCACAACCACGACGGCGGCGGGCTGTCGCTCACCACCCGCGGCCGGGACGGATGGGCCGAGCTGGAGATCGCCAACACCGGGCCCGCCGTCCCCGGCTACGAGGTCGAGACGATCTTCGAGCCGTTCCGGCGGCTCGGCAACGACCGGATGCGCTCCGACCGCGGCTCCGGGCTCGGGCTGTCGATCGTCCGGGCGACGGCGACCGCGCACGGCGGCACGGTGACGGCGGCGCCGCGCCCCGGCGGCGGGCTCGTCGTCACCGTCCGGCTGCCCTCCCGGATGCCCGTCGGCGAACGGGCCGCGCCCGGGCTGAGAGATTCGGCCCGATCGGGGTAGCGTCCTTCCAATGACCAGTGCGCAATTGCTCACCGACGGGTTCGGCAGGATCCGGGAGGTCGTCCACGGCGCGGCCGGCGGGCTCGCCGCCCGGCAGCTCGCCTACCAGCCGGTCGAGGGGGCCAACTCGATCGCGTGGCTCGTCTGGCACCTCACCCGCATCCAGGACGACCACGTCGCGGACGCCGCCAGCACCGCGCAGGCGTGGACCGAGGACGGCTGGGCCGACCGGTTCGGCCTGCCGTTCGACCCCTACGACACCGGGTACGGGCACACGCCCGACGACGTCGCGGCGGTCCAGGTGGATTCGGCGGACCTGCTGACCGGCTACCACGACGCCGTCCACGCCCGGACGGTGAAGTACGTGTCCGGGCTGACCGACCGCGACCTGGAGCGCATCGTCGACCGCGCGTGGGACCCGCCGGTCACGCTCGCCGTGCGGCTGATCAGCGTGATCTCCGACGACCTGCAGCACGCCGGCCAGGCCGCCTACGTCCGCGGCCTCCTCGAACGCGGCTGACCCGGCCGGGCGGCTAGACCTCCTTGAGCGGGACGCGCCACACCAGGATCGTGCCGCCGCCCGGGCGGGCCCGGGTGCTGAAGGAGCCGCCGAGGTCCTCGGCGCGCTCGCGCATGTTGCGCAGGCCGCTGCGGCGGCCGCCCTCGGGGATGCCGACGCCGTCGTCCTCGACCCGGAGCGTGAGGTCGTCGTCGCCGACGTCGATGACGATGGCGGCCTCGCCGGCGCGGGCGTGCCTCGCCACGTTCGACAGCGCCTCCTGGACGACCGCGAGGAGCTGCTCGCCGGCCGCGTCGTCGACCGCGGTGTCCAGCAGCCCGGCGAGCCGCACCGACGGCGCGAAGCCGAGCCGCTCGGCGGCGGCGTCGACCAGCGCGTGCACGCGGCTGCGCAGCGACTCCTCGTCCGGCGGCGCCTGCAGCGCGAAGATGGTGGAGCGGATCTGCCGGATGGTGTCGTCCAGGTCGTCCACCGCCCGCTGCACCCGCGTCGCGACCTCCCGCTTCTGCGTGATCTTGATGGCGGCCATCAGCGTCATCGCGGTCGCGAACAGCCGCTGGATGACGGTGTCGTGCAGGTCCTTGGCGATGCGGTCGCGGTCCTCCAGCAGCGCCAGCCGCTCGGTGTCGCGGCGCCGGTCGGCCAGCTCCAGCGCGACCGCCGCCTGCCCGGCGAACGCCTCCAGCAGGCGCCGCGTCCCGTCGGAGAACAGCGCGCCGCCCGGCGGGTTGATCACGGTGATCGTGCCGCGCGCGGACGGGCCGGTGCCGAGCGGCACCACCAGCAGCGGCCCGACCGGCACGCCCGCCGGCGCGCCGGCCTCCGCCACCGCCGCCGAGCCGTCGGCCAGCCGCAGCGCCGCCCCCTCGGCGAACACCCGCCCCGACACCGAGCGCTCCAGCTCGAGCCGCTTGCCCCGCAGGCGGTGGGCGCCCTCGCCGTCCGCCGCCTCCAGCACGGCCGCGCGGCCCGTCTCGTCCACCAGCGTGACGCTGCTCAGCCGCGCGTCGGCGATCTCCCTGGCCCGGCGGGCGACGAGGTCGATGACGTCGTGGGTGTCGGTGCCCGACAGCAGCGCGGTGGAGATCTCGGCGGACGCCTCCAGCCAGCGCTCCCGGCGCCGCGTCTCCTCGTACAGCCGGGCGTTCTCGATCGCGACGCCGGCGGCCGTGGCCAGCGCGGTCACCACGACCTCGTCCTCCTCCTCGAAGGGGCCGCCGCCGGCCTTCTCGGTGAGGTAGAGGTTGCCGAACACCTCGTCCCGCACCCGGATCGGCACCCCCAGGAACGTCCGCATCGGCGGATGGTTCGCCGGGAAGCCGGACGAGGCGGGATGCTCGGCGAGGTCCGCCAGCCGCAGCGCGTGCGGCTCCCGGATCAGCAGGCCGAGGATGCCCTCGCCGTGCGGCCAGTGCCCGATCGCCTCGATCTCCTCGTCGCTCACCCCGGTCGTGACGAACCGGACGAGCCGCTCGCCCTCCTCCCCGATCACGCCGAGGGCGCCGTAGCGGGCGTCCACGAGGGTGGTGGCGGCCTCGACGATGCGCCGCAGCACCGTCGCCAGATCCAGCTCGCCGCCGATGGAGACCACGGCCTCCAGCAGCGCGTGCACGCGGTCGCGCGTCGACCGGGCCGCGTCCAGCCGGGACTGCAGCTCGGCCAGCAGATCGTCCAGCTTCAGCTCCGGCAGGACGAGCCGGGCGCGCTCGGCGCCGGAGCGGGGCTCCTCACTCACACCGCCAGTATCGCGTGCCCTCCCGGCGGGTCGAATCAGGGTCGCCGCGACGGTCCGGCCCGATCGCCCCGCCCGCCGGGGAGGACGGACGCGATGAGGCCCGACCAGCGGGGCCCGATGTGGGCGATGTCATGCCGGCGCACCGACCGCAGGGCCCGCTCGCCGAGCCGGTCGCGCAGGCCGGGGTCCTCGATCAGCTTGCGGAGCGCCGCGGTGAGGGCGTCGACGTCGCCGGCCGGGACGAGCAGGCCGTCCTCGCCGGGGGTGATCAGCTCGGCGGGGCCGTGCGGGCAGTCGAACGCCACGACCGGCAGGCCCATGCCCATCGCCTCGATGACGACCATCGGCATGCCCTCCCGGCGCGAGGAGAGGACGTAGAGCGAGGCGCGCCGCATCTCGGCCGGCAGGTCGGGGGTCCGGCCGCGCAGCTCGACCCGGCCGGTGAGGCCGAGGTCGGCGATCATCGCGCGGAGCCGGTCGCGGCGCACCCCGGAGCCGAAGATGCGCAGGGTCCAGCCGGGGTGCTCGGCGGCGATCGGCGCGTAGGCGCGCAGGAGCAGGTCGAAGCCCTTGGTGCGGACGAGCCGTCCGGCCGCGAGCACGACCCTGTGCTCGCGGCGGGACGGCGGCTCGGGAAGCGGCGGCGCCGCGTTCGGGATCCGGGCGATGCGGACGCCCGAGCCGGCCAGCGCCCGCGCGTAGTCGGCGCGGGCGGCCTCGGTGAGCACGGCGAGGGCGGTGAGCCGCCGGTAGGCGCGGACGACCTCCCGGCGGAGCGCGGGCCGGTAGGAGCCGAGGTCCATGTGGTCCTGCCCGATCGTCGCGACGCCGCGCGGGCCGAGTTCGGCGGCCAGCAGGACGAGGGAGGGCCGGGTCCCGATGAGCACGTCCGCCGGCGCGCCGTAGAGGGCGCGGAGGAGGCGGACGTCCGTCCACAGGGTCATGTGCCGGAACGACGCCTCGTCGACCGGGGTCAGCAGGCTCGGCAGGCGGGCGAGGAGGCGGGCCGCCCGGTTCGGGCGGGCGAGGCCGTCGTCGGCATAGGTCACCGCGACCCCTGCGGGCACCGGGAAGAACGGCCTGCGGCTCCGGCGCAGCACGCTGACGATCTCGACGTCGTGGTCGCGGGCCAGGTGCCCGCACAGGTTGAGCACCGTGCGGATCGTGCCGCCCGTCCCGTGCGCGTTCTGCAGCAGCACGCGGACGCGCGGACGGCCGCCGGGCGGCGGGACGAGGCGCCGCCACCGCAGCGGGCGCAGCGTCCAGAGCGCCGCGCGGCGCAGGACCCGGTGGGCCCCGCGCCGGACGCGGCGGCGAAGTCGCAGTGGTCGCGCGGACTCGTTCACCGGGCCCCCGATCGTCGCCGGCCGTGTCCCGGCCCCTTCCCGATCGCGGGCCCGCCGAACACCCGCCCGGCGTCGGCGCCCCGGTGTCGGCGCCCCGGTGTCAGTTCCCGGGCGTCACGCGGTGGAGACGGTGCGGTCGAGGGCGCCGCCCTTGACCCACCGCTTCCACGACATCTCGTAGTAGCTCCACCCGTTGTTCCAGTCCAGGCCGCGCTTGCTGCCGGTGATGACCACCGGGTCGCCGCGGTAGGAGAAGTTGTAGAACCACTGGGCGTCCTTGGGCGGGGAGTTGACGCAGCCGTGGCTGACGTTCTGGCGGCCCTGCGCCCAGATGGTCGAGGCCATCGAGTGGACGTACTCGCCGCTGTTGGAGATCCGCACCGCGAACGGGATGACCTCCTTGTAGCCGCCGTTCGCCTTGTCCTTCGGATCGACGCCCATCCACTCCGACGTCATGATCGCCGGATTCTCCTTGCCCATGGTCAGGTGGACGCCGCTGGTCGTGAGGAAGGTGTCGACGCCGTTGACCACGCGGCCGCCGCGGCCCGCGCTGATGGGCCAGCTGCGGACCGTCTTGCCGTTCTTCTTGACGACGGCCTTCTTGCTCTTGGTGCTGATATGGGTGATGTGCGAGTCGCCGATGCGGAACGTGCGCTTGAAGTCGGCCATGCCGTAGGTCCGCTTGCCCGACTTCACCCCGGCCAGCCTCGCCCGCAGCATGACCTTCTGGTTGGGCTGCCAGTACTGGCCGTTCTTCGTGCGGAAGACGACCGTGGTGTCGTTCATCCAGTACCACGCCCCGACGTTGGGCTTGGTGGACTTGACCTCCAGCGCCTGCTCCACGGCCTTCTTGTCGGCGACCGCGCGGTTGAACACGACCTGGATCGGCATGCCGACGCCGACCTTCTCGTTGCTGCTCGGCGTGACGTCGGCGATCTCCAGCCTGGCCGCGGCCTTCAGCGTCGCGAACGTGGCGTTGACCGTGGTCGACTTGCCCTCGGGGCTCTTGGCGACCGCGGTGACCTGGTACTTGGCGCCCGGACGCAGCGTCCGCGACTTCCACTTCGTCTTGTCGGCGGCCATCTCGCCGGCCACCGGCTTGCCCTTGAGGAGCACGGTGACCTGCTCGAGCGTGCCGCCCGCGGCCGTGACGACGACGCCGTCCTCTGGCGCGGCCTTGGTATTGCCGTTGCCCGGGTTGATCGTCACGTCCGGGACGCTCGCGTCGGCCTTCTCCCCGACGGTCACGCCGGCGTCCTTCTCGCCGCCCCCGCTGCAGGCGGTCGTGAGGAGGAGCACGACCCCCGCCATCCCCGCGCCAGCCCGGACCCCTGCGGAAACCCTCCGCTGCACCACGACCTCCCGATACCCCGCCGTCTATCCCAGAGACATTAGCGACAAAATCCGTCGATCATGCCATGACCCGGGGTTTTGGCCGGGGTCCGAGATCAAAGCGTTGCAAGGGCGGCGCGGCGCCGCGCGGGCGGCGCCGCCGCGGGCCTCCTAGCGGAGGGCGCTGCCCTGGCTCCACTTGGCGAAGGACATCTGCCAGAAGCTCCAGCCGTTGTCCCACTCGACCTCGCGGTCGGACCCGGTCAGCTTGATGACGTCGCCGCGCTGCATGGTGTCGTAGAACCACTTCGCGTTGGACGGGCTGACGTTGATGCAGCCGTGGCTGACGTTCGCCGACCCCTGCGAGCCGACCGACCACGGCGCCGAGTGGACGTACTCGCCGCTGTTGGAGAAGCGGACCGCGTAGTTGACGACCGTCTTGTAGTAGCCGGGGTCGCCCTCCTTGCGGCCGGGCGAGATCATCGTGACGGGGTTGCCCTTCTCCATCAGTAGGTGGACGCCGCTGGTGGTGGTGTACTCCCGGGTCTGCCCGTTGCCGGCGCTGAACGGGATCGTCCGCAGCTTCTCGCCGTCCCGCGTGACGGTCATCCTGTGCTCGCCGAGGTCGCCGGTGGTGATCTGCGCGGCGCCGATGCCGATCGTCGCCTGGGCGTCCTTGGCCCCGTACACGCCGCCGCCCGCGTCGACCCCGGCCAGCGAAGCGTGGAAGCGGACGGTCTGGTGCGGCTGCCAGTACGTCTTCGTCCGGTAGACGGCCTGGTCGGGCGCGACCCACCGCCAGGCGCCCTCGACGGGCTTGTCCGGAGTGACGCGCAGCGTCCGCTCCACGGCCGCCTTGTCGGTGACCGGGCGGTCGAACCTGACGAAGATCGGCATGCCGACGCCGACCTTCTCCCCCTTCACGTTCGGGGTCACATCGACGATCGACAGCGTCTTGGCCGGCTTGAGCGTGGTGAACGCGCTCGTCACCGTCCGGACCTCGCCGTCGTCGCGGGCCTGCGCGGTGACGGTGTAGGACGTCCCGGGCGTCAGCGTGCGGGTGGAGCGCCACGTCCGGTGGCCGTCGCCGAACGCCCCGGTGATGGTGGCGCCCTCGCCCTGGACGGTCACGTTCTGCAGCTTGCCGTCCGAGGTCTTCACCTCGATGGCGCCGTCCGGCTTGACCTGGGCGGTCCCGTCCGCGGGGGTGATCGTCACCTCGGTGTCCGACCCGCCCGAGGCCAGCTTGCCCGCGCCGCCGGCGCCGCAGCCGGTCACGAGCATCGCCACCGCGCCCGTACCGCCGGCCAGCACGATCCCCGCACGACCCTTGATCGCCACAAATCCCCCAAACCCGTCGAATTCACCCCGTGTACGGTGAATCTACCTACACATGGAGACGCCCCGGACCTCGGGGAAGTTCGGGGCGTTCGACGGGGACCCGCCGCTCAGACGGCCGTCCCGGCGCTCAGGCGGCCGTCCCGGCGGAGGCGGGCTCGCGGTTGATGTGGCGCACGACGCGCTTGAACCCCCAGACCGAGACGGCGATGCCGATCACGCCCAGCCCGGCGACGATGCCGGTGCGGATCCACAGGTACATGCTGATCGACTCGTTGAACAGCATCCAGAGGCTGACGCCGACGTTCACCAGCAGCACCCCCGACCACAGCAGCGAGATCTTCAGGAAGAACCGGTGCACCCGGTCGTGCTTGTAGAAGGCGTCGGGGATCGGCGCCATGTCCTTGGCCAGCTTCATGGCCAGCGGCCTGCCGAGCGGCACCGAGGCGAGGAACGCCAGGCTCACGCAGAGCGTGCCGAGCGTCGGCTGCAGGAAGTAGATGACCGCGCTGTGGGTGGCCGCCGCCAGGCCCGCGCGGACGGTCACGCCGACCGCGGCCAGCAGCAGCAGGCCCGACACCGGCCGCTTGCTCACGTACCGGTAGATGATGCCGCCGTAGACCCAGGCGACGGCGGCTACCAGCGCGCCGTTCAACCCGAGGAGCACCAGCGCGGTGTAGAACACCGCCACCGGTGCGATCACGCCCTCCACGAAGCGCGGGAGCGCGTGCAGGAGCAGCGCGGTCACCCGCGGCAGCTCGAACACGTGGTGCCCGACGGCCAGGCCCTGGCCGTCCTTCTCTTCGGGCGCCCGGCTGAGGCCGCCCTGCGCCTCGGGCGCGATCGACGTCGTTCGTTCCATCGAGTACTGTGCTCCCCGATCGGTGTGCATGAACTCGGATGTGCTCACGATTCGCCCCACCGTACGTGATGATCCGCAGGTCTTCGTCCGTTTTCCACCGATTCGCTCTGCGCGGCCGGTTCCCTGGTTAGTTCGGTTCCGGGAGCCGCCGGGTGCGGGTCGCGGCCGGATGCGGCCACGATCGAACCACTGCCTCCGGCGTTCTCTCCGACTCTAGGTGCCCCTCGCCCGGGGCCTTATCCGGGGCCGGTGCTCATTTGGCGAACGCCCCGCGGACCCTTGAACCGCGGTGGCACGGACCCGCTTCGCGCCCGTGCCGTCAGTCCCCGGGCGGGGTGGGCTG
>NZ_SMJW01000130.1 GCF_004348335.1 Actinomadura bangladeshensis | reverse complement strand
CGCCGAATCAGCCTCCCGCCCCACCCGACACTGCGCCCGCATCGCGGAACGGACGGTCGGGCCGCGTCCCGATCCTGTCCGCTCCACTTCACGAGGACGACGAGAAGACCCCCGTGCCGCCGCGCGCGGATCCCTCCGTCCCGCCCGCACCCGAGGCGCCGGACGAGGAACCCGCCGCGCTCGACCGGACGGTCGCGGACCGCCGCTCCCCGCGGACCGAGACCGTGATCTTCCGCCCGTCCCACGACCGTTGACCCGGCGACCCCGGTTACCGCTCTCAGCAGAACAGGAGACGTATGAATCCGCGCCAGCGACGTGGTGTGCTGCTCATGATCCTGGCCGCAATCGGGGCGGTCGCGGTTTTCGTCAGCGTCGTCAGCTATGTCGGCAGCGTCCGGGCCGAGGTCGGCATCCGGACGAGCGTGCTGAAGCTCAAGCAGCCGGTCCCCGCCTACACGACGGTGACCTCCGGGATGCTCGAACGCATCGAGGTGCCCAGGAAGTGGACGCCGCCGACGATGATCTCCGACCTGCGGCAGCTCGCCGGGCAGGTGGCCGCGACTGATCTGCCGCAGGGCGCCTACTTGGAGCGGGGGATGCTGATCCCGGCCCCCGACCTGAAGCCCGGCCAGCGCGAGATCGCCATCATGATCGACGCTGAGACCGGAGTGGCCGGCAAGGTCAAGCCCGGCATGCGGGTCGACATCTTCGCGCGCCAGGTCAGGGACGGCCAGGTGGCCTGCGCCTCCCGGGTCATCCGCGCCGCGCGGGTGATCCAGGTCGGGGAGCAGACCCGGCAGCGGGGGCAGAACCCGGCCGACGTGGAAGAGGTCGTGCCGGTGACCTTCGCCCTCTCGCTCGAGGACACCCAGAACCTCACCTACATCGAGTCGAACTCGGCGAAGGTCAGGCTCGCGCTGATCGGTCCCGGCCAGGCGGACGAGGCGGTCCAGCTCGCGCCGCTCTGCACGAATCCCAAGGGGCGGTGACGGCCATGACGACGCGGGTTCTGATCGCGAGCGCGGATCGCGGAGTGTCCTCCAACCTCGTGTCCCAGTTCCGCGAACTGCCCGATGTGCAGGTGGTCGGGGTGGAGGCCACGTCGGGGGACGTCACCGGCGCGGTCGGCGGCGTCCCCGATCTGGACGTCGTCCTCCTGCACCAGGATCTCGGTCCGCTGCCCGCGCTCGACCTCATCAGGGACCTCGGGACCAGGCACCCCTACGTGGCCGTCATCCTGGTCGCGGAGGAGACGACCGCCGAGGTCTTCGGGCAGGCCATGGCGGCGGGGGCGCGCGGGGTCGTGGCGAGCGAGCCGACCCTGTCGGAGCTGCAGAACCGCGTCGCCAGCGCCGGTGAGTGGGCGCGCACGATGCGGCGGCACCTCGACTCGTCCCAGGCGGTGGCCGTGCCCGGCCGGATGGGCGCGATGGTGGCGGTCTGCGGCGCGAAGGGCGGCACCGGCACGACCACGGTCGCGGTCCATCTGGCGGTCGCCCTCGCGGAGACCGGACGCACGGTCTGCCTCGTCGACATGGACCTCCAGAAGGGCGACGTCCCCGGGTACCTGGATGTCCAGCACCGGCGCAGCATCGCCGACCTGATCGCGGCCGCGGACGATCTGGACGGTGCCGTGCTGTCGGAGGCGCTGTTCGTCCACCCGTCCGGGCCGCACCTCCTACTGGCCCCCGCGGAGGGCGAGGAGGGCGAGGACGTGCCGGCCCGCGCCACCCGGCAGGTCCTGGCGGCAGTGCGCAGCAGGTACGACATCGTCGTCGTCGACTGCGGCAGCCATATGGTCGAGGGCAACGCGACGGCCGTGGAGTTCGCCGACCGGGTGGTGGTGGTCGCCACCCCCGACCTTCCGGCCCTGCGCGGGGCAAAGCGCCTCAGCCGGCTCTGGCGGCGGCTGGACATCCGCAAGGAGGACGGCGCGAGCCTCCTCCTCGTCCGGCACGACCGGAAGAACGAGATCCAGCCCGACCTGGCCCGCAAGATGGCGGGGATGCCGCTGCTGGGCACGACCGTCCCGGCCGTCTTCCGGGCGCTGGAGGAGGCGGCCAACACCGGCACCCCCTCCGCGGTCAAGAGCGGCGAGTTCCGCAAGTCGATCGGCCGGCTGATCGTCGAGCTGGACCTGCTCGGAGACGAGGCGGGCGGCGCCGCGGCCGCCGGGGCGCGGGGGCGGCAGCGCCGGCGCGGCAGTCAGACCGCCGGCGACAGGGGGATCGCGCTCGCCGAGTTCGCACTGCTCACCCCCCTGTTCGCCCTTCTGCTCCTCGTCGTCTGGCAGGCGCTCCTCATCGGCCTCACCTCGATGTACACCAGCCACGCCGCGAACGAGGCGTCGCGCGCCGTGGCCGTCCTCGGCTACCAGACCCCTGAGGCGCGGGCCGAGGTGCGCCGCCGGACCGTCCAGCGGATCGGCGGCACGTGGGGGGACGAGGACCATCTGAAGATCCGGGTGTCCGGCGGCTACGCCCAGGTCACGATCGACACGCCCGCCGTCCTGCCGGGCGTCCGCACGTCGTTCGGCATCTCGGCCAGATCCAGGATCGTGGACGAGGGGACGGGATGATCGCCATGGCCCGGGCCGGCCGTCCCCGCGACCGGGGCGGTGTGACCGTCGAATTCGCCGCGGCGCTGCCCGCGGGGCTGCTCATCATCTTCCTGGCGTTCGAGGCGCTGATGGTCTCCACGACCGTGGAGCGGGTGGAGAACGCCGCGCGCACGGGCGCGCGCACGGCCGCGCAGCGGCAGGCGCCGGGGGAGTGCCCGGCCGCGGCGATGGCCTCGATGCCGGGCTGGCTGAACGAGAAGCACGCCGTCGCAGGGGGAGGGCGGGACGAGGTCACCTGCCGGGTGCAGGCGAAGGTGCCGCTGGTCTTCCCCGGGATACCGCTCGATTTCGGGGTGAACCGAACCGTGACCATGCCGCTGGGGTGAGGGATGGGGCTCAAAGATCGGCTGAACGACGACCGGGCCGCCGCCGCCCGGTCGAACTGGACGAACATCGGACACTGGCGGCAGCGCCTGCTCGAAGAGGTGAACCTCGACGAGCTCGCCCAGCTCGACCTGGCCCAGCGCCGGGCGCGGCTGGAGAAGGTCGTCGGGCACATCATCACGCGTGAGGGCCCGGTCCTGTCCACCGCCGAGCGGTCCGTCCTCATCCGCCGGGTGGTGGACGAGGCCCTCGGCCTGGGCGTCCTGGAGCCGCTGCTCGCCGACCCGACCGTCACCGAGATCATGGTGAACGGGGCCGATTCGATCTTCATCGAGCGCGCGGGCCGCATCTCCCGGCTGGAGACCGCCTTCGCCAGCGAGGACCAGCTTTACCAGACGATCGACCGGATCGTCGCGCAGGTGAACCGGCGGGTGGACGAGTCGAGCCCGCTGGTGGACGCCCGCCTCCCGACGGGCGAGCGCGTCAACGTCATCATCCCGCCGCTGTCGCTGATCGGCCCCGTGCTGACCATCCGGCGGTTCCCGCGCTCCTACACGATCGAGGAGCTGGCCGCCCTCGGCACGCTGGACGAGTCCGTCGCGCTGCTGCTCGCGGCGTTCGTGCGGGCCCGCCTCAACATCGTGATCGCGGGCGGCACGGGCAGCGGCAAGACGACGATGCTCAACGCGCTGTCGGCCTTCGTCCCGAACGACGAGCGCATCGTCACCATCGAGGACTCCGCCGAGCTCCAGCTCAAGCAGGAGCACGTGATCCCGCTGGAGTCGCGGCCGCCGAACATCGAGGGCACCGGCCAGATCAGCATCCGCGACCTCGTCCGCAACGCGCTGCGCATGCGGCCCGACCGCATCATCGTCGGCGAGGTCCGGGGCGGCGAGGCGCTCGACATGATCCAGGCGATGAACACCGGGCACGACGGGTCGCTCGTGACCGTGCACGCCAATTCCCCGGACGACGCCGTCTACCGGCTGCAGACGCTGGCGAGCATGAGCGACGTCAAGCTCCCGTTCGACGCCGTCCGGGCGCAGATCACCAGCGCCGTCGACGTGGTGGTCCAGCTCAGCCGGGGCGCCGACGGGTCGCGGCGGATCGTGGAGATCGCGGTCGCCGACGGCCGGCCGCCGGAGGAGTTCCGGCTCGCCCCGGTGTGCGTCTTCGAGAGCCGGCCGATGACGGGCGACCGCGTCGTCCGCGGCGAGTTCCGCTACCGGGCGGTCCCGGAGCGGCTGGCGCGGCGGCTCTACCACGCGGGCGAGAACGTGCCCGCCGCGTTCGGGCCGGATCCTCGGCCCGGGAAGGCTCCGGAGGTGCGCTGAGATGCCGTGGTCGATGATCCTGCTGCTCCTGGCGGTGACGCTCGCCGTCGCCGTGTGGGGCATCGGCGACCTCGCCGCCGGGTGGGCGCACCGGCGCCGCCTCGCGGCCAGGTCCGTGCTGACCGACGAGAGCGCGATGGACGGCCTGCTGGCCCGCCTGGACGTCCGGCTCCGCCGCACCGAACTCGGCAAGATCGTGGGCCGCCGCCTCGCCGCGGGCGGGATGCGGATCCGGGTCTCCTCGTTCCTGCTGCTGATGACGGCGGGCTGCGCCGTGTCGATCTACCTGATCGGCGCCTGGATCTCGCTGCCGTTCGGGGTCGCCGCCGCGGTGGGGGTCGGGCTCGTCTTCTTCTCCTTCCTCGGCCGCAGGGAGGAGCGGCGCAAGGAGGAGTTCATCGCGCAGCTCCCCGAACTGGCCCGCGTCCTGTCGAACGCCACCCAGGCGGGGCTCGTCCTCCGCACCGCCGTCGAGATCGCCGCGAACGAGCTGGACGACCCGGCGCGGACGGAACTCGGCCGCACGGCGGACGCCCTCAGGCTGGGCCAGCCCGTCGAGGACGCGCTGCGCGACCTCGGCGACCGGCTCCCCTCCCGGGAGCTCGCTGTCCTGGTGAGCACGCTGGTGGTCTCCGCGCGGGCGGGCGGATCGCTGGTCACCGCGCTGCGCACCATCGCCGACACGCTGGAGGACCGCAAGGAGATCCGCCGCGAGGTCAAAACGATCATGGGGGAGGCGGTCATCACCAACTGGGCGATCGGCATCCTCGGGATCGGCGCCCTGGTCATGGTGAACCTCATCCAGCCGGGCGCGCTGCGGGCCATGAGCGAGCACCTGGTCGGCCAGGTCATCCTCGCCCTGGCCGCGGTGCTGTTCGCGGTGAGCCTCGTCCTGATCCGCCGCATCAGCAAGATCGACGTGTGAGGCCGCCGTGGACATTCTGCTGATGGGGGCCGGTGCCGCGGCCTGCCTGCTGTGCTTCGTGTGGGGCCTGCGGATGGCGGGGTCGCAGGAGCGGATCGACGCCTCGGCGGTTCCGGCCGTCCCCAAGCGCAAGGACGACCTCTTCATCCTCGCGCGGGTCGCCGACCGTGTCGGCGCGCCGTTCACCGGCGTCGCCATGGACCTGCTCTCGCCGTGGCGCGTCAAGATCCGCAAGCGGATCGACGCCGCGGGACGCCCCCGGGGGATGACGGTCGAGACCTACGCCCGGCAGACGGCCGGCTACGTCGTCATCTTCGGCGGTCTGGCCGTCCTGATGCTGCTCAGCGGGGAGCGGCTGCTGGCGTTCGTCTGCCTGCTGGGCACGCTGCAGGCCGAGGGCGTGCTGGTGGGGCGGATCCGCCGCCGCCGGGACGACATCGAGCGCACCCTTCCCGACTTCCTGGACGTCCTCGCCGTCACCGTCGCGGCAGGGCTGAGCCTCCGGCACGCGCTGGCCAGGGTGGCCGAGAGCATGCCGGGCGCGCTGGCGGACGAGTTCATGGTGGCGCTGCGCCAGATGGAGCTCGGCACCCCGCGCCGGGAGGCGTTCGAAGACCTGCGGTCCCGGAACGACTCGGACGCGATCGGGCAGTTCGTGACGGCGATCCTCCAGGCCGAGGAGCTGGGCACGGCGCTGTCCACGGCGCTCATGGACATCGCGACGGACATGCGCCGCGAGTCGGCGCAGTGGGCCAAGCGGAAGGCGCAGAAGACCTCGCCCAAGATCACCGGTATCACGACCCTGCTCACCCTGCCCGCCCTCATGATGATCGTGATCGGAGGCCTCTTCTACGGTGCGGACATCCAAGGCGGGCTCGGTGTCTTCGGTGGCTGATCCCGCCTCGCCGGACAGGCGCCGGCTCTCGACCAGGGTCGGCGCGGCGTTCCGGCTGCTCATGCTCGTCCGCCTCTTCGTCGCGGCGGTCACCCTCGCGCTGATCCCGGTCCGGCAGCTCGACGCGCAGACCTTCCTTCTCGTCATCGCGGTCATCGTCCTGTCATGGCTGATGGCCAAGTACTGGAGCGTTCTGCTGCCGTGGATCCTGGCGCACCCCGTCCTCGTCGCCCTGGACGTCTTGCTGTCCTTCGTGGTCCTCGAGATCGGCGGACCGAGCGGGCCCTTCCTGCTGTCCACGGTGGCGACCGCGGCGATCTCGGGGCTGCTCTTCCGCTGGCGGGGAATGCTCGCCGTCTCGGCGCTCCAGGTGCTGTGCTACTACCTCGTCCTGGTGCTCACCCTCGACCGGGACCACGTTGACCTCGCCACGTTCCAGACCATCCTCGGGCAGCCGCTCTACTACCCGCTCGTCGGTTTCGCGGGCGCGGCCCTCCGCCGCCTCCTCGACGACCAGGAGGAGCAGGAGACGGCCCGGCGGACGGCCGAGGTGAACGCCGCCGCGGCGGAGGAGCGGACGCGGCTGGCGCGCGAGATCCATGACTCGCTGGCCAAGACCCTGCGGGGGATCTCGCTGACGGCCGCCGCGCTGCCGCTCTGGGTGAAGCGGGATCCGGCGCGGGCCAAGGCCGAGGCGCTGCAGATCGCCGCGGCGATCGAGATCGCCTCCCGGGAGGCCCGGGGCCTGATCAGCGGGCTGCGGGACGAGAGCGTCATCAGGTCGCTGCCGGCGGCGGCCGGCGCCGCCGTCGAACGGTGGCGGGCGGAGCACGGCGGGGCGACGCTCGTCCGCTGCGACATCGACGAGCGGGCCGATCTGCCGCTGCGCGCCCGGTACGAGGCGATCGCCATCCTCGGTGAGGCGCTGGCGAACATCGCGCGGCACGCGGAGGCGACCCGGGTCCACATCGGGCTGGCGGTCGACGCGGAGACCGTCGTCCTGACGGTCCGGGACGACGGCCGGGGGTTCGAGCCCGTGGCGCTGCGCGACCTGGCGAGGGACGGCCATTACGGCCTGGTGGGCCTGCACGAGCGGGCCGAGAACGTCGGCGGGTGCGTGCGCCTCGCCTCGCGACCCGGCGAAGGGACGACCGTGACCGTGCGCATTCCCGCGGCGGAGGCCGCACCGCGGCGATTCGCGGAGGTGAGCTGATGCCCGCGCCCAGAGTCATCGTCGTCGACGACAACCTCGTCGTCCGGTCCGGCCTGGTGTCGCTGCTGGAGGCCGCGGGCATCGAGGTGGTGGCGGAGGCCGGGGACGGCCGGACCGCGCTCGAACTGGCGGCACGCCACCGTCCGGACCTCGTGCTCCTGGACGTCCAGATGCCGCTCCTGGACGGGGTGACCGCGGCGGGTCCGCTGAGCCGGCTGGCCAAAGTGATCATGCTGACCTACACCGACGCGCCGGACGTGGTCAGGGCGGCGATCGCGAACGGCGCCTCCGGCTACCTGGTCCACGGCTCCTTCACCGCGGAGGAGCTCACCGAGGCCGTCCACCAGGTGACGTCCGGGTCGCACCCGCTGTCGCCGATGGCGGTGTCGGCCCTCGTCGGCGCGGTGCGCCGGGAACCGGAGCCCGGCGCGGACCAGGCTGCGGCGCCCGCCCGGAGCGGCCCGGCGGCGGGCGCCGCGGGCCGGTTCGGGCTTTCCGCGCGCGAGGCGGAGGTGATGGCCCTGATCGCGCAGGGCCATTCCAATGCGGCCATCGCCGAGCGGCTGTTCCTGGCGGAGAAGACCGTGAAGAACCATGTCAATCGGATCTACGCCAAACTCGGAATCACCTCGCGGGCGGCGGCGATAGCGCGCTGGCTCGGCACCGCGGAGGAGGACCTGCGATGACTGTGGACCCGCCGGCGGATGGGGACCCAATCCCGCTGGGCCCCCGGACCCATGAATTATTGGGCCCGGTGAAACTCGGTGATTGGGCCGCCGGGCCCTGGGATGAATGCCTCCCGGCTCCTACCGTTCTTGTCAATGGAACGGCGCGGAGAGGCCGGGAGGCAGAAAATGAATGCGCTTATTCCGCTGTACGTGACGGCATCGCTCTTCCTGCAGGACCGCGTCGAGACCTACCTCGACGGCCGCCGGGACCGTTCGCGGGGGGCCAGCCTCATCGAATACGGCGCACTGATCGCCATCGTGGCCAGCGTCGCGGCCGCCCTCTACAAGCTCAACATCGGCAAGACGGTGTCCAGCTTCATCGACAAGAAGCTGAAGGAGATGTTCAAGTAATTCCACCCGACAAGGAGGGCAACCATCGGTTGCCCTCCTTGTTGTCGTTTGCTACGTTCGCCACTGGCCTCCATGGCCGGGAGAGGGAGTTGGCCCGTGACTTTTTCTCGGAGTGACCTGCTTTGCGCGTACCGGCGTATCCGGCCGCGGGGCGGCAGGGCGGGCCGGGTAATGGTCGTCCTGTCGGTGGCGGCGCTGACCGTGCTGGGGTGCAGTGGTACAGGGGACGATCCGAAAACCGATTCCAAGACGTCCGGAAATCCGTCCGGTAAGGCGGCGGATTTCCCCGTCCTGCAGTCGCAGTTGATGACGCACGAGAGCGGGCCGGTGCTCGTCCAGGCCCAGGTGCTGAACCGGATCGCCGGAGACAAGATCACCAGCCGCTTCCGGGTGGTCAACCAGGGCCGGCAGACGGTCGACATGCGCGAGGCCCTGTCCGACGAGAAGAACCCCACCGGCAGCGGCTTCTTCGCACACGGCCTGGCGCTGCTGGACGCGGCGGCCGACAAGGCGTACTACCCGCTGCGCACCGCCGACGGGGAGTGCCTGTGCAGTGAGCTGGGCGACCTCGCGGCCGGGCAGTCGGCGGAGATCTACGCCGTCTTCCCCGCCCTGCCGGCGGAGCTCGCCAAGGTCACCGTCCAGGTGCCGCACACGGCCCCGATGGTGGACCTGCCCATCGGCAAGGGCGATGTCGCGCCGGTTCCCGGCCAGAAGCCCGACACCGGCAAGCTGTCGCTCGGGCAGCCGATCATCCGGCCGATCGTCAGCAAGGCCGACGGCGTCGAGCTGTCCGAGGACGAGATCGCCGGCGACAAGCGCGTCCGGCTGTCCGCGGACGTGCTGTTCGCCTTGAACAAGGCGGACCTCAGCCCGCGGGCGCAGGCGCTCCTGCAGGATCTGGCCCGCCAGATCGACCAGTCGCCGGGCACCACCGTCAAGATCGACGGCTACACCGACAACACGGGCAACGACGCGATCAACCAGCCGCTGTCGGAGCGCCGGGCCCAGGCGGTCGAGACCAGGCTGAAGAGCCTGGTGACCAAGACCGGCCTGACCTACCAGTCGGCCGGCCACGGTTCGGCGGACCCGGTGGAGAGCAACGACACCGATGAGGGACGGCGCCGGAACCGGAGGGTGGCCGTCACTTTCGCCCGGCCCGTGCAGCGTCAGGCGACCCCGTCCGGCGGCACCGCGGGCGGCCCGCCGGTCACCTGGTCGCCCGGCGGCACACTGCCCGCCGTGGCGCAGGGGCAGCTGCCCGACGACCAGAAGCTGGCCGTCACCGTCAACGGACTCCACCGCGACTCCAGCGGCCTCGTGTCGCTCGTGTGGACGGTCACGAACAACGGCGCTGAAATGGTCGACGTGGCCGGTGCGTTCGACGCCAACCTGCTCCAGTACGAGGGCAGGACCGCCGGTGGCGTCTCGCTCCTCGACAGGTCCGCGAAGCTCGACTACCGCACCCTGCGGGACGATCAGGGCGTGTGCCTGTGCACCTCGTTCGCGTTCGACGAGAAGCGCGAGCTCAACCCGGGTGAGAGCGGCACGTACGCCAACCTGTTCAAGCCCGCTCCGTCCGCGACGACCGTGGACGTGGAGATCCCCTACGACGACCGCAAGGCCGTCATCAAGAACGTGCCCATCAAGTAGGCGCGGCCGGGGAGTGGCACGGCAGCCGCGGTGGCCAGACCGCGTGATCTCCGGCCCGAGCATGGGCACGCTCTTCACGGCGGCCTTCGCGCTCTTCGGCTGGGGCGCCGGCGTCAGGCCCATCAGCGACAATTCGTTCCTGCTGCACCTGAAGACCGGCCACTGGATCCTTCAGCACGGGATTCCGCGCTCGGACGTCTTCTCGGCCACCGCGCACGGCACCCCGTGGGTGGCGCAGTCGTGGTTGGCAGAGATTCTGTACGCCGGATTGGACGTCGCGGTCGGCCCGCACGGCGTTCAACTGCTCGACGGGACGGTGGGCGCGGTCATCGCCGCCGCGACCTTCCGGCTCGCATGTGTGCGCACTGGGGACACGGTGCGGGCGGCGGCGGTGACGGCCCCGGTGGTGCTGGCGTCCGGCCTGCTGTGGTCGCCGCGTCCGCTGCTCCTGGGCCTGCTCATGACCTCGATCCTCATCTGGACCATCGAGGTTCCCGATTCGCTTCCGGGCCGGCGGCCGCTGCTCACCGCTCCCGTTCTCATGTGGTGCTGGGTGAATGTGCACGGCAGTTTCGTGCTCGGGTTCGCCTATCTTGGGCTGCACCTTGCCGGACGGTGGCTGGACGGCCACCGACCGTGGGCAGACCGTGAGGGACGGCTGCTGGGGGCGGCAGGCCTCTCACTGGTCGCGTGCCTCGCCAATCCCTACGGGCTCGGCCTGCTGCTGTTCCCGCTGCATCTGGTGCAACGCGGTGAGATCCTGCAGATGGTGGACGAATGGCAGTCACCGGACGCCCGTTCCGCCGAGGGTGCCGCGTTCATCGTCGTTCTGGCCATCGTGGTCGCCGTTTTCGCGCTGGCCCGCCGGAGACCTTCCTATCGGGATGTCGTCGTCGTTCTGCCCTTCCTGGCGTCGGGCTTGTGGGCCGAGCGGAACATCGCGATCGCGCCACTGGTGGCGGCCCCGGTCCTCGCGTTCTTGGTCGCCCGGCCTGAACCGCGGCCCGATGATCGCGAACGGTTCCACTTCGCCGTGCTCTCTCTGCTCGTTCTGGGAGGCGTCCTGTGGAGCCTGCCCGTCCTGAACCGCCCTGCGCTCCAATTGGACGGTGTGTATCCCATCAAGGCCATGCAGGCGGTCGAACGGGACGGCCTGCTAGGGCGACGCCTGCTGACCACTGATGAGTGGGGAGCTTACGTCGTCCATGCGTACTGGCCACGGCAGAAGGTGTTCGTCGACGACCGGTACGACATGTATCCCGTGCCGCTGCTCAAGGACTATTTGAAAGTGATGAACGGAGCTCCCGGATGGCAGCAGATCCTTGATCGATACGGCGTGGACGTGGCCATGGTGGAGCACGAAGCGCCCCTCTCGTCTCTGCTGGCATCCGATGCCGGATGGCGACGCGAATACGCCGACGACATGTCGGTGGTCTACGTCCGGAGGCAGATCCTTGCTCACGGGCGGTCACCAGGTGGAACGGGGCCTTGACCGGACGGCCTGGGAAAGGTCGCCAACTTGGGACTCCGGGCCCTGGGTGGGCAGGACGCCGCGCCATACATTGAGGCAATGCGAAGGGCTTTCAGCGCATGGGCCGCCGCCGCGATCGTGGAGATCTTCGGGCTCGGGGTGCTGCTGGTGCTCGCCCCGGAAACGGACGAGGACGAGCTCGGCCAGATCCTCCGCAGCCACCTCCCGTGGATTCTGGTCTCGCTGATCGCGACATTGGTCTGCGCCCTGTACTGCCGGTCCAGGTGGACGGTCCCGGCGAGGGCCGCCGTCGCGGCGTTCGTGCCCCTGACGGCCGTGGTGCTCAGCACCGCCCTGGAGTTCCCGCGAGCCTTGTCCGGCGCGGGCGAGGTGCTGCACGCGACCGAGGGCCTGTTCGGCATTGCGATCGCGTTGGGCCTGGTGCGGGGAACGGTGCACGTTGAGCCGATTCCGTCGGTTCCGGCATCGCTGCACGTGTCGAATGAGGAATGGCGGGCGCTGTACGGCGAAGGCTGGTCGCCCTCGCAGCCCGGTGGAACCGCTGGATCGGAATCGGAGTCCCGGCCGCGCGAACCGGAGGGCGATTAGGTCCCAGGGCCCTGGCCTCGGCAAGTGCGCGACTCTAATGTCGCTCGGGATGCTCGCCTCCAGCGTGACCAGGGTGGGAAATGCTGCGACAGCCCAAAATCGGCATGAGACGCCTCCGGAAGGACGACGGCGCCGCCGCGACCACCCTCGTCATCGGCATGGCACTGCTGCTGTGCGCCGCCACGGTCGTCTTCAGCCGAATCGCCCAGGCCGGCGACATGCGCACGCAGACGCAGACGGCCGCGGACGCCGCCGCGCTCGGGGCGGTCAAGCCGCTGCGCGACCACGCGGTCGAACTCGCGCTCAACTCCCTGATCCCGAATGGAATCGGCTACTGGGCCACCGGCGCCGACGTGGACGACGAGGCTCAGAAATACGCGGCGAAGAACAACGGCGATGTGGTCGGCAAGGTGCATCAGACGGGCGTCCTCGGCGATGTCGCCAAGGTGGCCGTGGCGTCCGGCGACTGCCAGCTCAAGAAGGACGGCGAGCTGACCGCGAAGGAGCGGAAGGACCTGGCCGAGCACCGGAACCTGTGCACGGACAAGAACGGCCGCAAGGGGATCGGCCGCCGGGCCAAGGCGACCGCGATCGCCAAAGTGATCATGCCGGAATGCCGGTACCACGGCATGACCGGGGCGGGGAATCCGGACGGCGGGCAGATCCCGGCCTGGCTTGAGTGCGGCGGGGTGCGCGCCTGGCCGGGGGGCGACCGCGCCGCGTTGAGCCGGGTCTTCAAGATCCGGCTCGTCGACAAAAAGGACCCCATGCCGTACACCGGCCTGCCGTACGGCGCCGGTCCGACCGGTCCGCTGCCCGATCCGGGCCCGCTTCCACCCGGCACGCCGGAGCAGGTGAGGCGGGCCATCGCGTTCGCCTACGCCCAGCTCGGCACCTGGTACCAGTGGGGCGGTTCGTGCACGTCGCCGAGCCGGGTGTCGGCCACTCCCGGCAACTGCGACTGCTCGTCGCTCACCCAGATGGCCTATCGCGCCGCCGGCATCGCCATCCCGCGCACCACCTACACGCAGTGGCCGTTCGTCCGGCACATCCCTCCCGGCCAGGTGAAGGAGGGCGACCTCGTCTTCTTCCACCCCGGGCCGAGCGGCCCCGAGCACGTCGCCATCGTGGTGGACGCCAAGAACCACATCATGATCGAGGCGCCGCACACCGGCGCCCGCGTCAGGCGCGTCACCTACGACGGCCGCAATCCGATGGGTTTCGGCCGTCCCTACGACAGCGCCGCGTGATGGAGTCGCTCCTCGTCCCGGCCGCGGCCGCCGCCGGGCTCGCCATCGGCCGTGCGGTCGCGCCGCTCGCGCGGCGGTACGACGCCGACTTCACGGATGCGTGGGCATGGGGCACGAGCGCGCTGACAGCGGTCGTCTTCGCGGTCCTGACGATCGGGGTCGGAGCGCGGGCGGCACTGCCGGCCTGCCTCGTCCTCGGTGCCGTCGGATCGCTGCTGGGCGTCATCGACGTCCGGGTCAAGCGGCTGCCCGATCCGCTGACCCTGCCCGCCTACCCGGCCGGGGCGGTGCTCCTCGCGATCGCGGCCGCGTTCACCCCCGACGGCGCGCTGAAGTTCGCGCACGCGGTCATCGGCCTGATCGTCCTGTGGGCGATGTACTGGATCCAGCATTTCCTCTTTCCGGACGCCATCGGCCGCGGCGACGTCAAACTCGCGGGCGTGCTCGGGCTTCATCTGGGCTGGTTCGGGCAGGACGCATGGCTGCTCGGCGTCCTCGGCGGCTTTCTCCTCGGCGGCGTGTACGCCTTCGCGGTCATTCTGCGGGGCGGAAGCCGGAAATCGGAGTTCGCCTACGGGCCGTTCATGCTGCTCGGTGCGCTCATCGGGATCTCGGCCGGTTGAGGCCCAGATCGTGAGCACCCCCGGCGCCCGGATCAGGGCCTGAGAATAGGTCCGGGGACCCTGGGGGGCTCGGATACCCGCCACTACTCTCCGAGCATGCCCGATGAATTCGGCGGAGGCGGTTTACGGCGGCGGCGCGAAGCCGGTGCCGCGGCCATCGAATACGCCGTGCTCGTGGGCATCGCCTCCGGACTGCTGGTGGCGCTCCTGCTGCTGCTCCCCAACTCCGTCGGTTCGGGAGTCCGGGACGCACTGTGCAGGATCTTCGGTGGTAATTGCACGGCTCAGCCGTTCCAGTACAAGCCGCCGGTGTCGGCGTGCATCGTCACGTCCGACTCCAAGAAGATCGGTGCCACCGTGACGGTGTTCTCGATCAAGGCCGGTCAGAATCTGCAGTTCGTCAAGATAAAGATGGGCGACGGCAAGGTCCGGCTCATGGTCGTCCCGAACGATTACAAGCTCGGCGCCGAGGCGGAGGTCGGCGGCAAGCTCCAGTTCGGCAAGGGCAGCTACGGCGGCAAGATCGGCGGCAGTGTCGAGGGGTCGCTCAACTTCAAGTACGGCGACACCTGGGTGTTCCCGGACGAAAAGGCCGCCGGCGATTTCCTGGACGACATGAAGTGGGACCTGGCGCGCCGCGAGGGCGAGAAGGCCAGCCCGGGGCTGTGGGTCTTCGACAAGCTCACCGGCTGGGAGCCGCGGACCCGTGACCCGGACTTCCGGCAGTGGGAGGTCGGTGTCGAGGGACTGGGCAAACTGGCGGCCGGGTTCGGCGACCTCACCGCCGATGAGCGGGGCGAGCGGAAGGTGAAGGACCGGGCGACCGGGTTGGAGGCCGAGGGGAAGATCGGTGACGGGGTGATCGTGACACGGGACTCCAGCGGCTCGGCCGCCGACGGCTACCCGCTCACCTCGTACACCTTCCAGGTGAAGGGCGGCATCAAACTCGGCGCGAAGGCGGTGGGCTTCGGGCCGTCCGGGGAGGCGTCCTACACGGGCCAGACAAAAGTGACCCTTGACAAGGACGGCCGCCTCAAGAGCATGACCTGGATCACCACCCAGGAGAGCAACGACACCACCGGGTTCAAGAATCCTGGCGGGAAGACCGTGACCTGGAAGGGCACCGGCAAGAAGGTCTCCGTGACCACGACCACGGTGAGCTTCGACGATACGAATCGGGCCATCGGTGAGAAATGGATACACGACAACGCTTTCATGATCCCGCTGCAGACCGTCCGCAACACCTTCGACGAGAACGGCGCGCTCACGACCGCTGATCCGGGGCCGGACGGTGACCCGATGGACCGCCTCATATACGAGCAAGGGCTGACGAACCGGAACGTCTACGCCGGTGATGTCGACGAGTTCAAGATCGGGGCCGAGATCGCCGCGGAGGTGAAGTTCGGCATCGAGGGCGGTTATGAGGGCGAGACCCAGAACATCGTCGGATCGCAGTACCTTGGACCTCCGCAGAACGGCGAGCGCACTTTCGTCGACTGGCCCGAATGCGCGAAGAACTGAGAGGGCGCCATGGTCGGGAGGACAACGGCGGCGGTGCTGGCCGGCGCGCTCATCGTCGCCGCCGGATGCTCGTCCGGCGGCGGGTCCGGTGAGACGCCGGACGGCTTCGTCCGGGGTACGGCGGCGGTCCTGTCGGTCGCCTACCCCAAGGGCTGGCAGAGCGGCCCCGACCCGTCGCTGCCGTTGTCGGTGCAGGCACCGGGGCGGGCCGCGCTCCTGTCGGTGATCAAGGACGTGGCGGCGCGGGCGGACCCGGACATGATCGAGGCGACGATGGGACTCGGCCCGATGATGAACGCCGCCGGCTACCGCCGGACGGCGAGCAAGGCGATCGAGGTGGCGGGTGCGACGGCGGCCCGGCGCGTCGACTACACCTTCACCGGCTTCCGGGGCACCGGCGCGCCGGGCCAGGGCATCGACGTCGGGGTGATCGGCGGGAACGGCCACCTGCACGTCGTCCGCATCACCTGGCAGCGCGGCCGCCTCAAGGACGGGACCGCCGAGGGCATCGTCGATTCGATCAAGGTGGGCTGAGATGGTCCGGGTGCTCGGAGCCTGGGGCGCGGCGCTGCTCGTCTGGCTCGTCGGCTTCGCGATCGTGGCGCGGCTCGCGTCGCGCGCGGACGGCGGCTCGTTCGCCGCCCCCGACCGGATCTTCCGGCTCGACCTTCCCTGGATCGCCATCAGCGTCCTGATGGTGGCCGCGGCGGCCGCCGTCCAGCGGGACCGGACCTCGCGGCCGCGGTGGCTCGCGGCACTCCTCGCGGTGCCCCTGCTGGCCACCGCGGCGGGCGCGGCGGCCCCGCTCGGGGACGGCGGCGTCCTGCCGACCGCGCTGTACGTTCTGGAAGGAGCCGCGGGAGCCGCGATGGGACTGATCCTGGTCGTCCTCATCCGGGTGAAGGCGCAAGGGACGGGCGGGTACTGGTGATGTCGAGTTGGCTCCTGGTCGTCGTGCCGTTGCTGCTCGGCCCCGCCGCCGCGGTCGGCGGAGTCCACCGGTTCCGCGCCGGCCGCCGGTTCCTGGCCTCGGCGCACCGCGTTCCGGGGATCGTCGTGGGATCTCACCGGGTGCGCAGCCTGGACACCTACGAGTACTTCCCGGTGCTGCGCTACCGCACGCTGGACGGCGTCGACATCGAGACGGTCGGCAAGACCGCCTCCGGGTCCTATGAACTCTTCCGGCTCAAAGGACACCTGGTCGACGTCCTCTACGACCCGCGCGAACCACGTGAGGCCCGCATGGACACCTCGTCGGGCCGCGGCCTGGCCGGCTCCATCGGACTCGCCGCGCTGGGCTGCGTGTTCACGGCCATCGGCCTCGTCCTCCTGTACACGCGCGTGACCTAGAACGCACACGAACCGCGGCGTTGCCGGTGTTCGCCCGGTTAGGGTGCCGGTGGCCGGGAGTCGATGGCGGATCGGGGCGAGGAGCGATGGTCGCGTTCGTGGTGGTGCCCGCCGGGCTCGCCGCCGGCCTGCTCGCGGCGCCGCTGGCCGCCCGCTACACCGGTGAGGTCACGCGCCGCGACCGCATCGTGCTCGGCCTGGTCACCGCGGTCCTGTTCGGGGTGCTGGGGTGGCGGGCCGGGGCGGAGCCCGTCCTGCCGGCGCTGCTCTACCTGGCGGCGGTCGGAACCCTGCTCGGGTTCATCGACGTCGAGGTCAAGCGGCTGCCGGACCGGTTCACGCTCCCGTCCTACGGGCTGGCGGCGGCGCTGCTGGCGGCGGCCGCGCCGTTCGCCGACGACGGGTTGCGGCGGTTCGAGCACGCGCTCATCGGCATGGCGGCGCTGTTCGCCCTGTACTTCCTCCAGGCGTTCCTCGTCCCGTCGGGGATCGGGATGGGCGACGTCAAGCTGTCCGGCGTGCTCGGCCTCTGCCTCGGCTGGTTCGGGCTGGACGCCTGGGTCCTCGGCCTCCTCGCGACCTACCTGCTGGGCGGTCTCGCCGCCGTCGGCATCATGATCGTCCGCAGGACGCGGAAGGGCGAGTTCCCGTTCGGCCCGTACATGCTCGCGGGGACGCTCGTCGCCGTCCTCTCCTGCACCTGAGGCCCGCGCCGGCGGGCTAGAGCCACCCGCCCTCCGAATCCTTGACGAGGTCGTTCAAGAGGATCTGCGCCTGCTGCTCGGCCTCTTCGCGGACGGCGGCCGGGAGTTCGGGCGCCGCCAGGCGTTCGAGGTAGGGGAGCGCGGATTCCCGGCCGGTGATCCGCAGCCCGCTCATCAGGTGGTAGCCGAACTTCTCGCTCACTTTCGGGGCGAAGCCGGCGGCCAGGTCCAGATAGGCGGTCAGCTGCGGCGAGTCGCGCCGCTCGCGGAGCGCGTCCTCGGCCCAGGTCAGCGACTGCACGGCCATCCGCTCGGCCAGGTTCCCGAGCCAGGCGGTCAGCAGCCCCGGTGCCGCCCGGCGGGCGATCTCGGGCGGAATCGCGGCCCGCGGCGCGAACTCCAGGGCGACGTCGCGCACCCTCGTCGCGCTGATGGTGGAAAGACGCGGCATGGTGTCCCGGAGGCGCGCCAGCAACTGACTCCATGCGGTCCACATGCCGGTCGGCAGCAGTTCCTCAAGCGGCCGCGACCATTGAAGCCCCGGCTCGGACGTTTTCGCCGCCAATGTCCGCTGGAGGGCGTCCAATGCCTCCGCGATGTGCGCGTCGGTACGCGGAAGCTCTTCGAGGTAGCCGGCTCTCAGATACGAGGACGTGAGGTCCCACGGCCACCCGATCTCCCCCCAGGCCGCCGGAATCCACGGATTCGCACCGGAGTCGTCTGCCATCACTTGCCCCAATGCCCCTGTTCGGCGACCCGCTGCAACTCGCTCGGAGTATAGACCTCGTCGCCGAGCCGGACCGTCATGCCGGAGTCCGCCAGCTTCTGGACCAGAGTCACATTGCCGTCGACCGTGTTGAAGGCGAGCTGCTTGTCCGCCGTGTTCTCGATGTGTATTTCCGACTGCCTGCCCGCGCCGCCTCGCTGCCAGGCCCGCATCCGGCCGAGCTGATCGCTCTTCTGCGTCTTTTCGAGGAGGGCGTTCATGGTGTTCTTGACCTCCACCAGATGGACTTTCCCGGCACCGTCGATGTAAGCGGCGTCGATCTCCTGGATGTCGTCGAACGACACCTTCCGGCCGGCCCCGAAGTCGATCTCGATCGGCGGGCGGTTCCCCTTCCTGCGCTGACCGGTGTAGACCTTCGTACCCGGCGCGTTCCCGCCGTCGCGGATGATGCGCGCCACCGTGCTGACCTCGGCCCCGTTCTCCGCGAGCTTGAGGCCGGCCAGCCGGGTGTCGGTGATGCCGCCGGCCTCGTTGAGCTTGGCCATGAGGGACTGCCAATCCGACGGATCCGTCGCCTCCCGGGCCTTCGCGAGGTCCTTCGCGAGCTGGGCGAGCTTCGCCTGGTCCAGATCCGTTCTGTTCAGCAGGGTGGTGAAGCGGTCGAGCAGCTGGGTGTTCTTTCCGGCGCCCTGGATGATCTGCTCGATCTCCTCCGGGCCGAGCCCGAGCCTCGCCAGGCCGGTTCTGACCTTCGCCTGGGCCCGGGTCCGTTCTTCGACCTTCTTCCGGCCCTTCTCCGCGGCCTCGTCCGCCTTGCGTTTGGCCTCGTCCGCCGACTTCTGCGCGTCCTTCGCCTGCTTGCAGGGGTCGCCGGACGGATCGGCCCGCAACGTGAGGACCCGGCTGGTCAGCGCGTTCACGGGTATCGCGAACGCACCGGACGCAAAGGTGGCGGGCCCGGTGCGGGAGCCGGCGGGCGGGCCCAGTCCGAACGCCTTGCAACCCTGTTTCCGGGCTTCCTCCTTGGCCTCGTCCGCCTTGCGCTGCGCTTCCTGCGCCGCCTTGCGCGCACCCTCCGCATCTCCGACTTCGGCGGCCTTCCGCGCCCGCTGCGTCGCGCTCGCGGCCTCCTCGACGAGTTTCCCGAGCTTGCCGAGTTTGCCGAGCTTCCCCAGCTTGCTGATCTTGCCGACGGCCTTGCCGATGTCGTAGTAGGGGATGAACCAGGAGCCGACGTTCCACACGACGCGGCCGCCCACGCCCCAGTAGTCGCCGCCGTCCCAGAGTTCCTGGGTCTCGTCGTCCCAGACGAGTTGCTTCGCCGCGCCGAGGGGATCGGTGAAGATGTACTTGCCCGCGTCGATGATGGTGCTCGGGTCCTTGACGAGATCGACCAGGCCGGTGACGTCGTCGACGAAGGCGTCACCGACCTGCCACACGGTGCTGGCCGGCCCCTTGAGCCAGTTGAAGGGACCCCAGTCGGATCCGCCGCCGCCCCCGCCGTCCCCGTCATCGCCGTCATCGCCGTCATCGCCGGCGGGCCGGTCCTGGCCGCCTCCGGCGGTGCTCGTCCCGCCGTTTCCGGAATTCCCGCAGTCGGAGCCGCCGAAGACCCTGCAGATGGCCGTCCCCGTTTTGGACATGACCGTCTGCGGTATTTCGGTGAGGAACATGGCGGTGACAATTCCAGCCACCACGGCGAGTAGCGCCCCGTACTCGAGGAATGATGCGCCGTGGTCGCGCCGCCGGTCGACGGCTCTCGTCCAGAAGCCCACCATGCCCCGTTACCTCCGGCTCCGGTCCCCGATCGAGCGATCGTAAAGGAGCGTTTGGAATATGGCATGGGTCCACGGGCCTAATGGCGGGCCCAAAGACAGTTGGGCGGCTATTTGACTTGCGTTGTCGAGATGTCGCCGTATACCCTGGCCGCCCGTTTAGTGGAATGCCGTTCCTGAATCCGCTGACCCGGAGGGCGATGTGATGCGCGGGCCTGTGAAAGCGGTGCGGATACTGATGTTCGTCGTGGCCGGACTCACTTTCCTGACCACGCTGGCGTTCCTGGCGGCCGACGGACTGAGCGCGGAGACCATCGGCGCGGCGATCTGGTCCGCGGCCCCCGGGGTGGTGAGCCTCGTCCTCGCGCTGAGGATTCCGGGCGGCGGACCAGGGCTGCGCAGGGGGATCATCGCCCTGGAGATCGTCTACATCCTCCTCGCACTGGGCCGGATCGGACAGGGCGACCCTCGGGGCCTGCCGAACCTCGTCATCCCGATCGTGCTCCTGGTCCTCCTGTTCCGACCCGCGGTCAAGGGGCACTTCTCCGGCACGGCCGGACCGGCGGGCGCCGGGGGCTACCTCTGACTCGCGCCCGCCCCGAGCCGCACGGTCGACGTGGGCCTAGATGCCGAAGTGCACAGGTCTCCCTGATCGAGCCCGCCCTGGCGCGGACGGCCCTTGCGCGGCGGTGTCGCGGTCCTCTGGGCGTCCTACGACCGGGACCGGCACCGGACAGTGCGTTCCGCCGACCGGGAGAAGGCGGACGGTCGGATGCTCGTCCACGCCGGCCCCGAAGAGGACGACCATGATCGATCCGCACACTGGAGCCCGCGTCCTGTAGGGCGATCGCGGTCGCGCGACCCGATCCTCTACGCGCGGCCGTCAGACGAGGGCGAGGTCGTCCGATACCCGGTGTCCCTGCTCCCCACCGACGGCCGCGGCACCGCGAACCGAGGGCTGGACGCCGCACCTAAGGCGGCGCGCCGATCGATCGTCGTGCTGACCGGGCCTCTACCTCGGTCGGCTCGGCACGACGTCTCGGCCACCGTCTCGCCTCCAGCGCTGTGCCGGACGTGCATCGCCGCCGTAGGGCGGCCGCAGGTCCCGGATGGCTGAAACGGCCTCGGCCCCTCCCCGCTGACCGGCATCTTGATCGAGATCGCGAGTGGAGGCCGCAGGGAGCCGACCCCCCCGGTCACTTGCAGAGGTTCTGGCCGGCCTTCACCCCGCCGCCGATCTTGTTGATGGCGGGTGGTGCGAGGCGGAGGCCGCTCGTGCCGATGACGAGCCGCACGCCGTCCTGCGGGGCCTTCGCGTCGGCGGTGAGCATCGCGTCGGGGACGTCCCGCGCGAGCGCCGATGCCTGCGGTTCGGCGGCCGGTGCGTAGACGAGGCGGCTTTCGGCCGATTCGGTGCCCTTCTCCACCTTCTTCTCGATCTTGTAACCGCGCCGCTTGAGCTGCTTGACGACGCGCTTGATCAGCTCGCTCTTGCCGCCCGCGTCGACGACGGTGACGTGCACCTTGCCGGGCGCCGGAGGCGCAGGCTGGGCCTTCACCGGCTTCACCGGCTCGGCGGGGAGCTCACTGTCGTGCCGGATCGCCTCGAACATCGGCCTGGCCAGTTCCTGGTTCCACTGGACGCGGTTCGGGTCCGGCGCGTATCGCTCCACCGGGACGGTCACGAACCGCACCTGCCCGGCGCTCATCCCCTTGAGGCCGTCCGCGAGCTTCCGCATGGCAGCCAGGTCGAGATCGTCATCGGTCGTCATCGACTTCGTCGCGGCCTTGAGGAACTTGTAGGTCTTGGCCGGATCGCTGAGGACGGAACCGCTGGTCGCCTTGTCGACGACCGAGGCCATGAACTTCTGCTGCCGCTCGATCCGCTCGAGGTCGGAACCATTTCCGAGCGAGTAGCGGGCACGGACATAACCCAGCGCCTGCTTACCCTTCACGGTCTGCTTGCCGGCCTTCAGATAGAGCTCCGCCCGCGGGTCGTTGACGGGTTTGTCGACGCAGATCTCGACACCGCCCAGCGCATCGACCATCCGCTTGAAGCCGGCGAAGTCCACCTGGACGAAATGGTCGATGTGGATTCCGGTGAGCGACTCCAGCGTCTTCCACGTGCACGTCGGACCGGCGAACGCGAACGCCGTGTTCAGCATCCCGAACCGCGCCCGGACGGGCGCGCCCTTCTCCTTGTCGCACTCGGGAATCTTCACCATCGAGTCGCGCGGAAAGCTGATCCCGACGGCCTGGTCCCGGTTCGGCGACAGATGCAGCAGGATCGTCGTGTCCGACCGCGCTCCCGGTATCCCGTCCGCCGCGTACTGCGCGTTGTCGCCCTCCCGCGTATCGGACCCGATCAGCAGGATGTTGAGCGATTTGTTCAGCTTCTTAGGCCGGTCGGTCCCGAGCTTGTCGCTGACGTGCTTCTGCTCGATCCCCCCGACGATGTCGTGGTACAGCCAGGCCGCCCCGCCGCCCGCAAGCAGCATGACCACGACAACCCCGAGCGCGACCCGCCGCACGACCTTCCGCCGCCGCCCCTTCCCAGCCC
>NZ_SMJW01000012.1 GCF_004348335.1 Actinomadura bangladeshensis | reverse complement strand
GGGGGAGGGTGGGCAATGTACACGTCGGGCCGCGCGGAGTCCGTGAGGAAGCTAAGGATGACGCCTGACGATACGGGAACGGCCGCGCCGTCGAAGACGCGGATCGAATATCTGGAAGAGCTCGGCGGTGAGCTGGTCAAGCGCGGCCTCCGGGTGCGCCTCACCCTGCCCCGCGGGCAGTCGCCGACCCTGCACGTGATCAACCCGGACGCGACCGCCCTGACCGAGAACATCCTGGCGGAGCAGGGCGCGGACGGCTGGTGGTACTGGTGGTCGTGGGCCGAGCGCATCGCCGCCGCCGACGAGGTCGCCGCCGCCGCCGACCGCATCTCGGCGGTCCTCGCCCTGCGCTGATCTCTCCGGCGGAGAACCGGGCCGCGCACCGTCCGTCCCCTGGGCGGGACGGGCGGCGGCCGCTGCCGGATGAATGTTGAGCCGCGGAACATTTCGCCGACGCGGCCCTGCCCGAGCATGTCCTGAGCGCCTGCGCGGCGCTCCGCCGCCATGCCCGCGCCACCTCCCGGATCACCCTAGTTGATCTCGTGTTACGTGATTGTTACCGCCGACAACAAATCAACATGCCGTCAGGTCTGGCGCACGGGACAAGCGCGACATAAGTTGCGGGGCACAACATTCACCCCGGTGGGCGTGTGACCTCGCTCACCGGGTCCGAAGACCCCCCGGCCGCGCCACGGCGGCCGCCCCCAGAAAGGACCCGGGCAATGCGCAAGGGGATCCTCAGCCTGATGGCCCTCACGACGGCCGCGGCGCTCAGCCTCACCGCGTGCGGGGACGACGGCAACGACTCCGGCGGAGACGCGGCCAAGGGCAAGGTCGGCGTGATCCTGCCCGACACGGCCTCGTCGCCGCGCTGGGAGAACTTCGACCGCCCCTACCTCGAGCAGGCGTTCAAGGCCGCCGGCATCGACAGCGACATCCAGAACGCCGAGGGCTCGGCCCAGCGGTTCCAGACCATCGCCGACCAGATGCTCACCAGCGGCGTCACGGTCATGCTGATCACCGGTCTGGACTCCAACTCCGCCGCCGCCGTGCAGCGCAAGGCGCAGGCGCAGGGCGTCAAGACCATCGACTACGACCGGCTCACCCTCGGCGGCGTCGCCGACTACTACGTCTCCTTCGACAACGTGAAGGTCGGCGAGGAGATGGGCAAGGGCCTGCAGAAGTGCCTCGGTGACAAGGCCTCCAACATCGTCTACCTGAACGGTTCCCCGACCGACAACAACGCCACCCTGTTCGCCAAGGGCGCGCACAACATCCTCGACAAGGTCACCAACTACAAGAAGGTCGCCGAGCAGCCCGTCCCGGACTGGGAGGCCGAGAAGGCCGCGACCCTCTTCGAGCAGATGTGGACCGAGCAGCACGGCAAGATCGACGGTGTGGTCGCCGCGAACGACAACCTCGGCAACGCGGTCGTGTCGATCCTGAAGAAGAACAAGCGGGCCGGCGACATCCCGGTCACCGGGCAGGACGCCACCGTCCAGGGCCTGCAGAACATCCTCGACGGCAACCAGTGCATGACGGTCTACAAGCCGACCAAGCAGGAGGCCGACGCGGCGGCCAAGCTCGCCATCTCCCTGATCAAGGGTGAGAAGGGCGAGACCACCGCCACCGAGAACGACCCGGTGGGCAAGCGGGACGTCCCGTCGGTGCTGCTGAACCCGATCGGCGTCTTCAAGGACAACGTCAAGCAGGTCGTCGACGACGGCTCCGTCAAGGCGGCCGACCTCTGCAAGGGGGCGTACGCGGCCAAGTGCGAGGCCGCGGGCATCACGGTCCAGTAACGACCCCCCGTCCGACCTCGTGGCGGGCCCCGAACCGCTGAGGGCGTCCCGGGTACCCGGAAGCCCGGGACGCCAGGGGCCCGCCACGGGCGTGCGGCACGACCCGGAAGGAAATTCGTGGCTGAAAACGGAGACCCCGTCCTCCGCCTGACCGGGCTCAACAAGAGCTTCGGTGCCGTCCACGTCCTGCACGACGTGGACTTCACGCTGCGGCTGGGCGAGGTGATGGCCCTCGTCGGCGACAACGGGGCGGGCAAGACCACCCTGATCAAGTGCATCGCCGGCATCCACCCGATCGACTCGGGGCAGATCGAGTTCGACGGCCGCCCGGTGACCATCGACGGGCCGCGCGCCGCGGCCGACCTCGGCATCGAGGTCGTCTACCAGGACCTCGCGCTCGCCGACAACCTCGACATCGTGCAGAACATGTTCCTCGGCCGCGAGCGCCGCTCCGGCCTCGTCCTGGACGAGGCGTCGATGGAGGAGTCCGCCCGGGAGGTCCTCGCCCGGCTGTCGGTCCGCACCGTCAAGTCCGTCCGGCAGCAGGTGTCCAGCCTGTCCGGCGGGCAGCGGCAGACGGTCGCCATCGCCAAGGCCGCGCTGTGGGAGTCCAAGGTCGTGATCCTGGACGAGCCCACCGCCGCGCTCGGCGTCGCCCAGACCGAGCAGGTCCTCAACCTCGTCCGGCGCCTCGCCGACAGCGGCCACGCCGTCGTGCTGATCTCGCACAACATGAACGACGTCTTCGAGGTGGCCGACCGCATCACCGCGCTGTACCTCGGCCGCGTCGCCGCCGACGTCGCCCGCTCCGAGGTCACCCACGGCCAGGTCGTGGAACTCATCACCGCCGGCCGATCCGGCGATCTCGGCCTCGCGCCGACGATCGCCGCCGAGAGCATCTGAGGGGGGACCGCGTGTCCACCGACATCCCCAGTTCGAAGGAGGCCGCCGTGAAGCTGGCGGACTCGGACTTCGCGACCGACCGGCGCGAACACGACGTGAAGTCGGCGGCGCTGGACTACTGGAACAAGATCAAGGCCGGTGAGCTGGGCGCCCTGCCCGCCATCCTCGGCCTGATCTCCCTGGTGATCCTCTTCACCGCGCTGAAGCCCGACACCTTCCTCAGCAAGGCGAACGTCGCGAACCTGTCCACCCAGGCGCTGCCCATCACCCTGCTCGCGATGGGCGTGGTGTTCGTGCTGCTGGTCGGCGAGATCGACCTGTCCGCCGGCGTGGCGAGCGGGCTCAGCGCGGCCGTCATGGCCAAGCTCCTCGTGGACGGCGGCCAGCCCTGGTACGTCACGATCATCAGCGCCGTCGCGACCGGCATCGTCATCGGCACCGTCATCGGCTGGCTCGTCGCCGTCTTGCGCATCCCATCGTTCGTCGTCACACTCGCGTTCTTCCTCGGGTTGCAGGGCATCACCCTGCGGCTGATCGGCGAGGGCGGCACCGTCCCGGTCCGCGACGACGTCATCGTCGCGATCGCCACCAAGAACATGCCGATCTGGCTCGGCTGGACCCTCGCCGTGGCCTGCTCGGTCGGCTACGCCGCGACCCAGCTGCTGCGCTGGCGCCGCCAGCGGGTGCGCGGCCTGCACTCCAAGCCGGTGGAGTTCGTGCTCGCGCAGTCCGGCGTCGTCGCCGCGGCGCTGCTGATCAGCACCTACGTGCTCAGCCAGGACCGCGCGCCCAGCCCGCTGATCACGCTGGGCGGCATCCCGTGGGGCGTGCTGCTCGTCGGCGTCCTGCTCATCGCCTGCACGTTCGTGCTGGGCCGCACCGCCTACGGCCGGCACATCTACGCCGTCGGCGGCAACGCCGAGGCCGCGCGCCGGGCCGGCATCAACGTCACCCGCATCCGCATCTCCGTGTTCATGATCGGATCCGGGCTGGCGGCGGTGAGCGGCATCGTGGCCGCGTCCCGGCTCAACTCGGTCGCGACGGACGCGGGCGGCGGCAACACGCTGCTGTACGCGGTCGGCGCCGCCGTCATCGGCGGGACGAGCCTGTTCGGCGGGCGCGGCAAGGCCCGCGACGCCGTCCTCGGCGGCCTCGTCATCGCCATCATCGAGAACGGCCTGGGCCTGCTCGGGACCAAGGCGTACCTGAGCTTCCTCATCACCGGGGTGGTGCTCCTGCTCGCAGCCACCATGGACGCGCTGGCCAGACGCCGGCGGACGTCCGCCGGACGATGAGGCCGCGGGCGCGGTGATCCCGTGAACGCGGCCGGGGACGCCTGGGAGCCGGTGGCTCGCACCATCGGCTCCCAGGCGTGGCCGGACGGCGGTTCCGGCGGTTCCGGCGCCGCGAGCCCGGCTGATACGCTCACGGACCACGACCGCCTGGCGCACGGCGGCGGCGCGGCACGGTGGGAGCCCCTCGGCATGTCAGTGACGCCGGCGTTGGACCTGCGCGGCATCGATAAGAGCTTCGGGTCCGTCAAGGTCCTGCACGACGTCTCGTTCTCCGCCTACCCCGGTGAGATCACCGCGCTCGTCGGCGACAACGGCGCCGGCAAGTCCACGCTGGTGAACTGCATCGGCGGCATCCACTCCTTCGACCGGGGCGAGTACCGGTTCGAGGGCGAGCCGGTGAAGGTCTCCAGCCCGCGCGCCGCCACCCGGCTCGGCATCGAGATCGTCCACCAGGACCTCGCGCTCTGCGAGAACCTCGACATCGTCGAGAACCTCTTCCTCGGCAGGGAGGAGCGCGCCGGCCTCACCCTGGACGAGGACCAGATGGAGGAGACGGCGCGCACCGCGCTGTCCTCGCTCGCCGTCCGCACGCTGGGCTCGGTCCGGCGGCGGGTCGCCACCCTGTCCGGCGGGCAGCGGCAGATCGTCGCGATCGCCCGCGCCATCCTGCTGGACGCCAAGGTGGTCGTGCTGGACGAGCCGTCCGCCGCACTCGGCATCGCGCAGAGCCAGCAGGTCCTGGAGTTCGTCCGGCGGCTCGCCGACAAGGGCCTCGCGGTCGTGCTGATCTCGCACAACATGAACGACGTCTTCGCGATCTCCGACCGGATCGCCGCGCTGTACCTCGGCCGGATGGTCGCCCAGGTCAGGACCGCGGACGTCACCCACCGGCAGGTGGTCGAGCTGATCACCTCGGGCACTGGGGGAGAGCTGGGGCTGCGCCGATGATGAAGGCGGGCCCATCACCGGAGGACGTCCGGCGCCACAACCTCGGGACGCTGCTGCGCTTCGTGCACCTGCGCGGCCCGGCGTCGCGGGCGACGCTCGCCGAGTCGCTCGGCCTCAACCGCAGCACGATCATGGCGCTGACCTCCGACCTCACCGCCGCCGGCCTGGTGCGCGAGGAGCTGCCGCGCGGGCCCGGCCGGCGTGCCGGGCGGCCGTCCCTCGTCGTCCGGCCGGAGTCGACCCGCGTGTACGTGCTGGCGTTCGAGGTCGGCGTCGACCGGCTCGTCGTCGCCCGCGTCGGACTCGGCGGCGTCGTGCTGGACCGCCGCGAGGGAGTGCGCGCCCGCGGCTCCGACCCCGCCGACCTGCTCGGCGTGCTCGTCGCCGGCGCCCGGTCGCTGGTCCGCAAGGCCGAGCGCGACGCCGTCTGCGTCGGCGCCGCGCTGGGGTTCCCCGGCACCGTCCGCCGCTCCGACGACACCATCATGTTCGGCCCCAACCTCGATGTCGGCGACCTGCGGCTCGGGGACGCGCTGTCGCGCCGCATCGGTCTCGGCATCCCCGTCTCCGTCTGCAACGACGCCAACCTCGGCGCCCTCGCCGAGCACGAGCGCGGCTCAGGGGTGAACTGCGACAACCTCATCTACCTGCACGGCGACGTCGGCGTCGGCGGCGGCATCATCGCGCACGGCCGGCTGCTCGGCGGCGACGAGGGCTTCGGCGGCGAGATCGGCCACATGGTCGTCAACCCCGGCGGCAGGCCCTGCGCGTGCGGGTCCAAGGGCTGCCTGGAGGCCGAGGTGGGGGAGCGGGCCCTGCTGCACCACGCCGGGCGGGGCGAGACGCCCGGCCTGGCGGGCCGCGACGCGGTCCGCGACGTCCTCGCGTCCGCGGACGCGGGCGACATCGTGGCGCGGGAGGCGCTGCACCGCGTCGGCACCTGGCTCGGCCTCGGCGTCGCCAACCTCGTCAACGTGTTCAACCCCGGCATGGTCGTGTTCGGCGGCACGCTGCGCGACATCTACCTCGGCGCCGCCGCGCAGATCCGCAGCGTCCTCGCGACCGGCGCCCTGGCCGCGCCCCGCGAGAAGGTCAAGCTCCGCACCGCCGCCCTCGGCGACGACACGACCCTCGTCGGCGCCGCCGAGTTCGCCTTCGCCGAGGTGCTGTCCGACCCGGTGCAGGTCCTGACCAGGCTCCGCGCCCCCGAGGACAGCCCAGTCTGAGCGGGGACGGCCGCTAGGAGCGGTTCGGCTTGGCCTGGGGGTTCAGCGGGGCCGTGGTGGAGGGGACGACGAACGCGAAGGCCGCCATGCCCTCCATAAGGACGGTGCCGGCGGCGGCGAGGCGGGACTTCAGCCGGGCGCCCAGGCGGGCGTGCTCGTGCAGGGCGGCCCAGGCCAGCCAGCCGACGGCGACGACGGCCCAGTAGGACACCAGGCGGTAGAGGCCCACGGCCGCCGCGGCGGGGGAGAGCGTCGCGCCGAACGCGACCAGCGACGCGGCCATGCTGCCCTCGATCGCGCCGAGCCCGCCCGGCAGCAGCGGCAGCAGGCTGCCCGCCGCCTGCGCGGTGAAGTAGGCGAGCGCGACGCCGTTCGGGGAGACGTCGACGCCGACCGCGCTCGCCGCCGACAGCAGCGCCAGGATGTCGAACACCCAGTTCAGCAGCGCGAGCGAGGCGAGCGCCGCCCAGTCGCGGCCGGTCGGGCGCAGCACGTCGCGGATGCCGGCCAGCCGCTCGGCGTACGGGGCCGTCTTCGGGTGGGCGAGCGCGAACCGGTGGGCGCGGCGCAGCGGCGCCGTGATCAGGGCGCGCGACCGGGGCCGGCGCAGCGCCGGGACGAGCAGGACCGCGAGCACCAGCGGGACGGCCAGGGCGATCAGCGCGGGCCCGCGGGCGTGCGGGTCGGCGAGCAGCGCCAGCAGCCCGACCAGCGAGTAGGCGGTGGTCGTGATGACGCCGCCGGCCAGGATCACCGCGGTGGCGAGGCGCGCCGACGCCCCGCCGCGGCGGAACTGGCGGAACGTGTAGACGACGCTCACCGCGGGCCCCGCCGGCAGCGTCGTGGACAGCGCGTTGCCCGCGTAGGTGATGGCGAACGCGCGGCGCAGCGTCATCCGCAGGCCGCCGACGCGCAGCAGCCGGCGCTGCAGCCGGGCGAACGCGCCCATCGACCCCGCCACGGCCAGCACCACCATGGTGAGCCATCCGGGGTCGGCGTGCGACGCGGCCGACCAGATGGCGCCGAGGTCGGGGAGTTCGTCGCGGTAGAGCGGGAGGGCGGCGAGGGCCGCCGCGACCAGCGCCCACTGGACGATCAGCCCCGCCCTGCGCCGCCACCACGGGCGGCCCGCGTCGTCGTCGCGCCCGCCGGAGGGCGGGAACGGGGAGTCGGCCTCGGCCGGGGGACGGGCCGGTGCCGCGACTGTGTCGTGCATGTCCCGGTCACCTCGCAAGCTAGCCCGCCAAGCGCAACCTACGGCCCGCCTATGACATTCCCCCCGGTGCGGAAACGAACCGCAAAGGGATCCCTGCCACACGCGTCACCGGCCGCCGCGGGCCGGCGGTCAGGGTCTGCGGGTCGGGTTCACCGCGTCGGACTCGGCGGGGGCGTCGGAGTGCGGGCGCTCGTCGTCGCCGTCCCTGGCGGCCTCCTCCTCGTACTGGGTGATGGAGAGCCCGTCCCTGCTCTGCGAGGGCTCCTCGATCACCAGTTCCTCGGGCGGGTCGGTCACGTACTCCTCGGTCAGGCCGATCTCCTCGTCCTGGTCGTTGTCGCCCATGTCGTCGATGTCGTCGCGGAAGTCGCGACTCTCACCGGGCCTGCGTGCCCTCATGATTCCTCCCGGTTCGCATCGTTATCTCCTGATCGAACCGGTATCCCCGCCGAGCGGGCCCCTACTCGCGGTCGCGGACGGCGACCAGCCCGCCGAGGACGCCGACGTACGCGCTCCCGTCCGGGCCGATGGTGATGGGCGCCCAGTTGTTGTCGAACCACTTGCCCATGCCGGTGAGGACCTTGTAGGCGGTCCGGCCCGTGTGGACGTCCACGGCGGTCAGGTACCAGGCGTCGAGGAGGTCCTTGCGGGGCTCCTTCGTGTAGAGGTACAGCAGGCCGGAGGGGACGGAGATCTTGGCCACGGTGGACGGCGAACGCTCCCCGCTCGTCCAGACGGTCTCGCAGCCCTTTCCGTCCGGCTTCACGTCCACGCGGCTCACCCCGCCCACGGACGACCCACCCGGAGGAAGCTCGAAGAAGTTGCGGTAGCCGTAGTTGTTCTCGACGAACAGGCTGTCGCCGTAGCCGATGAGCGAGTTGTCCGTGGCGCTGGCCCCGCTGTCGAACACGGGGATCTGGCAGACGAGCCCACCGTCGTCCCGGCGGCGGACGATCACGTGCATGCGGTCGTCGGCGTTGTCGGTGATGGCCACGTAGCCGTCGCCGAAGAACGTGGGGGTCGTCCCCGAACCCTGGTCGATCTGGCCGGGCTTGCGTCCGGTACCCCTGTCGTAGGGCTGCCGCCACACGACCGTCGGCATGCCGCTCGCGTCGGCTCGCATCTGGTAGAGCGCATGGTCGGAGACGATCGAGACGCCGTTCTCGGCCGCGGCGAACGAGTTCTGGATGCTCTCACCGGCGAGCCGCGTCATGCGGACGGTGCCCGACTGCGGGTTCAGCGTGCCGATGCGCCCGTTCCGCGTGATCCACCAGATCAGGCCGTCCCAGTCCGGCCCGACCGCCGTGATGGGGTCGCATTCGCCCTTCGGCCACGGGTTCGTCCACGTGGCGCAGTCGTGGGGGAGGTACCCGCCGAGGTCCCAGTCGTCGGTGACCGTGAAGCGCCACGTGCCGTCCGGGCCCTTGCCGTGCGCGAAGCGGCGCAGGTGGAACGCCGAGTCCGCCAGCACGGCGCGGTCCTGCGGGTCCAGGTAGTAGTAGGCGCCGCCCGAGGTGTCGGTGAGCACCTTGTCGAGGCTCAGCGAGAACACCGCCTGGACGGTCGACGGCCGCGGCGGCAGCTCGAACGTCGCGAGGTCCTTCAGCGTCTTCGGGTCGATCAGCCGCAGCATGAAGTTCTGCCCGCGCGTGCACTGCGCGACGATCAGGCCCGTCCGGCGGGCGAACGTCACCGTCGAGCACAGGCCCGGCAGACCGCCGCCCTTGGCCTCGTTGAGCACCTCGGGGTCGCGGCCGAGCGGCCCGGGGAACGGGTAGGCGTCGGAGGCGTAGCTGTCGGCGTGCATGGACGACGTCCCCACCGGCCCCTGGTGCGGATTGGCCGGAACAGGCCGCCCGGCCAGCGGCTCCGGCGTCGCCGGGCCGCCGATGTAGGCCGGGACGAAGCCCCTGCCGGGCCCGTCGGGGATCGGATCCGCCGCCGCCGGCGCGGCCGCGCCGGCGAGCGGGACGGCGAGAGCGGCGGTGAGCAGGGCGGCGAGCAGGGGTCTGCGCATCAAGGCTCCTCGACGGGACGTGACGTGGCCCGGTCGCGCCCTCCGGGAGGATCCACGGCGTAAAGGGTGATCGTCCGGATCGGCCCTATGGTTACCATCCGGTCATGGGCGTACAAGCTGTGATCTTCGACTGGGGCGGCACGCTGACCCCCTGGCACGATCTCGAACTGGCCGACATGTGGCGCGCGATCTGCTCCGCCCACCTGCCGCCCGACGCGGTCGGGACGGCCGTCGCCGCGCTCTGCGAGGCCGAGGACGAGCTGTGGCGCCGCGGCACCGAGGAGCACCGAAGCGCGACCCTCGCCGAGGCGTTCGAGATGGCCGGCGTCCGGCCCACCGAGGACATGCTGAGGACGCACTTCGAGACGTGGACCCCGCACACCCACACCGACCCCGCCGTCCCCGGCCTCTTCACCGCCCTGCGCGAGCGCGGCATCAAGATCGGCGTCCTGTCCAACACCATCTGGACCCGCGAATGGCACGAGCGGGTCTTCGCCCGCGACGACGTCCTCGACCTGCTCGACGGCGCCGTCTACTCCAGCGAGATCCCCTGGACGAAACCGCACGCCGAGGCGTTCCGCGCCGCCATGGACGCCGTCGGCGCCACCGACCCCGCCTCCTGCGTCTTCGTCGGCGACCGCCCCTACGACGACATCCACGGCGCCAAGTCCGCCGGGCTGCGCGCCGTGCAGATCCGGCACCAGACCACGCACGCCTTCGAGCGGCCCGGCCTCACACCGCCGGACGCCCTCATCCACGGCCTGGACGAACTGCTCCCGCACGTGGAGCAGTGGCATTCAGCCTGACGGGCGGCGGGCCACGATGACGTCCCGGGAGATGGCCTGGTCCACGCGGTGGCGGAAGCCCCGGTAAGCCTCGCAGTCCTGCACGTCGAGGCCGCTCCCGGCGAGGATCTCGGCGAGCTGCTCGCGGCGGCCGACGAAGGTGTTCCAGGAGATCCCGACCGCGCCGCCCGGCCGCAGCAGCCGCGCCCACTCCGGGACGGCGGCGGCCAGCAGCTCCACGGGGCTGCGCGACAGCTGCGGCTTCCCCTTGCGGCCGGGCTGGCCGCCCTGGGCGGGGGTGCGGGGGCCGCCCCCCGCGAGGCCGCGGCGGCTGCCGTGCTGGACCCCGTACGGCGCGTCCGTCACGATCAGGTCGAAGGAGGCCGGGCGGAAGAACTTCCCGGCACCGGCGGAGTCGGCGTTCACGACCGTGATCTCCATCGTCTCGCCGCTCTTGTACCGCTCCTTGGACGCCGCGAGCGTCACGTGCAGCCGGCGCCCGAGGACGGCCTTCTCGCGCCGGACGTTCGCGATCTCGGCCTGGTGCTTGACCCGGTTGTTCTTCAGCCAGGTCTTGATGAACGCCGCGTAGGCGTCGAAGTCCTTGCCGTCGATGTCGATCCCGGCTGCGTCGAGGCCGTACATCATGGCCTGGTTGAGGGTCGTGCCCCGTCCGCACATGGGGTCGAGCACGCGCGGACGGCCGGTGACGAGGTCCATGGGCGAATCGGTGGCCATCGCCGTGACGTTCAGCAGCAGCTTGGTGAAGTACTCGTTCGTCTTTCCGGAGTACTTCTGGATGGTGAGCAGGTCGCTGCCGAACACGTCCAGACGCTGGAGCACGACCGGGCGCAGCAGCTCGCCCTCGATCTGGAACAGCGCGTACAACGACGACAGGTTCGACAGGAGGCGGATGTCCTGCTCCGTCAGCTCGTCGCCGGTGAACGTCACGTAGGGGACACCGCCGATCTCCGCCTCCCGGACGTCCCCGACCCGTCCGCCGAGAGCCCGTTCACTGAACACCGTCAGCTCGGCCTTCACCAGGTCCGCGGCGGACTGGGCGTAGACGCGGTTGTGCGAGGGAGAGACGAGAAGGCCGTACGCGGTCATTCGCAGAACCCTAGGGGATGCCGTGAGCGGAGACCGCCGGGACAGGTTCCCGGTGGCCCCCGCACGGCCCTTGGACGGGCCGTTCCTCCCCGGTCAGGCCGCCCGCGCCGAACCCTCGGAGCGCTCGGGCCGCTCGGCCCGCTCAGGCCGTTCCGTCTCGGAGCGTTCCGGACGTTCGGGACGGTCGGCGCGTTCGAGGCGCGCCGCCTCGTGGCCGGGCGCGTCCGGGGCGGCGGAGGGCTCCGGCGCGTCGCCGGCGGCGAGCTCCGCGCGGGCCGGGCCCTGCACGGCCGGCCGGTCCGCGGCCGGATGGTCCGCGGCCGGGAGGTCGGGCAGGTGCCGGGCGGCGGCGGTCAGCAGCTCCCGCACGCGGCTCTGCAGGCTCGCGAGGTCGGCCCGCGCCACGTCCGCCTGCGCCTGCGCCAGGCGCGCCTGGCGCCGCGCGGCGTCGCGCTCGGCCGCGAGCCGGTTCAGCTGTTCACGATAGGCGTCCCGCAGCTCGTCGAGGGCGCTGCGCCCGCCCTCCCGCGGAGTCGTGCTCACGTCTGGGCTCCTCCCCCGAGTAGTCCCCTCTACCGGGACCAACGCGATCGGTGCCGCGCATCGTTCCCGCCGTGCGGAAGATCACTCACCCGGTTCGGGACGCGGCGACAGGGCCGCGGACGGCAGCCCGGGGAACGCCTCGGGCGGCGCCGCCTCGCCCGCCCTCGCGCGCCACCGCGCCGACCGCGCCATCGCCCGCTGCGCGCTGTCGGCGGCGAACGCCCGCAGGTCGGGGGAGGAGACGCCGGCGACGCCGACGTACGCGGCGGCGACATCGTCCTCCAGCGCCGCCGCGAGCCGGGCGGCGCCGCGGGCGTCGGCGGGCCGCACGGGCAGCCGGTACGCGGCCGCCGCCGGGGCGGGCCGCACCGACAGGACCGACACCAGTTCGTCGCGCTGGGCGCGGTGGCCGTCCCACATCTCCTTGGCGGTCTCCCGCAGCGTCCCGCGCAGCCGGGCCCCGAGCACCCCGTACCCGTACACGGCGGCGTGCTCGGCGGCCAGCGCCGTCCGCACCGCCCGCGCGCCGGTCGTGGACCGGACGGCCGGCGGCTCGCCCCGGACCGTTCCGGCATGGCCCGCCTCGCACGCGCCGATGCTCGCGAGCAGTTGGGCCAGCGCGGGCCCGGCCTTCGCCGCGTCGGCAGTCCGCGCACGGGCCGCGCGGTCCTCCAGATCGCGCAGCCAGGTGAGGGGCGAACCGCCCGGGACCGCCGGAGCGGGGCTCGGACCCGGCAGGGCGCCGCCCTCGTCCGCGCGGTCGCCGGAACCGGGCACGTAGTGCCGCTTCAGGACCGCCAGATGCTCGCGGTGGTGCGCCAGGACGGGATCGAGCCGGGCGGCCGGAACCGCACCGGAGCCCCGCGCCGCCTCGTACGCCGCGATCAGCTCACGCTCGGACGCGATCGCGCCCACGAGCGTGCCCACGTCCTTGCGCGGCGCGGCCTGCGCGGCGCACCCCGCGAGCCACGGCAGGACCAGTGCGGCCCCGCCGCCGAGCAGCAGCGCGCGGCGCGGCATCGCCTCTGGCAAGGCAGACTCCTCACCCGGTGGTGTGGTGGCGGTGGCCCCGCGGACCTGCTCGCGGTCGCGCTGTCCGGTCGCGTCCATCGGGCCAGCTCAAGCATTCCATATCCGCCGCGCCGGTGAGCCGTCCGAAAGACCGCCGCGGTCTCCGGCTGTCGATAGTCTTGAGGTGCCGGCGGACGTACGGTGACATCCGCGGATCGCCGGCGTGACAACAGAGGGAAGACGAGGAGGGCCCATGAGCGTCGAGTCCCGCGGTGGCCGCGCTCAGGGCGGGCGCGACGCCGCGATCGCCGAGCTGACCCGGCTGCTGGCGCCCGCCGTCGGCGCGGCGGGCCTCGACCTGGAGGAGGTCGACGTGCGCCCGGCCGGCCGCCGCCGGCTCGTGAAGATCGTCGTGGACGGGGACGGCGGGGTCGACCTGGACGCCGTGGCCCGGGTGAGCGAGGCGGCCTCGCGCCTGCTCGACGATTCCGACGTGATGGGGACCTCGCCCTACGTGCTGGAGGTGACCTCGCCCGGCGTCGACCGACCCCTCACCGAGCCGCGGCACTGGCGCCGCGCCGTCGGCCGGCTGGTCGTCGCCCCGCTGGCCGAGGGAGGCCAGATCGAGGGCCGGGTGGTCGCGGCCGACGACGAGGCCGTCGAGATCGACGTCGTCCAGAAGGGCCGGGGCAAGGGAGCCGGGCCGAAGGGCGGCGGATCCGCCGGCGCGAAGGCCGCCGGCGCCGGGACGGTGCGGCGCCGGTTCGGGCTGGGCGAGCTGGGGCGCGGCCGGGTGCAGGTGGAGTTCAGACCCCTGGAGCGGACGGCCGACGATAAGCGTTCTCCGGCTGAGCCGGACTAGAGGGGGGAACCTCGTGGACATCGACATGACCGCCCTGCGGGGCCTGGAGAGCGAGAAGGACATCTCGCTCGACGTGGCCGTCAAGGCCATCGAAGACGCCCTGCTGATCGCCTACCACCGGACGGAGGGCGCGGCGCCGAAGGCGCGCGTCGAGCTGGACCGGCAGAGCGGGCACGTGACCGTGTGGGCGACCGAGACCGACGAGGAGGGCAACGACCTCCGCGAGTACGACGACACCCCGACCGGGTTCGGCCGCATCGCGGCGACCACGGCCAAGCAGGTGATCCTGCAGCGGCTGCGCGACGCCGAGGACGAGCTGACGTTCGGCGAGTACGCCGGCCGCGAGGGCGACATCGTCAGCGGCATCATCCAGCAGGGCAAGGACCCGCGCAACGTGCTGGTCGACCTCGGCCGGATCGAGGCCGTGCTGCCCCCGCAGGAGCAGGTGCCGGGCGAGCGCTACGAGCACGGCGAGCGGCTGCGCGCCTACGTCGTCCAGGTCCGCAAGGGGCACCGCGGGCCGTCGGTGCAGCTGTCGCGCACGCACCCGAACCTCGTCCGCAAGCTGTTCGCGCTGGAGGTCCCCGAGATCGCCGACGGCACCGTGGAGATCGCCGCGATCGCCCGCGAGGCCGGCCACCGCACGAAGATCGCGGTGCGCTCGCGCAAGCAGGGCGTGAACGCCAAGGGCGCGTGCATCGGCCCGCTCGGCGGCCGGGTCCGCAACGTGATGGCCGAGCTGCACGGCGAGAAGATCGACATCGTCGACTGGTCGGACGATCCGGCGGAGTTCGTCGGGAATGCCCTGTCGCCGGCGCGGGTTACGCATGTGCAGGTGGTGGACGCCGACGCCCGGGTCGCCCGGGTGGTGGTGCCCGACTACCAGCTGTCCCTGGCCATCGGCAAGGAGGGGCAGAACGCGCGGCTGGCGGCCCGGCTGACCGGCTGGCGGATCGACATCCGGTCCGACACCGAGCCCGAGCGGCCCCCCGCGCAGGCCGCCGAATCCGGCGAAACAGGATCTTCTACGTCAGGAGAGCATGCGACAGGCCCCGCCGACGCCTCGGCGCGGTAGACTCATGGAACGTGGCCGGGCGGTCCCTGTACGCACGTGTGTGGGCTGCCGGGTCCGCACGGCCAAGTCCGACCTGCTGCGCCTGGTGGTGGTCGAGGGCGTCATCGTCCCCGACACCCGCGGGCGGCTGCCGGGACGGGGCGCGCATCTGCATCCCGATCCGGCGTGTCTCGAGCTCGCAGAGCGACGTCGGGCGTTCCCGAGGGCGTTCCGCCTTCCGGGTCCGCTCGACGCCAGTGCGCTGCGGGCGCGAGTTGCGGTGCCCGCCGCGCCGCAGCAGGATGGCCGAATGGTAAGCGACGTCTAGTCGGAAGCAGGTCGAGATTGCTATGAGCGCTCGATGAGCACGCCGCGATGAGTACGGCAAGTTAGCGACGGTCCGGAGGCCGCACCCCCGGACCGAGTAGGGAGTGCAGTGGCGAAGGTCCGGGTGTACGAACTCGCCAAGGAGTTCGGTGTTGAGAGCAAGGTCGTCATGGCCAAGCTCAAGGAGATGGGCGAGTTCGTACGGTCGGCGTCCTCCACGATCGAGGCGCCGGTCGAACGCAGGCTGAAGGAAGCCTTCTCAAATTCTTCGTCCTCCAAGCAGGGGGACAATCGGGGCGCGCCGAAGCGACCTTCGGGTCCGCGTCCCGCCGCGCCGCGTCCGGGCCCGCCCGGCGGCGGCGCCTCCGACGGGCAGGGTGCGCGCCAGCAGGCCCCCCGGCCCGCCGCGCCGCGTCCGCCCGCGCCCAAGCCGGGCCCCGGCGGCCAGGGCGGCCCCGGCGGCCAGGGCGGCGGCATGCCCAAGCCGGGCCCGCGCCCACCCGTCCCGCCGGCGCCGAGCACGCCGGTGAACGCGCCCGCGGCGCAGGGCCCGAGCGCCCCGCCCGCGGCCGGTCCGGCGGCGCCTCCGGCGGCCGGCGGCGGTGCCGGAACCCGCGCGCCGGGCGGCCCGAGGCCGGGTCCCCAGGGTCCCAAGCCGGGCCCGCGTCCCGGTCCGCGCCAGGGCGGCGCGGGCGGTGGCCGGCCCCGTCCGGGCAACAACCCGTTCAGCTCGACCAACACCGGCATGGGCCGCGCGCCCAAGCCGGGCCCGCGCCCCGGCCCGCGGCCGGGCGCCGACCGCCCCGGCGGCGAGCGTCCCGGCGGCGACCGCGCCGGCGGTCCGCGTCCCGGCGGCCGTCCCGGCGGTGCGCCCGGTGCCGGCGGCCCGCGCCCGAACCCGGGCAGCATGCCGCCCCGGCCGGGCGGCCCGCGGCCGAGCCCGATGAACATGCCGTCCTCGCGGCCCGCGGGCGCCCCCGGGCGCGGCGGTCCCGGCGGCGGCGGCCGCGGTCCGGGCGGCGGCGGCCGTCCCGGCGGCGGTGGCGGCGGCCGTCCCGGTGCCGGCGGTCGTCCCGGCGGCGGCTTCGGCGGTCCCCGCGCAGGCGGCGGCGGTCGTCCCGGCGGCGGCTTCGGTCCCCGTCCGGGCGGCGGCGGTCGCGGCCGCGGCGGCACGCAGGGCGCCTTCGGACGCCCCGGCGGCCGTCCCGCGCGCGGACGCAAGTCGAAGCGGGCGCGTCGTCAAGAGTTCGAGAACATGCAGGCGCCCGCCGCCGGCGGTGTCTCGGCTCCGCGCGGCAACGGCAAGACCATCCGGCTGCCGCAGGGCGCGACCCTGACCGACTTCGCCGAGAAGATCGGCGCCAACCCGGCGTCGCTCGTCGCGATCATGATGCACCTCGGCAAGATGGTCACCGCGACCCAGTCGGTCGACCCCGACGACCTCATGGCGCTCGGGCTCGAGCTGGACTTCGACGTCCAGGTCGTCAGCCCCGAGGACGAGGACCGCGCGCTGCTCGAGTCGTTCGACATCGAGTACGGCGAGGACGAGGGCGGCGAGGAGAACCTCCAGGCCCGTCCTCCGGTGGTCACCGTCATGGGCCACGTCGACCACGGTAAGACCAAGCTGCTGGACGCCGTCCGGCACGCCAACGTGCAGGCGGGCGAGGCCGGCGGCATCACCCAGCACATCGGCGCCTACCAGGTCGAGACCGAGGTCGACGGCGAAGAGCGCAAGATCACCTTCATCGACACCCCGGGCCACGAGGCGTTCACCGCCATGCGCGCCCGCGGTGCCGACACCACCGACCTGGTGGTGCTGGTGGTCGCCGCGGACGACGGCGTCAAGCCGCAGACCACCGAGGCGATCGACCACGCCACCGCGGCGGGGGTCCCGATCGTCGTCGCGGTCAACAAGATCGACGTCGAGGGCGCGGACCCGAACAAGGTGCGCGCGCAGCTCACCGAGTACGGCCTGGTCGCCGAGGAGTTCGGCGGGCAGACGCAGTTCGTCGACGTGTCCGCCAAGCAGGGGACCAACATCGACGGGCTGCTGGAGGCGATCGTCCTGACCGCCGACGCCGAGCTCGAGCTGAAGGCCAACCCCGACATGCCCGCCCAGGGCTCGGCCATCGAGGCCCACCTGGACAAGGGCCGGGGCGCCGTGGCGACCGTGCTGGTGCAGCGCGGCACGCTGCGGGTCGGCGACTCGATCGTCTGCGGCGTGGCCAACGGCCGCGTCCGGGCGATGCTCGACGAGAACGGCAACAACGTCGAGGAGGCGGGCCCGTCCCGTCCGGTGATGGTGCTCGGCCTCGCGGCCGTGCCCGGCGCGGGCGACAACTTCCTGGTCGTCGACGACGACCGGATCGCCCGGCAGATCGCCGACAAGCGGGTCGCGCGCAAGCGCAACGCCGAACTGCTGAAGAGCCGCAAGAGCAGCTCCCTCGAGGAACTGTTCAAGGACTTCCAGGAGGGCAAGCGGCAGGAACTGCTGCTCATCCTCAAGGGCGACGTGTCCGGTTCGGTCGAGGCCCTGGAGGACTCGCTCCTCAAGATCGACGTGGGCGACGAGGTCAGCCTGCGGATCATCCGCCGGGGTGTCGGCGCGATCACGCAGGACGACGTCAACCTGTCGCTGGCGTCCGAGGAGGGCGCGGTCATCATCGGCTTCAACGTGCGGCCGGAGCGCAACGCGCAGGAGCTGGCCGACCGCGAGGGCGTCGACATCCGGTACTACTCGATCATCTACCAGGCGATCGAGGAGATCGAGGCGGCCCTCAAGGGCATGCTCAAGCCGGAGTTCGAAGAGGTCCAGCTCGGCACCGCCGAGGTCCGCGAGATCTTCAAGGTGCCGCGGATCGGCAACGTGGCCGGCTCGATGGTCACCTCGGGGATCATCCAGCGCAACGCCAAGGCGCGCCTCGTCCGCGACGGCGTCGTGGTCGCCGACAACCTCACGGTGTCGTCGCTGCGCCGCTTCAAGGACGACGCGACCGAGGTCCGCGAGGGCTTCGAGTGCGGTATCGGCGTGGGGTACAACGACATCAAGCTCGGCGATGTCATCGAGTGCTTCGAGATGCGGGAGAAGCCCCGCGTCTGAGGCCGGCGGCACGTCCGCGCGGCCGGGCCTGCGGGCCCGGTCCGCGCGGGCGGCGGCCCGTCGCCGATGTGATCGTTAATCGGATGACACGACGCCAGGCTGATCTTCTAGCCTGGCGTCCGTCATGTCCGGCCGGTCCCGCCGCGTGCGGGTAGGGCCGGGAACACGGCGGGTGATCCCCGTCGTTCCATCTCCAGAAGATCCCGAGGTGATCGACCAGGTGTACGTGGGTGCGCTGACACTCGACCTGCTGCTGGGGGACGTCCGCTCGCTGAAGCAGAAGCGGTCCGTCGTCCGGCCCATCATCGCCGAGGTGCACAAGCACTTCCCGGCGGTGGCCGTCGCCGAGACCGGCGGCAACGACCTGCACCGCAGGGCGGAGATCGGGGTGGCGGTGGTCTCGGGGACCGCCGCGAACTGCACCCAGGTGCTCGACCAGTGCGAACGCCTGGTGGCCGGGCGGCCGGAGATCGAACTCCTGTCCGCCCGCCAGCGGATATTCAGCGACGACGAATAACGGGTCGGCAGACCATAGAAAGGGAGTGCGATCATGGTGGACGCAGCCCGGGCGCGCAAGCTCGCCGACCGCATCCAGCAGATCGTGGCCGAGATGCTGGAGCGGCGGATCAAGGATCCGCGGCTCGGCTTCGTGACCGTGACCGACACCCGCATCACCAACGACCTGCGCGACGCGACCGTGTACTACACGGTGTACGGGTCGGACGGCGAGCGCGCCGAGACGGCCGCCGCGCTGGAGAGCGCCAAGGGCGTGATCCGGTCGGAGGTGGGCAGGAAGACCGGGGTCCGGCACACGCCCAGCATCACGTTCGTCATGGACTCCCTGATGGAGAACGCGGCGCACATCGACGACCTGCTGGCCAAGGCCCGCGCGAGGGACGCCGAGGTCGCGAAGGCCGCGCAGGGCGCCTCCCCGGCCGGTGAGGCGAACCCCTACCGCGAACCCGCCGCCGACGCGGACCTCGACGAGGCGGACCCCGGCTCGGACGGGCACGACGCCGCGGGGGACGGTGAGGACGGCCGTTCCGGACGCCCGTCGTCGTGAGCGGGCCGCAGGGCCGCGCGGAGACCCCGGGCGGCGGCCGGCCGGAGCAGTTCCACCTGCACGACGGGCACGCCGTGAGCGGCCATGACGTCGTCCCGCGCGGCGGAGGCGGCGGCGCCCGCGGCGGGACCGCGATACCGGCCGCGGTGCCGGCCGCGGTGCCGGCCGGGACGTCCGCCGGGACGTCCGCAGGGACGTCCGCAGACCTGGAGTGGGACCGTGCGGTCGAACTGATCCGCGCCGCCGAGGAGATCTGCCTCGCCTGCCACGTCGCCCCCGACGGCGACGCGCTCGGTTCCATGCTGGCGCTGGCGCAGGCGCTCCGCGCGCTGGGCAAGCGGTGCACGGCGTCCTTCGCGGAGCCGTTCGTCGTCCCGGCGATCCTGCGGTTCCTGCCCGGCCAGGAGCTGCTGGTGGAGCCCGCGCGGATGCCGGCGGCCCCGGAGCTGATGATCTCGCTGGACGCGGCGGGCCGGGCGCGGCTCGGCGGCCTCGCCGAGCACGCCGACCGGGCGGGCGCGCTGATCGTGGTCGACCACCACGCGTCCAACACCGGGTTCGGCGGCGTGCGGCTCGTCGACCCGGACGCCGCCGCGACCGCGGTGCTGGTCGAGGAGCTGATCCGCAGGCTCGGCGTCCCGCTGGACCGCGACATCGCGCAGGGCCTGTACGCGGGGCTCGCCAGCGACACCGGCTCGTTCAAGTACCCGTGCACGACCCCCGAGGTCCACGACCTGGCGGGACGGCTGCTGACGGCGGGCGTCCGGCCGGACGCGGTCAGCCGCGAACTGTGGGACCGGGCCCCCTTCGGGTACCTGCAGGTCCTCGCGGGCGCGCTGGCGCGGGCCCGGCTGGAGCGCGACGCCGCCGGCGGCCTCGGCCTGGTCTGGACGGCGGTCGCCCGCTCCGACCGGGCCGCCCGCGACGTCCACTACGACCAGCTCGAAGGGGTCATCGACCAGCTGAGGCGCACCGACGAGGCCGAGGTCGCGGTCGTGTGCAAGGAGAACGACCGGGGCGAGTGGTACGTCTCCACCCGCTCCAAGGGCGCGGTCGACGTGGGCCGCGCCTGCGTCGACCTCGGCGGCGGCGGGCACCGCACCGCCGCCGCGTTCACCATGGGCGGGGAGCCCGCCGCCATCATCGACCGGCTGCGCGCGGCCCTGCGCGTGCCCGGCGACCCCGACGACGACTGACATTTCGGAGCGCGCGTGGACAACTCGGGACTCGTCATCGTGGACAAGCCCGCCGACTGGACGTCGCACGACGTCGTCGGGAGGATGCGGCGGCTGGCGAAGACCCGCCGGGTCGGGCACGCGGGCACGCTCGACCCGATGGCGACGGGCGTGCTCGTCCTCGGTGTCGGCAAGGCGACCCGCCTCCTCGGCCACCTCGCGCTGACGGAGAAGGGGTACGACGCCACGATCCGCCTGGGGCAGTCGACCAACACCGATGACGCGGAGGGCGAGATCACCGCGTCCGCGTCCGCCGCGCACGTCGCCGACGAGGCGCTGCACGCGGGCATCGCGGAGCTGACCGGGACGATTCGGCAGGTCCCGCCGCAGGTCAGCGCGATCAAGGTGAACGGCGAGCGCGCCTACAAGATGGCCCGCAAGGGCGAGGAGGTCGCGCTCGCCGCCCGCCCGGTGACCGTGCACGCGTTCACGGTCACCGGCGTCCGCCGCGACGGCGACCTGATCGACGTGGACGCGTCCGTCTCGTGCTCGTCCGGCACCTATATCCGGGCGCTGGCCCGCGATCTCGGCGCGTCCCTCGGCTGCGGCGGCCACCTCACCGCGCTGCGCCGCACCCGCGTCGGGCCCTACGACCTGTCCATGGCGCGCACGCTCGACCAGCTCGCGGAGAAGCTGGAGATCCTGCCGATGAACGAGGCGGTCGCCAAGGTGTTCCCGCGGCGGGACGTCTCGGCCGAGGACGCCCGCAAGGTCGCGCACGGCGGGCGGCTCCCGGCCGCCGGCCTCGGTCCCGGCCCGGTCGGCGTCTTCGCGCCCGACGGCACGCTGCTCGCCCTCGTCGAGGAGCAGGGCCGGGCCGCCAAGCCCCTCGCGGTGTTCGTACCCTGACCGCGCGGGCTTCCCGTGGCGAGCATCACCGGACGAAAGTGCTGCGCGGTAACCTACGCCCGCGTAACCTACGTAAGCGTAGGTTCGAAGGTGAGGAGGTGTCCGTGACCACTGTGAAGGACCACCCCCCGGTGGCGTCCCCGACCCGTCCGCGGCTGCGCGGCTGGCTGCACCTCGGCGCGTTCCCCGCGGTGCTGGTCGCCGGGCTGGTGCTCGTCGCGCTGGGCCCGAGCGTGGAGGCGCGGCTCGCGTCGGCGCTGTACGTGGCGACATCGGGGATGCTGTTCGGGATCTCGGGGACGTACCACCGGCAGCGCTCGCACCGGCTGATCGAGGTGCTCCGCCGGTTCGACCACGCCAACATCTACCTGATCATCGCCGGGACGTACACCCCCTTCGCGGTCCTGGCACTGGACGGCGGCGTGCGCCTCGCCGTCCTCATCACCGTCTGGACGGGCGCCATCGCCGGCGTCGTGTTCCGCACCGCCTGGATCGGCGCCCCCCGCGCCCTCTACGTGACCCTCTACATCGTCCTCGGCTGGGTGGCGGTGTTCTTCCTGCCCCAGTTCCTGGACGGCGCGGGCACCGCCGCCTGCGTCCTGGTCGCGACCGGCGGCATCTGCTACAGCGTCGGCGGCGTCGTCTACGGCCTGCGCCGCCCCGACCCGTTCCCGCGCTGGTTCGGCTTCCACGAGGTCTTCCACGCCTGCACGCTCGCCGCGTACATCCTGCAGTACATAGCGGTCTCCCTGGTCGTCTACCAGTCGGCCTGACGGGTACCCCTCGGTGCGACCGCGGGCGCCCGGCCATGGCACTCTTAAGGTCGGCAGGAGAAGGCCGGACAGGCACGTCCTACGCAGGGAGAGAATGGTGCGGCGTTGGAATGGCCTCGACGAGGTTCCCGCGGACTGGGGCCGTTCAGTGATCACCATCGGGGTGTTCGACGGCGTGCACCGCGGCCATCAGCGGATCGTCGGCGCCGCGGTGGCGGAGGCCCGCCGCCGCGGCCTGCGCTCGGTGGTCATCACGTTCGACCCGCACCCCGACGAGGTCGTCCGGCCGGGCACCCACCCGCCGCTGCTCGCCACGACCCGGCACCGCATCGAGCTGCTGGAGGGCCTCGGCGCGGACGCGGTCGTCGTCGTCCCCTTCACCCTCGAGCTGTCGAGGACGCCGCCGGACGAGTTCGTCCGGCAGGTCCTGGTCGACCGGCTGCACGCGGCGCACGTCATCGTCGGTGAGGACTTCCGCTTCGGGCACAAGGCCAAGGGCGACGTCGCGCTCCTGCGCGAGCTCGGCGAGAAGTACGACTTCACGGCGGAGGGCATGCCGCTGGTGGCCAACGGCGACACGATCTCGTCCACCTACATCCGGGATCGGCTGGACGCGGGCGAGGTCGAGGCGGCGGCGCGCGCGCTGGGCCGGCCGCACCGCGTCGAGGGCGTCGTCGTGCGCGGCCACCAGCGGGGGCGGGCACTCGGCTTCCCCACCGCCAATCTGGAGATGCCGCCGAACACCGCGATCCCGGCCGACGGCGTTTACGGCGGCTGGCTCGTCTGCGACTCCGGCCGGTACCCGGGCTTCCGCTGGCCCGCCGCGATCTCCATCGGGACGAACCCGACGTTCGAGGGCGTGGGGGAGCGGACCGTCGAGGCGTACGCGCTGGACCGCGACGACCTCGACCTGTACGGCGAGCACATGGCGGTGGACTTCACCGCCCGCATCCGCGACACGCTGAAGTTCGACTCGATCGACGCGCTGGTCGAGGAGATGCACCGGGACGTGGCGCGGGCCCGGGAGATCACCTCCGCCTGATCGCCCGCAGACCGGCCCTGACCTGTGCGTACACTCCGGTAGCAGGGGTTTTCGCTTCGTGACCGGGCGGGTTTTCGGCATGGTACGGTGAAGAGTCGCCGGGAAGGGCCCCGGCGCGGCTGGCTGCACCCTCATGCGGCCCGCCACCCTCTTGAAACGCACCATGCGGACCCGTGCGCTCTCCGGGCCCGGATCTGCGGGTGACGATCCCATCGAAGGAGCCACGTGTCGCTCGACACCGCCACGAAGAACCAGATCATCGCCGAGTACGCGACCACTGAGGGTGACACCGGATCGCCGGAGGTCCAGGTCGCGCTGCTCACGCGCCGCATCAACGATCTGACCGAGCACCTCAAGGAGCACAAGCACGACCACCACAGCCGCCGCGGCCTCCTGCTGCTGGTCGGCCGTCGTCGCCGCCTCCTGAAGTACCTGAGCAACAAGGACATCAACCGCTACCGGCAGCTGATCGAGCGTCTCGGCCTGCGCCGCTAGCACGGTGAGGGAGTGGCCCGCCGGGCCGCTCCCTTCCTTTTATGGCCGGGCGGGCGCGCGCGACGCCGCCCGCCCCGGCCGCACAACTGCAGACAAGCCTCGCGGACACCGCTGGTGCGGGCCGGTCCTCGGTAGTGGCTTCCGGATCCGTTCCGCCGCATCGGCGGCGATCTCGATCCGGGTGCTTCGATCGAAGACCGGCAGCGTGACAAGCCGACGGGAAACGGCCGCGAGGTCCGACATGGAACCCTGAGGAGGTTTCCCGTGACAGAAGCCGTGCGCATCGACGGAGCGCAGAGCACCGAGGCCGTGATCGACAACGGCACGTTCGGCACCCGCACCATCCGCTTCGAGACGGGCCGGCTGGCCCGGCAGGCGGCCGGCTCGGCCGTCGCCTACCTCGACGACGAGACGATGGTGCTGTCGGCGACCACCGCGTCCAAGAAGCCGAAGGACAACCTCGACTTCTTCCCGCTGACCGTGGACGTCGAGGAGCGGATGTACGCGGCCGGGCGCATCCCCGGCTCGTTCTTCCGCCGCGAGGGCCGGCCCTCCGAGGACGCGATCCTCACCTGCCGGCTGATCGACCGGCCGCTGCGCCCGTCGTTCACCAAGGGCCTGCGCAACGAGATCCAGATCGTCGAGACGATCATGGCGCTGCATCCCGACCACCTGTACGACGTCGTGGCGATCAACGCCGCCTCGATGTCCACGCAGCTGGCCGGGCTGCCGTTCTCCGGCCCGATCGGCGGCGTCCGCGTCGCGCTGATCGAGGGCCAGTGGGTCGGCTTCCCCACCCACCCCGAACTGGAGCGCGCCACCTTCGACATGGTCGTGGCCGGGCGCGTGCTCGCCGACGGCGACGTCGCGATCATGATGGTCGAGGCGGAGTCCACCCGCGAGACCCTGCGGCTCGTCGGCGAGGGCGCCACCGCCCCGACCGAGGAGACCGTCGCCGAGGGCCTCGAGGCGGCCAAGCCGTTCATCAAGGTGCTGTGCAAGGCGCAGAGCGACCTCGCGGCCGTGGCCGCCAAGGAGACCCGCGAGTACCCGATCTTCCTGGACTACCAGGACGACGTCCTCGCCGCCGTCTCCGACGCCGTCAGCGGCGACCTCGCGCAGGCGCTGACCATCGCCGGCAAGCAGGAGCGCGAGTCCCGGCTCGACGAGATCAAGGCGGCCGCCGCCGAGAAGCTCGCCGAGCAGTTCGAGGGGCGCGAGAAGGAGATCTCCGCCGCCTACCGCGCCGTCACCAAGAAGCTGGTCCGCGAGCGGGTCATCCGCGACGGGCTGCGCATGGACGGCCGCGGCCTGAAGGACATCCGCCAGCTGACCGCCGAGGCGCACGTCGTCCCGCGCGTGCACGGCTCGGCGCTGTTCGAGCGCGGCGAGACGCAGATCCTCGGCGTGACGACGCTGAACATGCTCCGCATGGAGCAGACGATCGACACGCTGAACCCCGAGCGCACCAAGCGCTACATGCACAACTACAACTTCCCGCCGTACTCCACCGGTGAGACCGGCCGGGTCGGCTCGCCGAAGCGGCGCGAGATCGGGCACGGCGCGCTCGCCGAGCGCGCCCTGCTGCCGGTGCTGCCGACGCGCGAGGAGTTCCCGTACGCGATCCGGCAGGTGTCGGAGGCGCTCGGCTCCAACGGCTCCACCTCGATGGGCTCGGTGTGCGCGTCCACCATGTCGCTGCTGGACGCGGGCGTCCCGCTGAAGCAGATGGTGGCGGGCATCGCGATGGGCCTCATCAACGAGGGCGACGAGTACGTGACGCTCACCGACATCCTCGGCGCCGAGGACGCGTTCGGCGACATGGACTTCAAGGTCGCCGGCACCCGCGACCTGATCACCGCGCTGCAGCTCGACACCAAGCTCGACGGCATCCCCGCCTCGGTGCTGGCCGCCGCGCTGAAGCAGGCCAAGGGCGCGCGCCTGGCGATCCTGGACGTCATGCAGGAGGCCATCGAGGCGCCCGCCGAGATGAGCCCGAACGCGCCGCGGATCATCACGATCAAGGTCCCGGTCGACAAGATCGGCGAGGTCATCGGCCCCAAGGGCAAGATGATCAACTCGATCCAGGACGACACCGGCGCCGACATCACGATCGAGGACGACGGCACCATCTACGTCGGCGCGACCGACGGCCCGTCCGCCGAGGCGGCGCGGCAGGCGATCAACTCGATCGCCAACCCGCACATGCCGGAGGTCGGCGAGCGGTTCCTCGGCACCGTCGTCAAGACCACCACGTTCGGCGCGTTCGTGTCGCTGCTGCCCGGCAAGGACGGCCTGCTGCACGTCTCGCAGATCCGCAAGCTGCACGGCGGCGCCCGGATCGAGAACGTCGAGGACGTCATGGGCGTCGGCGAGAAGATCCAGGTCGAGGTCACCGAGATCGACCAGCGCGGCAAGCTGTCGCTGGTGCCGGTCGAGGTGGTCGAGCGCGAGGCCGCCGACAAGGCCGAGGGCGGCGAGGACACCGCCGAGGCGGCGTCCAACGGCGACGGCTCCGGCGAGCGCCGGCCGCGCCGGGACGACGGCGAGCGCGGCCCGCGCCGCCGCCGCACCCGCCGCGGCGGCGACGACGCCGGCCAGCGCAACTCCTGACCCGGTCCATGCCCAGCCGGCCGTCCCGTTGCGGGACGGCCGGCTGGGTGCTTTCCCACGAAGGAATGTGAGCGACACGTGACCCTGCCGGCGCGGGCGCAGGAGCCCGGCACCACCACCACGATCCACACCGACGGGGCCGGCGCGGTGCGCCGCACCGTCCTGCCCGGCGGGCTGCGGATCATCACCGAGTCGATGCCGACCGTGCGGTCCGCGGCGTTCGGCATCTGGTCGGCGGTCGGCTCCCGGGACGAGGCGCCCGCCGACGCCGGTGCGAGCCACTACCTGGAGCACGTGCTGTTCAAGGGCACGAGCCGGCGCTCGGCGCTGGAGATCTCCGCGGCGATCGACGCGGTCGGCGGCGACCTCAACGCGTTCACCGCCAAGGAGTACACCTGCTACTACGCGCGGGTGCTCGACGCCGACCTGCCGCTCGCCGTCGACGTCGTCTCGGACATGGTCGCCGACTCGGTCAACCGCCCCGAGGACGTCGAGGCCGAGCGCGGTGTGATCCTCGAAGAGATCCACATGCGCGACGACGACCCGGGCGACCTGATCCACGACGAGTTCTCCACCGCGCTGTACGGCGACACCCCGCTCGGCCGCCCCATCCTCGGCTCCGAGGACTCGATCAACGCGCTGTCCCGGGACCGGATCCACGGCTACTACCGGGAGCACTACGTCCCGTCCAAGCTGGTGGTGTCGGTCGCGGGCAACATCGACCACGACGAGGTCGTCGGGCTGGTGTCCCGCGCGTTCGCCGGGCACCTCACCGGGGACGCCGAGCCCGCCGCGCCCCGCCTGAACGGGGCGCCCGCGCCGCTCGACCCGCGCAGCGTGGTGATCGACAAGGACACCGAGCAGGCGCACATCATCCTCGGCGGCGCCGGCGTGTCCCGTACCGACGACCGCCGGTTCGCGCTCGGCGTGCTGAACGCCGCGCTCGGCGGCGGCATGTCGTCCCGCCTCTTCCAGGAGATCCGGGAGAAGCGCGGCCTGGCGTACTCGGTCTACAGCTACACGGCGCAGTACGCCGACTCGGGCATCTTCGGCGTCTACGCGGGCTGCCAGCCGGCGAAGGCCGAGGAGGTCCTCTCGATCTGCCGGGACGAGCTGGGCAAGGCCGCCGGGGAGTGCCTCACCGACGAGGAGTTGGAGCGCGGCAAGGGCCAGCTGCGCGGCGCCATGGTCCTCGGCCTGGAGGACACCGGCTCCCGCATGAGCCGCATCGGCAAGAGCGAGCTGGTCTATGAGTCGCTGCTGCCGGTGGACGAGGTCCTGGCGCGCATCGAGGCCGTCACGCTCGACGACGTCCGCGCGATCGCCCGCGACGTCCTGTCCGCCCCGCAGGCGCTCACCGTCATCGGCCCCGTCGGAGACCGCGACTTCTCCGCCTGAATCCTGCCCGCGCGGGCTTGTTAAGCGGACTATGGTCCGTTACCTTGTGAAAGGTAATCGGACCGTGGTCCGCATGCCCGCGTTGAGAGGACTCCCCGTGTCCCGTCTGCTGCACATCTCCGCGTCCCCCCGGGGCGCCGCGTCCGAGTCCCTGGCGATCGCCGGGACCTTCCTGGACGCCTACCGCGACGTCCACGGCGACGTCGTCGACCACTTCGACCTGTGGGACGGCACCCTTCCCGCGTTCGGCCCGGCCGGCGCCGGCGCCAAGATGGCCGTGTTCGCGGGGGAGGACCCGTCCGGCGAACAGGCCGCCGCGTGGCGGGCCGCCCGCGCCGTCTTCGACCGCTTCGCCTCCTACGACCGGTACCTGTTCAGCGTCCCGATGTGGAACTCCGGCATCCCCTACGTCCTCAAGCAGTTCATCGACGTGATCTCGCAGCCCGGCTGGGTCTTCCGCTTCGACCCGGAGAAGGGCTACACCGGCCTCCTCCACGGCAAGAAGGCCGCCGTCGTCTGCACGAGCGCCGTCTACGGCGACGGCCGCCCGCCCGCGTTCGGCCGCGACCACCAGGTCCCCTTCCTGGACGGCTGGCTGCGCTGGACCGGGATCACCGACATCGCGGGCATCGAGTTCCGCCCCAACCTCGCGGTGGCCGACGCCGGCGCGGGGCGCCGCGCCGCGCACGCCGAGGCGCGCGAGCTGGGCAAGCGCTTCTGACGATAGGCTCGGGCGGGACGCCATCCGGGAGGGACACGTGACAAAGGTCGGGGTGCTGGGCGCGCAGGGCCGCATGGGCGCCGAGGTGTGCCGTGCCGTGCAGGGAGCCGGCGACATGGAGCTCGTCGCCGCCGTCGACCAGGGCGACGCGCTCGACGCGCTCACCGCCGCCGAGGTCGTCGTCGACTTCACCCACCCCGGCGTCGTCATGGACAACCTCAGATGGTGCGTCGAGCGCGGCCTGCACGCCGTCGTCGGCACCACCGGGTTCGACCCGTCCCGCCTCGACACCGTCCGCTCCTGGCTGACCGACGAGTCGTCCGGGAACGTGCTCATCGCCCCGAACTTCGGGATCGGCGCGGTGCTGATGATGCACTTCGCGCAGAAGGCCGCGCCGTTCTTCGAGTCCGTCGAGATCGTCGAGACGCACCACCCGAACAAGGCCGACGCCCCGTCCGGCACCGCCTACCGCACCGCCGAACTCGTCGCCGCCGCCCGCGCGGAGGCCGGCGTGGCCCCGTCCCCGGACGCCACGACCTCCGAGGTCGACGGCGCCCGCGGCGCGGACGTGGACGGCGTCCGGGTGCACGCGGTCCGGATGTCCGGCGCCGTCGCGCACCAGGAGGTCGTGCTCGGCGGCCACGGCGAGCTGTTCACCATCCGGCACGACTCGATGAACCGCGAGTCGTTCATGCCGGGCGTCCTGCTCGCCGTCCGCAGGGTCCCCGAGCTCGACCGCCTCACCCTCGGCATCGAGTCGCTCCTCGGCCTGTGATGGACTTCGCCGCCGACCCCTGGGACTACCTCGCGGCCTCCGAGGCGATCGACATCGAGCACCCGCTCGTCCAGTCGATCGCCGCGGAGCTGCGGACCGGCGACGACATCGCCTACGCCCACGCCGCGTTCGACCACGTCCGCGACCGTGTCCCGCACTCCATGGACACCGGCGACCCCCGCGTCCCCTGGCGCGCCTCCGACGTCCTCGACCAGCGCACAGGGCTGTGCTACGCCAAGTCCCACGCCTACGTGGCCCTCCTGCGCGCGGGAGGCATCCAAGCGGGCCTTGCCTACCAGCAGGCATCGGGCATCCTCCACGGCCTGACCGCCGCCCTGGTGGACGACCGCTGGGTCCTCCTCGACCCCCGAGGCAACAAACCGGGCATAGACGTCCGGTTCTCCCCCTCCGAGAACCGCCTCGCCTACCCTGCCGACCCGATCCACCCCACGATCTACGCAGCACCCCCGGAAACGGTCCTAGAGGCCCTGAAATCAATGCCCCACCCGACAGCCCTCCCCGCCGCCCTGGACGGCTGAGCGTCAGGGGGAGAGGCGGAGGAAGGGGAGTTCTCGGCCTACGCGGCGGTAGTCGTCGGCGGTGCCGTCGACGCTGAAGCCCATCAGGCGGACGAGTCTCGCGGCGGCCTTCGGGTGGCGCGGGGCGTAGCGGGCCATGATCTCGCCGCCCTCGGCGGGGGGAAGCCGGTGGGCGGTGACGTCCATGCGGTGCCGGCCCACCTGGATGGTGACGTCGGGATGGGCGAGGACGTTGCGGTACCAGTCGGCCTTGGGGCCGAAACCCGAGCAGACGATGTAGCCGTCGTCCGCGTGTTCGATCACTTCGAGCACCACCTGCCGGGGCCTGCCGGACTTCCGGCCGGTGTGATCGAGCAGCAGGAAGCGGCCGCGCATCAACCGGCCGAGGTGCATCCGGTACAGGTGGACGGGCAGGCGCGCCAGTGTGCGGCCCAGCCCCTTCGGGGGTGCGGGCCGGTCCAGGATCTCCATGACCTCCACCTTCCCCGGGACGGGCCGGGGAAGCGGGGGTTGTGCGGGTGGGAGCGGGCGCGTTGAGCGCTCAGACCGTACCGCGCTGCCAGGGCTCCCACTCGTCGGTGAGGATTTCCAGGCCGAACGGCTCCGGCAGCTTGACGGGCTCGCCGAACGCCCAGCTCACCGCCTCCTGGTACTCGCCGACCATGGTGTGGGGCCGACTGAAGAGAGTCGTTCGCGCTTCCTTGGGATCGCGGTCGACCAGCAGGTAGAAGGGGATGCCGACCCGCGCGTAGCCGTTCCACTTGCTCGGATTGGCCCGCCGGTTGCCCGGGCGGCGGTCGTCCGGGGCATTGCTCGGCGACGTGACCTCGAGCGCAAGTTCGAGGTGGGCGGGCAGAGCCTTGCGGAGCTGCGCGCGCCGTCCCTCCGCGGCGGTCCTCCTGTTGAGGACGCACAGGTCGGGGATGTAGCCGTCATGGATGTCGCTGACGTTCAGGTCCTGCGTGGCGACACAGCGCCACGGAAAGGAGGCGTCCCTGACACGCGCGGCCGCGAAGGCGTCCGAGATGTCCTGGACGATGAAGTTGTGAGCCATGTCCGGCCCTGGTGACACGACGATCTCCCCACCGATGATTTCGACACGGGTGCCGTCGTGGGGGAGATCCAGTACGTCGGCGAGCTCGTCCCGCATCCAGAGGTTGTAGGGGGTGTCGGGGAGCTCGCGGTGGTGGTGAACAGTGGCAATAATGCTCACTTTGGGTGATTCCTCCATCACGCTCGGCTCCCGTCACTATAGAGACCGTGTGTAGTCAGCGTATCCGGAATCGGTGATCCCGTTCGGGAAGCGGGTCAGCGGGGGGACGGCGGGTTGGGGAAGCCGTACTTGTGGAACAGTTTCTGGGCGGTGGGCGTCAGGAGCCACGAGACGAAGGCGTTCGCCTCGTCCTCGTGCTCGGAGTCCTTGACGGCGGCGGCGTTGAAGGCGGCGGTGACGTTCAGGTCCGCCGGGATGGGGACGCTGCTCGCCGCGACACCCGCCGAGCGCAGGTCGGTGATGTAGACCAGGCCGGCGTCGGCCTCGCCGGCGCGGATGCGGTCCAGGACGGCGCGGGCGCTGATCTCCTCCGAGCTCCACCGGACCGTCAGCCCCGCGTTCGCGAGGATCTGGCGGGTGTAGCGGCCGACCGGGACCGTGCCCGCGCCGACCACCACGCGCAGGCCCGGCCGCTCCAGGTCGCGCAGGTCGCGGACGCGCTTGGGGTTACCGGGGCCGACCGCGATGGTGAGCGTGTCGTGGGTGACGACCCGGGGGCGTCCGGCCAGGTCGTCGGCGGCGTCGTCCATGCTCGCCCGGTCCGCGGTCACGAGGACGTCGCCGGGGGCGCGTTCGGAGAGCCGGTCGGCCATCTCGACGGACCCGCCGAACACGAAGCGCAGCCTCACCCCCGGATGCTCCTGGTGGTAGGCCGTCCCCATCTCGCCGAACACCTCGGTGAGCGACGAGCTGGCGAGGACGGTCAGCGTGGCCGGCCCAGACGGGCCGCCGCAGCCCGAGCCGAGGGCGGGCAGGGTGAGCGCGGCGAGCAGCACGGACGCGCGGAGGCGCCGCCGACGGGGGGAATCGGGCATATGGCGTCATCCTACGGTCGGGGCCCTTTCCCGCCCGTGATTCGGCGTGGCGTGTCAGTGGCGCGCACTAGTGTTTCCGGCAATTGGAGATCACGTCCTCGGAGGCCCGACGATGTCCCTCGACCTGATGGAACTGCTGCCCGGCGACTGGCGGGAGCGGCTCGATCCGCTGCTCGACCCGATCGCCACCGCCGCGCTGGGCGCGTTCGTCGCCGGGGAGTACGCGGCGCAGACCGTCTACCCGCCGCGGGAGGACCTGTTCAACGCCTTCCGGCACTGCCCGTTCGACGGCACCCGCGTGCTGATCCTCGGCCAGGACCCCTACCACGGCCCCGGCCAGGCGCACGGGCTCAGCTTCAGCGTGCGGGAGGGGGTGCGGCTGCCGCCGTCGCTGCGCAACATCTACAAGGAGCTGGCGACCGACCTCGACGTCCCTGCGGCGGCGTCGGGCGACCTGACCCGCTGGGCCGACCAGGGCGTCCTGCTGCTGAACGCGGTGCTGACCGTGCGCGGCGGCGAGGCGGGCTCGCACGCCGGCAAGGGCTGGGAGGACTTCACCGACGCCGCGATCCGCGCGCTGAACGACAAGAGCGAGCGCGTCGTCTTCGTGCTGTGGGGCGCCTACGCGCGCAAGAAGGCCCGGCTGATCACCGGGCCGCAGCACACCGTGATCGAGTCGGCGCACCCGAGCCCGCTGAGCGCGAAGAAGTTCTTCGGGACGCGCCCGTTCAGCGCCGTGAACAAGGCCCTCGTCGACGCCGGCCTCCCGGAGATCAGCTGGGGGTAGCCCGCGCCCGCCCCTCACCCGTGCGGGGGAGGGGCGGGCCAGGTCTCACCCGGCGGCGGGAAGCGCGGCCGGGGCCGGTCCCGGCATGGTCGGGGCATGACCGTTTCAGCTCACCCGCTCACCCGGCCGGCGCGTGCGGCGCACGGCGGGCCGGGGCGCCTGCGCCTCGCCGTCTGCGCGGCGACGATCGCCGCGTGCGTCCCCTACCTCACCATCAAGATCGCGTGGCTGTCCGGCAGCACGGTCGGATGGAACGACACCGATGCGGCGCGGGAGTCGGCTCTCTACGTCGGCAACGCGATCACCATGGGCATGGACGCGGTCGCCGTGCTGGTCGCGCTGGCGTTCACGTTCCCGTGGGGCAGGCGGCTCCCGGCGTGGCTGGTGCTGACGCCGATCTGGGTCGCCGCCGGGCTGCTCGCGCCGATCGTCCTCGCCGTCCCGCTGGGCACGCTGCTGCAGACGCTCTTCTCGTCGGAGCCGGTGGCCTCCGGCGACGGCGCGCTCCAAGGGTGGGTGTTCGGTGTTGTCTACGGGGGCTTCACCGTGCAGGGGCTCGGCCTGCTCACGGCCTTCGTCCTGTACGCGCGGGACCGGTGGACGGACGTCTTCACCGTCCGCACCAAGGACGTCCCCAAGGGCGCGACCCACCCGCTGCAGGCGCTCCTGGCGCGCGCGGCGACCGTGTTCGCGGCGGCCTTCGCGGCCGTGCACGTCTTCTGGGCCTTCGGCGGGACGGCAGGGCTCCGCGCCGACCAGATCGAGAGCAGGAACCTCGCCCAGCAGCTCGCCGACGGCGTCTGGGGCGGTCTCGCGCTCGCCGGCGCCGCCGCGCTGCTGCTGATCGTCCGGCGCGGCGGGCGCCCGGCGAGGTTCGCGGTGCCGCTGGCCGTCGCGTGGGTCGGTGCGGCCGCCACGTTCACCTGGTCGCTCTACGGGCTCCTGGTGCTGGTCGCCCAGATGGGCGACCTCGGAGGCGACTCGACCGCGGTGGCCGGGCTGGCGGCCGTGTCCGGGCTGCTCGGCGGGCTCATCATGGGCCTCACCGGCGCCTTCCTGCTCGCCGAGCGTCAGAGCGCGAGGCCGATCGCCAGCAGCGCGCCGTAGGCGATCTGGAGCCGGCCGGTCTCGCCCAGCACGGGGATCAGGGCGGGGCCGGTCGCGCCCTGCAGCACCTTCTGCGTCGGCGGCAGCGACAGCGGCGCCGCGAGCAGGGCGAGCAGCACCCACGGGTGCGGCGCCGCCAGCGCCAGGACGAACATGAACGGCAGCGCGGTGCACGCCGCGTACAGGATCCGGGTCCAGGGGCCGCCGAGCAGCACGGCCAGGGTCCGCTTGCCCGACTCGCGGTCGGTCGGGATGTCGCGCAGGTTGTTCGCGACGAGCAGCGCGCAGGCCAGCAGCCCGATCGGCACCGCCGCCGCCCACGCCTCCCACGGAAGCGCCTCGACCTGGACGTACACCGTCCCGACGACGGCGACGAGGCCGAAGAACATGAACACCGACACCTCGCCCAGCGCCCGGTATCCGTACGGGGTCTTGCCGCCGGTGTAGAACCAGGCCGCGAGGATCGCGACGGCGCCGACCAGCAGCAGCCACCACGTCGTCACGGCGGCGAGCACCAGCCCGGCCGCGGCCGCGGCGAGGAAGCAGCCGAGCGCGGCGGCGAGGACCTGCTTCGGCGGCGCGGCCCTCGACCCGACGAGCCGCAGCGGGCCGACGCGGTCCTCGTCGGTGCCGCGCATGCCGTCGCTGTAGTCGTTGGAGTAGTTCACCCCGATCTGCAGGACGAGTGCGACGACCCCGGCGAGGACGGCGCGCCACCAGACGGGGTCGCCCTCGCCGACCGCGACGCCGGTGCCGACGACGACGGGAACGAGGGACGCGGGCAGGGTGCGGGGCCGGGATCCGGCGACCCATTGGGAGAGCGTGGCCACAGTTACCGCTTGTTCTCGTGGGACGACAGGGGGACTACCTCTTCGATTCTTCCCGATCGCGATCACCGCTCGGGCGCAGCCGCAGGGACGCGCCGAGCCCGAGCGCGAGGATCGCGGCGGTGGTGAGGGCCGCGTGCCGGGCGGCGGCGGCGAGGCTCTCGTCGGCGGCGCGGGCCTCGGCCTCCAGGCCGGGTGCCGCGTGCAGGTCGCGGCCGTACGTCCCGGCGCTCTCCCGCAGGTCGTGCGCGATGGCGGCCTGCCGTCCCGGCGGGAGCGCCGAGTCGGCCAGCCGGTCGGTCATCGCGTGCCCGAGGCTCGTCGCGAACACCGTCCCTATCGCGGCGATGCCGAGCGCCGCGCCGACCTGCCGGGCCGTCGACTGCGTCCCGGACGCCTGCCCGGACTGCGCCGGCGGGACGTCCGCCAGCGACACGTTCGTCAGCTGCGCCGACGTCAGGCCGAGCCCGAGCCCGTACAGCAGCATCCACGGCGCGAGACCGAGCCCGCCGGTGGTCGGGGACAGGGTGAGGGCCAGCATGACGACGGCGACGACTTCGAGCACCATGCCGGTCTGCACGACCCGGTGCGCGCCGCGCTTGTTCGCCAGCCTGCCCGCGTAGCCGCCGGTCAGGAACGCGCCGACGGCGAGCGGCAGGATCGCCAGGCTGATCTGCAGCGGGTCGGTGCCGTGGACGCCCAGCAGGAACAGCGGCAGGACGAACAGCAGCCCCAGCTCGCCGACGTTGATGAGCGCCGAGGCGAGGTTGCCGCGGCGGAAGTTCGGGATGCGGAACAGCTCCAGGTCGAGCATGACCGGGCGCCCGGCGGCGGCCCGGGACCGCTCCACCACGACCAGCGCCGCGAGCAGCAGCGCCCCGAGCGCGAGGACGACCGGGACCGGCGACACCGCCGTCTCGGGCCAGTCGAACCCGGCCATCGTGAACGGGCGCGTCGGCGTCCACCAGCCGTAGGTCTGGCCCTCGATGATCCCGCACACGAGGGCGCCGAGCCCGAGCGCCGACAGCAGACCGCCCGGCCAGTCGATCTCCCGCCGCGCGCCCCGCGTACCGGGTTGCCGGGTCTCGGGCAGCAGCCACAGGGCCCCGGCGACGAGCAGGGCGCCGAGCGGCAGGTTGATCCCGAACGCCCAGCGCCAGCCGCCGCCGGTGGCGATCGCCCCGCCGGCGAGCGGCCCGAGCGCGGCCATCCCGCTGATCATCGAGCCCCAGATCCCGAAGGCGACGGCGCGGTCCCGCCCGGTGAACACGGCGTTCAGCGTGGCGAGCGTGGCCGGCATGATCATGGAGGCGCCGACGCCCTGCGCGGCCCGCGCGGCGATCAGCGCCGAGCCGTCCCCGGCCAGCGCGGCGGCGACGCTCGCCGCCGCGAACACCGCGGTCCCGAGCACGAACAGCCGGCGCCGCCCGAACAGGTCGCCGGCCCGCCCGAACGGGATGAGCAGCGCCGCGAACACCAGCGCGTACACCGAGGTCGCCCATTCGGCGTCCGTGGTCGTCAGGCCGAGGTCGGCGACGATCCGGGGGAGCAGCACGCCGACGATCGTGGCGTCCACCACGATCAGCGAGACGCCGAGGCTGATGACGACCATGCCGAGCCGGCGGTGCCGGACGGCGGGAGCCGCGGCCGCGGGGGCGCGCGGCGGCGTCAGGGAGCTGGACTCGGGCACGGCTTCAAAGATATTGCCGGGCCGGGTGTGCACCTCACCGACCCCGGGTGAAGCGGTCAGGCGCCGATGTCGGTGTGCAGGCGGATCTGCCGGACGGGCTCGCCCATGTCGAGCGTGCGGGCCGTGCCGTCGGGGGCCCAGCCGGCCGAGCCGAGGAACGTCCGGGTGACCTCGTCGCCCTCGAAGACCCAGCTGATCAGGGTGGTGAAGCCGTCCTCGCGCAGCAGGTCGACGGTCGCGGCGAGCAGCCGGCTGCCGTGCCCGGCGCGGGCGTGCAGCGGGTCGACCAGCAGTGTGATCAGCTCCGCGGTGGCGGCGGCGTCGAGATCGGCGTCCTCGGCGGGGCCGTGCGCGGCGAAGCCGACGACCAGGTCGGACGCCACCGCGACCAGCAGCCGGTGCCGCGGGGTCGGCGGCGCCGCCGCGGCCTCCGCCCACCGGTCCCGCCACGTCTCCACGGCGTCGGGCGCGGTGACCTCGTCGAGCACGCCGGCCGGCAGCAGATCGCGGTACCCGTGCCGCCACGCCCGCACCTGGATGCCGGCGACGGCGGCCGCGTCCGCGCGCCGCGCGGGCCGCACTCCCACATCGGCCATGGCGCCCGTCCTCTCGCTGGAAACCCGCCGCTTCACCCTAGCGACCCCCGGCGATCAGCCGGCCGCGGGCTTCCGCCTGGCGCGGTAGGCGCGGGTCTTGGTGCGGTTGCCGCAGACCCTCATCGAGCACCAGGCGCGGGACCGGTTCTTGGACGTGTCGAGGAACGCCCAGCGGCAGGTGTCCTCCTGGCAGGCCTTCAGCCGGGGCCACGTCCCGGCGGCGACGGAGTCCATGATCGCGGCGGCGACGCGGGCGAGGCCCGCGGCGGCCGTGCCGGGCGGGTCGAGCGGGACGAGCCCGGGACGCGGGCCGGTGAGCGCGACCCGCAGCGGGAGGACGGCCAGCACGTCCTCCAGGTCGTCCGGGAAGTCGGCGCCCTGCGGCCCGTGGTGGGCGGCCATGGCCTCGCGGAGCCCCTCCCGGAGCGTCACGGCGGCGCGCACGTCGTCGTCGCCCGCGTCCACCGGCCCCGGGACGAGCCCGCGCTCGGCGAGCCACCCGGCGAGCCCGGCGGGCGTGGCGATCCCGTCCGTCGAGGAGTCGACGTCGAGCGTGTTGACGAAGTCCGTCAGCAGCAGCGCGGGGTCCCCATCGGCGTGAGCGTCGGCCATGAACCCTCCTGCGTGTCCGCTGTGAATCCTACCAACGCGCGACACCGTCATTCTGATTTCACCGGTTGCATGAAGACGACACCAGCGTTACCGTTTAGGTGGTGTCAACGAAGGGGAGGACGCGATGAAACAGCTGCCGTACCTGGCCGGGCTCGCCATGCGGCACGCCTGGGCCGAGCGCGAGTACGCGCGCCTGCACGCCGACCTCGTCGAGGCGCGGCTCAGGGCCCGCGCCCGCGAGGCCCGGCGCGCCGCCCGGATCCGCCGCCGGCTGCTCGGCGGCGTGCCCGAGCGGATCGGCGCCCGGCCCGTCCGGCGCCGTTCCGCCCACCCCGCGGCGTACTGCGCACGCGCCGCCGCGCGCACGGCCGGCACCGCCGGCACCGCCGCGGCAGCGGGAGGCGCCCGATGATCCCGAAGGTGGGCAACATCGTCATCGACTGCGCCGACCTGGACGCCATGGCGGCGTTCTGGGGCGGGCTGCTCGGCCTGAGGACGACGCGCGCCGAGGGCGACTGGCTCGATCTGGAGCCGCTGGGCGGGAACGGGCCCGTCCTGTCCTTCCAGCGGGTCCCGGAACGGAAGACGATCAAGAACCGGCTGCACTTCGACCTGGACGTCCCCGACGTCCAGGCGGCCGGTGAGCGGGCGGCGGGCCTCGGGGCCACCCGGGCGCCCACCCCGCCCGGCGCGTCCTTCCAGGTCTGGCACGACCCCGAGGGCAACGAGTTCTGCTTCTGCCCCCTGGCGTGACCCGATGCGGGGCCGGCGGCCGCCACCGGCCGCCGGCCCCGTACCGGTCCATGCCGCGCTCATCCGGCGCATCCGCGGCCCGGTCTAGTCCTTGACGATCTGGGCCAGCAGCGTCACGACGCCCACGCCGACGCCGATCGGGATCGCGAACCGCGGGGCGGCGGCGGTGAGGGCGGCGGCGCCGACCGCCGCGAGGATGATCACGAGGGCCCGCGTGCTGATCATGGGGCGCGGCTCCCCGCGCCGGGACGGCACCTGCTCCGGTCGTACTCGCATGCCGTTTCGACCTCCATCCGGACGGACGGTAAGGACCGGGGCGGCTCCCGTCGGAGACGACGGGCGCATCGCTGAGCCGCCTCGTCATCACAGGGTTCCCCGCATGTCAACGGCTGAGGCGCGCGGCGCGCGATCGCGCCGCAACCATGATCGTTTCATGGCGGATTCCTGGCACTGGGCGTCCGGAGCACCCCGCTCATCCGGGATCATTACGTGATGAAGCGCAAAGGGCGGGTTTCGGGGATCGTGCGCCGGTTGCTGCGCTGCACCGGGTGGGCGGCGGCGTACGTCCTCGGCCTGGTCGCCCTCGTCTTCGCCGGGGCGTGGGTCTGGTGGCAGCCCGAGCCGGAGGCGCGGGGCACCGAGGCCAACGCGCTGTGGGCCAGGCACCAGTGGGTGGGGGAGGCGCACAGCGACGCCGAGTACCGCGCGTTCGGCGACCTGCTGAAGCGGAACCGCATCACCGACGTGTTCTTCCACGCGGGCCCGTTCGAGGCGGACGGGACGGTCCCCGCCGCGAAGTACCGCAACGCGCGGCGGCTCATCGCGGCCATGCGCGAGTACGCGCCGGGCGTCCGCTCGCAGGCGTACCTGGGGCAGATCAGGGTGGTGGAGGGCGAGGGCGTCATCGACCTCGACGACCCGGCCGTCCGGGAGCGGGTCCTGCGGACCGACGCCGCCTTCCTCGACCTCGGCTTCGACGGCATCCACTACGACTTCGAGCCGATCTACCCCGACGACCGCGCGTTCCTGACGCTGATGGACCGCACCCGCGAGCTGACCAGGTCGCGGGGCAGGCTGCTGTCGGTGGCCCTGGAGCAGCCGACGCTCTTCGACGGCCTCCAGCCGGTCTACAAGGCGCTGATCCCGCGCACCGGAGCCGTCCATTACCCGCCGCGCCCGACGAGGGACTTCCTGCGCGCCGTCGCCGACCGCGCCGACCAGGTCGCGATCATGACCTACGACGTGTCGCTGCCGACCCGGTCCCTCGCCGGATGGCACTACGCCCGGCACACGCGGGCGACGCTGGAGCTCATCGGCGACCGCACGACCGTCTTCATGGGCGTCCCCACCTACACGCCGCTCCTGGGCTGGGCGGAGAACCTGCAGGTCGCGGTGCGCGGCGTCCGGCGCGGGGTGGACGGGCTGAAGCGTCCGCCCAGGCGTCCGTACGGTGTCGGCGTGTACGCGGGCTGGACGACGCGCGACGAGGAGTGGGCCCGTTACCGCTCCACCTGGCTGCCCCGGGCGACAGAAAGTGTTGGCGGTTGAGAAACCCTCGCCGCCACGTTCCGATTCTCTTGAAGGTGCAGGTAGAAAGGGTTGGGTAGCCGTTCAACTTCGAGGGTATTGCCCGGTGCGGAAGTCAGGGCAGGGTCACCGGAAGGCAAAGGAAGTGGGGACGAGGCCGATGGGGGTTCAGCAGACCGCGCGGCGCGACGCCGACCGGATCGGCGAGCTGTCAGCCGAGTTCGCCGGCTGGCGGATCGGACGGGGCGGGTCCGGCCTCTGGTGGGCCGTCCGCGGCAACGATCTGGTGCGCACTCCCGACGTCGAGGAGCTGCGCGTCCGGCTGCATGAGATGACCGCTGGGTCACGTTATCCGATCGAGTCCGGGAAGTGGCCGGACTGACCCCGTAACGCGGCTTTTGCGTGCCACGATGTGGGATGTGGGAGCCGTCGCCACGCGTACCCCCGAGCGTGTGGCGGCGGCTTCTGCCTTTCTGTTCGACCTGCGGGTCCAAGTCGAACGGCCGTAACGGTACCGTTCGTTGCATGGCACCCAGCACAACGACTGACGCTCCGTTTGGACGGATGCTGACCGCCATGGTCACCCCGTTCCTGCCCGACGGCGGCGTCGACTACGACGGCGCCGCGCGCCTCGCGACCCACCTGGTCGACGAGCGGCGCCACGACGGCCTCGTCGTCAACGGGACGACGGGCGAGTCGCCGACGACGAGCGACGACGAGAAGAGCAGACTGCTGCGCGCGGTCATCGAGGCGGTCGGCGACCGCGCCGTGATCGTCGCCGGTGCCGGCACGAACCACACCGAGCACACCCTGCAGCTCGCGCGGCAGGCCGAGGCCGCCGGCGCGCACGCGCTGCTCGTGGTCACGCCCTACTACAACAAGCCCCCGCAGGAGGGCCTCGTCCGCCACTTCACCGCGGTGGCCGACGCGACGGGGCTGCCCTGCATGCTGTACGACATCCCGGGGCGCGCCGGGGTGCCGATCGAGAACGACACGCTCGTCCAGCTCGCCGAGCACCCGCGGATCATCGCCGTCAAGGACGCCAAGGGCGACCTGTTCGGCGCGTCCCGCGTGATGGCGGCGACCGATCTGGTCTGGTACTCCGGCGACGACAACCTCAACCTGCCCTGGCTCTCGGTCGGCGCGGCGGGGTTCGTCAGCGTGGTCGGGCATGTCGTCGGCGTCGAGCTCCATGAGATGATCGACGCATACCGCGCCGGTGAGCACGGCCGGGCGCTGGAGATCCACCGCCGGCTGCTGCCCGTGGTCACCGCCATCATGACCCGTACGCAGGGCGCCATCGCCGTCAAGGCAGCGCTGAACCTGCTCGGCCTCCCCGGAGGCGGCCCGCTCCGCGCGCCGCTCGTGGAGGCCTCGCCGCAGTTCGCCGCGCGCCTGCGAGAAGACCTCACGATAGGGGGAGTCAAAGTGCCGGAGGCAGTCATCCCGGAGGTCACCAGGTGAGTCACCCTCACCCGGAGCTGTCGGACCCGCCCGCGCCGCCCAGGGGCGGCCTGCGCATCGTCGCGCTCGGCGGGCTCGGGGAGATCGGCCGCAACATGACGGTGTACGAGTACGGCGGACGCCTGCTCGTCGTCGACTGCGGCGTGCTGTTCCCCGAGACCGAGCAGCCCGGTGTCGATCTGATCCTGCCCGATTTCGAGTACATCAGGGACCGCCTCGGCGACATCGAGGCCATCGTCCTCACGCACGGCCACGAAGACCACATCGGCGCCGTCCCGTACCTGCTGCGCGAACGCCGCGACATCCCCCTCGTCGGCTCGAAGCTCACGCTCGCGCTGCTGGAGGCCAAGCTCACCGAGCACCGGATCAAACCGGTCACCGACGTGGTCGAGGAGGGGGAGCGGCGCGACTTCGGGCCGTTCGACTGCGAGTTCCTCGCCGTCAACCACTCCATCCCGGACGCGCTCGCCGTCGCGATCCGCACGCCCGCCGGCCTCGTCCTGCACACCGGCGACTTCAAGATGGACCAGCTGCCGCTGGACGGCCGGCTCACCGACCTGCCCGGGTTCGCCCGGCTCGGCGCCGAGGGCATCGACCTGCTGATGTCGGACTCGACCAACGCCGAGGTGCCCGGGTTCGTCACCAGCGAGCGCAACATCGGCCCGGTCGTGGACGAGGTGTTCCGCACCGCGCAGGAGCGGCTCATCGTCGCCTGCTTCGCCTCGCACATCCACCGCGTCCAGCAGGTCCTGGACGCCGCCGTCGCCAACGGCCGCAAGGTCTGCTTCGTCGGCCGGTCCATGGTGCGCAACATGGGCGTCGCGCGCGAGCTCGGCTACCTGAACGTGCCCGACGGCATCATGGTCGAGCAGCGGGACCTGGACGACATCCCCGGCGACCGGCTCGTGCTCGTGTGCACCGGGTCGCAGGGCGAGCCGATGTCGGCCCTGTCGCGGATGGCGAACCGCGACCACTCGATCCGCATCACCGAGGGCGACACCGTGCTGCTGGCGTCCTCGCTGATCCCCGGCAACGAGAACGCGGTCAACCGCGTCATCAACGGCCTCACCCGCTGGGGCGCCCGCATCGTGCACAAGGGCAACGCGCTCGTGCACGTGTCCGGGCACGCGTCGGCCGGCGAGCTGCTGTACGTGCTGAACGTGACGAAGCCGGCCAACTTCATCCCCATCCACGGGGAGTGGCGGCACCTGCGCGCGCACGCCAAGCTGGCCGCGCTCACCGGCGTCCCCGAGGACGGCATCGTCATCGCCGAGGACGGCGTGGTCGTCGACCTCGTGGACGGCCGCGCCAAGATCGTCGGCGCGGTGCCCGCCGGCTACGTCTACGTGGACGGGCTGTCGGTCGGCGAGGTCACCGAGACCTCGCTGAAGGACCGGCGGATCCTCGGCGAGGAGGGCTTCGTCTCCATCGTCGTCGGCATCGACTCGACGTCCGGCAAGGTCGTCGCCGGGCCGGAGGTGCACGCCCGCGGCGCCGGCATCGTCAACGAGGACTTCGACGAGGTCATCGCCCGCATCGAGGGCGCGCTGCGGGACGCCGCCGGCGACGGCGTGAACGACTCGCACCAGTTGAACCAGCTCATCCGGCGCACCGTGGGCAAGTGGGTGAGCGAGAACTACCGGCGCCGCCCGATGATCGTCCCGGTGGTCGTGGAGGTCTAGGCGCGGGGGCGGACGGCCGCGGGGCCCGCGGCCGTCCGTTCTCCAACACGCCCGGCCGCCTCCCCGGGAACCCTCGGGGTCCTTGGTTACTCTCATAAGCATGGCCACACGTGCGTCCGGGGGTGCAAAGCGGGAGGCGGGGCGTAGCCATGGGGGCGTAAAGCAGTCCTCTTCGCGTGCGGGAGGCAGTGCGGCTCGCAAGCCCGCAGGTTCGTCCCCCCGGAAGCGACCGAGCGGCACCTCCAAGGGCGGCCGGGGCTCGGCGCGGGGGCGCCCCCCGCAGAAGCCCGACCCGATCTCCCAGGCCGTCCTCGGCTTCTTCAAGCTCCTGTTCAAGCTGTACCTGCTCGCGGCCGTCGCGGTCGGGTCGGTCTTCCGCGCCTACGGGCACGGCGCCCGCAACCTCGACCCCGAGCACCGGCGCGACGGCCTCGGGCTGGCGCTGCTCGGCTCGTCCATCGTGCTGGCCTCCGTCACCTGGTTCCGGCCGGACGGCGTCGTCACGATCGCGCTGGAGAAGGTCGCGCGCGGCGGCCTCGGCATCCTGGCGATGGCGCTGCCGGTCCTGCTGGCGCTGCTGGCGTGGCGGACGCTGCGCCACCCCGAGCACCACGAGGACACCGGCCGCATCGTCATCGGCATCACCGCGCTCGGTGTCGGCGTGCTCGGCATCCTGCACATCGCCGCCGGAGTCCCGTCCCCGGCGGAGGACATGGCGGGCGTGCGCGAGTCCGGCGGCGTGCTCGGCTGGCTGGTGTCGGCGCCGCTCGACGCGGCGCTCAGCGGGTGGGTGGCCGTCCCGCTGCTGCTGCTGCTGTCCGGGTTCGGGCTGCTGGTCGTCACCGCGACGCCGATCGCGAAGGTCCCCGAGCGGGTCGCCGACCTGTGGGCGATGGCGACCCTGCAGAGCCGCCCGGAGCGTCCGTCCGACGCCGGGCAGGAGGGCGAGGACGCGCCGAAGAAGCGCCGCCGCAAGAAGAAGGCCGAGGACGGCGGCGACGAGCTGGAAATCGGCGAGCACTCGCGGCCCTACGACACGCCGCTGCTGGAGGACGAGTCGAAGAAGGCCGCCCGGCCGCAGCGCGACCTCGCCGACGAGCTGTTCGAGCCCGACCCGTTCGGCGCCGACGTCCCGCCGCCCGCGCCGCCCGCCGACGACGAGCCGGTGGACGCGCACGCCGCCGGCGGGCCGATGGCCGAGGCCGGGCACGACGCCGGGCAGGAGGCGCGGCACGAGGTCCCCGACCCGACGCCCGCGCCGCGCCGGTCCGAGCAGCTGCCGCTGTCGTCGTCCGGCGAGATCTACCTGCTGCCCGACCCGTCGGCGCTGCGTCCCGGCAGCGTGTCCAAGCCGCGGACGAAGGCCAACGACACGGTCGTGAACGCGCTCACCGGCGTGCTGGAGCAGTTCGACATCGACGCGCAGGTCACCGGGTTCACCCGCGGCCCGACGATCACCCGGTACGAGATCGAGCTGGGCCCGGCGGTGAAGGTCGAGAAGGTCACCGCGCTGACCAAGAACATCGCCTACGCGGTGAAGAGCGCCGACGTGCGGATCATCTCCCCGATCCCCGGCAAGTCGGCGATCGGCGTGGAGATCCCCAACACCGACAAGGACATCGTCAGCCTGGGCGACGTGCTGCGCTCGCCCGCCGCGACCAACGAGCACCACCCGATGATCGTCGGGCTCGGCAAGGACGTCGAGGGCCGCACGGTCGTGGCGAACCTGGCGAAGATGCCGCACATCCTCATCGCGGGCGCCACCGGCGCGGGCAAGTCGACGTGCATCAACGGGCTCATCACCTCGATCCTGATGCGCGCCACGCCCGACGAGGTGCGGATGATCCTGGTCGACCCCAAGCGGGTCGAGCTGACGATGTACCAGGGCATCCCGCATCTGATCACGCCGATCATCACGAACCCGAAGAAGGCCGCCGAGGCCCTGGAGTGGGTCGTCGGCGAGATGGACCGCCGCTACGACGACCTCGCCGCGTCCGGGTACCGGCACATCGACGACTTCAACAAGGCGGTGAAGGCGGGGAAGCTCAAGCCGCCGCCGGGCAGCGAGCGCGTCTACACCCCGTACCCGTACATGCTGGTCATCGTGGACGAGCTGGCCGACCTGATGATGGTCGCGCCCCGCGACGTCGAGGACTCGGTCGTCCGCATCACCCAGCTCGCCCGCGCCGCCGGCATCCACCTCGTCCTGGCGACGCAGCGGCCGTCGGTGGACGTCGTCACCGGGCTCATCAAGGCCAACGTGCCGTCCCGGCTGGCGTTCGCGACGTCCTCGCTGTCCGACAGCCGCGTCATCCTCGACCAGCCGGGCGCGGAGAAGCTCGTCGGGCAGGGCGACGCGCTGTTCCTCCCGATGGGCGCGAGCAAGCCCATGCGCCTCCAGAACGCCTACGTGGCGGAGAAGGAGATCCACGGGATCGTCGACCACTGCAAGGGGCAGATGGAGGCGAAGTACCGGGAGGACGTCGCCGAGGCCAACAAGCCGAAGAAGGAGATCGACGAGGAGATCGGCGACGACATGGACCTGCTCGTCCAGGCGATCGAGCTGGTCGTGTCCACCCAGTTCGGGTCGACGTCGATGCTGCAGCGCAAGCTCCGCGTCGGGTTCGCCAAGGCCGGCCGGCTCATGGACCTGATGGAGAGCCGCGACATCGTCGGGCCGAGCGAGGGGTCCAAGGCGCGGGACGTCCTCGCCAAGCCGGACGATCTCCCCGGGGTGCTCGCGGAACTGCGCGGCGGAGGCTGAGCCGGGGCCCCGCGGAGGCCGGTGCAGGTCGTGCGGGGCAAGGGCAGGGCATTGCGGAATGATGCGAAATCTTGCCCTGTTTCGAACGTGTTGGCAGTCGCTCAACGGGCATTCCCGTTCCTAGACTGGTGTCCCGGAAGATCGGCCACGAGCGCCCCCGAAGGAGGCCCGAGGTGAGCATCGGTGAGACCTTGGCGGAGGAGCGTCAGCGGGCCGGTCTCTCGGTGACACAGGTCAGTCTCCAGACCCGGATCCGGGAGACCGTGATCCGCGGCATGGAGGCCGACGACTTCTCCCTCTGCGGCGGCAACTTCTACGCCCGCGGCCACATCCGCAGCATCTCCCGGGTCATCGGCATCGACCCCGAACCGCTCGTCGCCGAGTTCGACGCCGCGCACGGCGGCGCCCCGCAGCCCGTCTCGGCGGTGTCGGCGTTCGAGCCGGAGCAGCCCGTCGCGTTCCGCGAGCGCAAGGCGCCGAACTGGAGCGCCGCGATGGCGCTCGCCCTCGCGCTCGTCGTCATCTACGGGGTCGTCCAGGTGGTCGGGCACGACGGCGGCGGCGAGCAGCGCACCGCGCAGCAGGTCGCCGGGACGCCCGTGCCGCCGAGCCCGAAGCCGTCGGCGTCCCAGAGCGGCGCGCCGGTCGCGGAGGCGCCGCGCACCAAGGTCGAGGTGCGGGTCGAGGCCAAGCGCACGACCTGGCTGAACGTCATGGGCGACCAGGGCAGGACGCTGTTCATCGGCACGCTGCACAAGGGCGAGCAGAAGGACTTCAGCGCCAAGAAGAAGGTCAAGCTGGTGATCGGCGTGGGCGGCAGCGTCAACCTGACCGTCAACGGCAAGGACATCGGCTCGCCCGGCAAGGGCAAGGGCGTGCAGCGCCTGAGCTTCGACCGGCAGGACCCGGAACACGCCTGAGCCGGACGTGCGCGGCGGCCGTCCCCCCGCGATGACCCGCCCGGGGGCCCGCTGGTACGTCCCGGCGCCCGCGCCCATTACCTTTGAGGGCATGTCGACTCGCCGCAAGGTCTCTCTCATCACGCTCGGCTGCGCCCGCAACGAGGTCGATTCCGAGGAACTCGCCGCGCGCATGGAGGCCGCCGGCTGGGACCTGGCCGACGACGCCGGCGGCGCGGACGTGGTCGTCGTCAACACCTGCGGGTTCATCGAGGCGGCCAAGAAGGACTCCATCGACACGCTGCTCGCCGCGCACGACTCCGGCGCCAAGGTCGTGGCGGCCGGCTGCATGGCCGAGCGGTACGGCAAGGAGCTGGCGGAGGCGCTGCCGGAGGCCGACGCGGTGCTCGGCTTCGACGACTACGCCGGCATCGGGGAGCGGCTCGACGACGTCATGGCGGGTCGCAGGCGGGACGCGCACGCGCCGCGCGACCGCCGGACGCTGCTGCCGATCAGCCCGGTGGACCGGTCGGCGTCCGGGGTGGCGGTCCCGGGGCACGGCGCGCCCGCCGACCTGCCGGACGGGGTGGCGCCCGCGTCCGGTCCGCGGGTGCTGCGGCGGCGGCTCGGCGGCGGCCCGGTGGCCCCGCTGAAGCTGGCGTCCGGCTGCGACCGGCGCTGCACGTTCTGCGCGATCCCCGCGTTCCGCGGCGCGTACGTGTCCCGGCCGCCGGCGGAGGTGCTGGAGGAGGCGCGCTGGCTCGCCGGGCACGGCGTCCGCGAGCTGGTCCTGGTCAGCGAGAACTCGACGTCCTACGGCAAGGACTTCGGCGACCTGCGCGCGCTGGAGAAGCTGCTGCCGGGCCTCGCCGCCGTGGACGGCATCGAGCGGGTGCGGGTCAGCTACCTGCAGCCCGCCGAGACCCGCCCCGGCCTCATCGAGGCGATCTGCGGCACGCCCGGTGTCGCCCTCTACTTCGACATGTCGTTCCAGCACGCGTCCGGGCCGGTGCTGCGCTCGATGCGGCGGTTCGGCGACCGGGAGCGGTTCCTCGGGCTGCTCGGCCAGATCCGCGAGCTGGCCCCGGACGCCGGCGTCCGGTCGAACTTCATCGTCGGCTTCCCCGGCGAGACCGAGGACGACTTCGAGGAGCTGGCCGAGTTCCTGTCCGCCGCCCGCCTCGACGCGGTCGGCGTGTTCGGCTACTCCGACGAGGACGGCACGGAGGCCGCGGACCTGGCGGGCAAGCTCAGCCCGGCCGAGATCGCCCGCCGCGTCGACGAGCTGTCCGGCCTGGCCGAGGAGCTGACGTCCCAGCGGGCCGAGGACCGGATCGGCTCGCTCGTCCGCGTCCTGCTGGAGGACAAGGGCGAGGAGGGCGGCTTCGAGGGCCGCGCCGAGCACCAGGCGCCGGAGGTCGACGGGACGGTCCTCGTCCGCGGCGAGGGCCTGGCGCTCGGCGAGATCGTGGCCGCCCGCGTCGTCGGCAGCGATGGCGTCGACCTCATCGCGGACGCGGCCGTCGACCCCGTCGCGGACGCGAGCGCCGGCCCGAACGCGGACACCGCATGATCGCCGGCGCCACCGAACCGGTCGCGGGCGACCCGCCCCCGGCCGGGGTGTGGAACATCGCCAACGCGCTCACGATGGTGCGGATCGCGCTGGTCCCGCTCTTCGTGTGGCTGCTGTTCCTGGACGGCACCGGCTGGCGGCTCGCCGCGTTCGCGGTGTTCGCGGCCGCCTCGGTCACCGACAAGATCGACGGCGACATCGCCCGGGCGCGCGGCCTGGTCACCGACTTCGGCAAGATCGCCGACCCGATCGCCGACAAGGCGCTCACCGGCGCGGCGCTGGTCAGCCTGTCGGTGATGGGGGAGCTGTGGTGGTGGGTGACGGCCGCCATCATGGTCCGCGAGATCGGCATCACGGTGCTGCGCTTCGTCGTGATCCGGCACGGGGTGATCCCGGCCAGCAAGGGCGGGAAGCTGAAGACGATGCTGCAGGTGATAGCGATCGGCTTCTACATCCTGCCCGGCCCGCTCGACTACGTCCGCTGGGTCACGATGGGCGCCGCCCTCGTCGTCACCGTCGTCACGGGCGTGGACTACCTCGCCCAGGCGTGGCGGCTGCGCCGCCGCTCCGCGGCGTCCTGAGGCGCCGTCCCGGAGCTTCCGGGGGTAGAGCCGCGGCGCCCGCGGGGGGCCGCGAGGCCACGCCCACCCCGGTCGTGGTCCCGCGGCCCCGTCTCGCGGGCGCCACGCGAATTCGATTATCCCCGCTCGCGTCCGTGCGGACGAATCGATCAAATGAGTTTTGACTCACAGCGTGACCTGGACTTCGCGGCATTTGTCGGACCTGCAAGCAATGATCCGCGGCGACGATCCGCGTTCACGCGGCCGCCTCGCCCGCGTGCCCTGACGGGCGCGGTCCCGTCCCGGCGGACAAAGCGCGGCCGCCTCTTTCACACCGGGACGGAAAAGGGATGCGCCCGTTGGACCGGTGCGAACGCGCCGCGCCCGTGCCGTCCTCATTCGGCCGCATTTCCCGGTGAACCGGGGATGCGCCCGCGCCGTCCACGTGCCCGTGGCGCGGCGCTCCTGGCGGTAGATTCGGACGCCATGCGAGTCGAACTGCTCACGGTCGGGGACGAACTGCTCCTCGGCGACACCGTCAACGGCAACGCGGCGTGGCTGGGCCGCCGGCTGGCCGACCACGGCGTCGACGTCACCCGCAGCGTGGTCGTCGGCGACGAGCTCGACGTGATCGTCGCGGCGGTGGCGTCGGCGCTCGAGCGGGCGGACGCGGTCATCACCACCGGCGGGCTCGGCCCCACCTCCGACGACCTCACCCGGGACGCGCTCGCCGCGGCGGCGGGCGTGCCGCTCGTCCGCGACCCGGAGCTGGAGCGGCGGCTGCGCGAGCGGGTGGCCCGTGCCGGCCGCGAGCTGCAGCCGATGGCGCTGCGCATGGCGGACGTGCCGAAGGGCGCGGGAGTGCTGGCCAACTCCGCCGGCTCGGCGCCCGGCCTGCGCGTCCAGCTGCCCGGCGGCGTCGTCTACGCGCTGCCCGGCGTCCCGCACGAGATGCGCACGATCATGGACGAGGTGGTGCTGCCGGAGCTGGCCCGCGCCGCCGGGCTGCCCGCGGTCGCGCGCCGCACGCTGCGCACCGACCGGGTGTGGGAGTCGGTCGTCGCGACGAAGCTCGCCGAGGTCGAGGCCATGGAGGGGGTCCGGCTCGCCTACCTGCCCGACCCCGCCGAGGTGAAGATCCGCATCACCGTGGCCGGCCCGGACGCCGCCGGGCGGCTGGAGGGCGTCGAGGCGCGCGTCCGGGAGCTGCTCGGCTCGGCCGTCTACGGGGCCGAGGAGGACACGCTGGACCGGGTCGTCCACCGCCTGCTCGCCGCCCGCGGGGAGACGGTCGCGACGGCGGAGTCGCTGACCGGCGGGCTCATCGGCGCGGAGCTGACCGCGATGCCCGGCTCGTCCGCCACCTACGCGGGCGGCATGGTGACGTACGCGACGGAGGCGAAGCACCGGCTGCTCGGCGTCCCGGCGGATCTGCTCGCCGAGCACGGCGCCGTCCACCCGGACGTGGCCGGCGCGATGGCCGCGGGCGTCCGCGACACGGTCGGCGCGACCTACGGGCTCGCCGTCACCGGTGTCGCCGGTCCCGTCACCCAGGACGGGCAGCCGGTCGGAACGGTCTATATCGGCGTGGCCGGTCCCGGCGATTCGCGCACTGTGGTCAGCCCGAAACTCCCCGTGCCCGGTGCCGGGCCGGAGCTCCGCGCGGTGATCCGGCGGATGACCGTCGTGCACGCCCTTGAGCTGCTGAGACGCGTCCTGCTGGGGCTTGACGCCGAGGACGAGAGCGAGGAGGCTCAGGCAGATCGGGAAGACCGGGACTGATTACAGCGTTACGTTCCGAGCGAACACGAAATCAACGGTCTGCCATGGTCACCGTCAAGGCGGGTACGGTGGAACCGGCAGATGGTCCGAACTGAGGGAGGGAGCGAGACGATGGTCCTGCTTCGCCAGCTGCTCGGTGACGTACTGCGGCAGCTGCGGCTGCGCCAGGGACGCACCCTCCGTGAGGTGTCCGCGGCGGCGCGGGTGTCACTCGGCTATCTCTCCGAGGTCGAGCGGGGACAGAAAGAGGCTTCGTCGGAGCTGCTGTCCTCGATCTGCAAGGCCCTGGGAGTCCCGCTGTCGCACGTGCTGAGGGAAGTCGCGGATCAGCTGGCCCTCGCCGAGCTGCAGCACGAGCCCGTCATGGCGGGCGCGCCCGAGCACGAGCGCATCACCGCAGAGAGCATTCCGGAGACGCCGGAGGAGATCACCGGGGAGTTCCGCGCCGACATGGTCGCGGCCTGACCCGCTCCTGGCGCGTTCATGCCCTACCGGAGCCGCGGGTGTGCGCGGCCTCACGCATGAACGCGGCATTACCGGGGATCTTTGCGTGTTGTAACGGATAACCGTAACGATGCGGAAGGAGCCCGATAATGGCGACGGTCAAGAGCCCGCTTCCCGACGACGCCGTGAAGGTGGTGGGCCAGGCCCTGCAGGGCGCGCTGGTCGACCTCGTTGATCTCGCCCTGGTGGCCAAGCAGGCCCACTGGAACCTGACCGGGCGCAATTTCAAGGTCGTGCACGAGCACCTCGACGAGGTCGTGGCCCTCGCCCGCACCGGGCAGGACGACGTGGCCGAGCGGGCCGTGGCGGTCGGTGTGAACCCCGACGGCCGGTCCCGCACCGTGGCCGACCGCACCGAGCTTCCGCAGCTGGAGGCCGGCTACCTCGACGACGACAAGGTCGTCGCCGCGATCACCGACATCCTGGCGCAGATCATCGGCCGCTTCCGGGAGCGCATCGCCGCGACCGACGAGCCCGACCAGGTCACCCAGGACCTGCTCATCGGCATCACCGCCGAACTCGAGAAGCAGCACTGGATGTTCCAGGCCCAGACGCGTTGATCGCGCAGCCGCCGGCGGCCGGAGCCTTGGGGCCCGGCCGCCGACGGCTGTGCGGCCATCGCTGCATCGCTCCGGCTCGCCTAGCGGCTCGATGGGCGAGGCTGGCAGCGCGGGCACCAGAACGTGACGCGCTCGCCGGTCTGCTCCGCGCGCTCGATCCGGGTGCCGCAGCGGCGGCAGGGGCGTCCCGCCCGCCCGTACACCCAGTGCTCGCGGCCGCGTCCGCGCTCGCCGGTGGTGATGTGGCCGTGCCGCTCCTTGTTGGCGTCCAGGAGCCGGTGAGACAGCTCCACGAGCGCCGGGAGGTCGGGGACGTCCCCGACAGGGGCCCACGGGTTCACGCCCCGCAGGAACAGGACCTCGGCCTTGTAGACGTTGCCGATCCCGGCGAGCCGCGTCTGGTCGAGCAGCGCCTCGCCGACCGGCCGCGCCGGCTGCTCGGCCAGCCGCGCGACGGCCTCCGCGGCCGTCTCCGGCCCCCAGGACGGATCGAGGAGGTCGGGTCCGAGATGGCCGACCGCCCGGTCCTCCTCGGCGGTCCGCAGCAACTCGACGACGCCGAGCGAGTACCCGACCGCCTGCCACTCCGCGTTGCCCAGCACCAGCCGGACGCGGTGGTCGCGCGGCGCGGGGCCCGCCCGGCGGATCTGCCAGCGCCCCTCCATCAGCAGGTGCGTGTGGACGGTGAGCCCGTCCTCGACCCGGGTGAGGAGGTGCTTGCCGCGCGGCACGGTGTCCAGGACCGTCCGCCCGCGCAGGTCGGCGGTCGCGAGCCGGGGGACGCGGAAGTCCGAGCGGGTGAGCGCCCGCCCGGCGAGCGCCTCGTGCAGCCGCCGCGCCGTCAGCCAGACGACGTCCCCTTCCGGCATGGGCCTTCTCTCCTCCGGACGGTCGCCGGGAGTCAGATCAGGGAGGGGCTCTCCCAGGCGGACGGGTCCTCGGTGAGCTTGGCGACGGGGGCGGGCAGCTCCCCGGCCGCGATGTGCGCGAGCGTGACCTGCTCCAGGATGGCGCGCTCGCTGGCGCGCAGCGCGATCCACACCTCCTGCAGGGACCGCGCGGGCCCCTCGTAGCCGACGTGCTCGGGGCGCTCGCCGCGGACGCCGAGCAGCGGCCCGTCGATCGCGCGGATGATGTCGGCGAGGGAGATCCGCTCGGCGGGCCGCGCCAGCCAGTAGCCGCCCTCGGGGCCGCGCTGGCTCCGGATGATGCCGGACCGGCGCAGCTGGCCGAGGATGTTCTCCAGGAATTTGGGCGGTATCTGCTGGGCCTCGGCGAGCTGGACCGCGGTCACCGGGTGACTCCCGGCGACCGCCAGTTCGGCGGAGGCGCGCAACGCGTAGTCGACCCGGGCGGACAATCGCATGTACGTATTATCCCTTGTCGGCCGGACCGGTCGGGCCCGGCCGCCGGGCGGGGACCCCGCGTGCGACCTGCGTGCGACCTGGACCGCGTCCTGGACCGCGACCTGGACCGCGACCTGGACCGCGACGCGGTGCGCCCGCCGGAACCGGGCTCTGAGTCCGGCGGGCGCGCCGCGGGTCTAGCCGGCCGCGGCCGGGGAGCCGGTCAGGCCGAGCAGCTCGGCGGCGGCCTGGGCGTTGGCGGCGGCGGCGCCGTAGGTGGCCAGGTAGACGGCCGATCGGGGGCGCCAGACGGGCAGGCCCATCTCCACCACCACGGTGTCGGGGCGGGCGGTCAGCAGGGCCGTGGTGAGGGCGCGCTGCCCGGCGTGCCGGTGCGCGTCGCGCAGGACGACGATGAGGCCGCGTCCCTTGGCGCGGTCCAGGACCCGGTCCGCCGCCCCGTCCGCGCCGTCGGTCTGGACGGCGTCGGGCGCCCACGGGCCCAGCCCCCACGGGGTCGGGCCGACGGCGATGTTGCCGGTCGACTCGGTCTCGACGACCAGCGGCGGCCCGTCCCAGCCTGGGAGCGCTCCCGTGACACGCAGCGCGCGGCGGGCGGCCGCCAGGCCGGCGGCGCGGTCCACGGCGGCGGTGCCGTGCCCGGCGAGCCACTCCCGCAGCCGCGCGGTGCGCTCGGCCGCCTCGGCCAGCCGCGCGGCCGGCAGCCGTCCGGCCCGCACCGCCTCGTCGATCGCGGCGAGCGTCGCCGCGACGGTCTCGGCGTGCTCGTGCGGGCCGAGGCACAGCAGGTCGGCGCCCGCGATGAGGGCCCGCACGGACGCCTCCGGGATGCCGATCGCGCCGCTCGCGCCCTCCATGTCGAGCGCGTCGGTGACGATCACGCCCTGGTAGCCGAGGTGCTCGCGGAGCAGCCCGGTGATCGCGGCGTGCGACAGGGTGGCGGGCGCGCCCGCGGTGATCGAGGGCAGGTTGAGGTGGCCGGTCATCACCGCGCGGGTGCCGGCGGCGATCGCGGCCCGGAACGGCACCAGCTCGCGGCGGTCCAGCAGCTCCAGGTCGGCGTCCACGAGGGGGATCGACAGGTGGGAGTCGTCCACCGTGGCACCGTGGCCGGGGAAGTGCTTGGCGCAGGCCGCGACGCCCGCCTCCTGCGTCCCGGTGACGGACGCGGCGGCGTGCCGGGCGACCAGGTCCGGGTCGGCGCCGAACGAGCGGGTCCCGATGACGGGGTTGTCGTCGGCGGTGTTGACGTCCACCGACGGCGCGAAGTTGAAGTTGACGCCGACCTCGGCCAGCTCGGCGCCCAGCGAGCGGTAGATGCGCCGGGTCAGCTCCGGGTCGTCCACGGCGCCGAGCGCGGCGTTGCCCGGGTAGGGGCTGCCGGTGGCGTGGCCGCCGAGCCGGGTGACGTCGCCGCCCTCCTCGTCGATCGTGACGAACGGGTCGCCCGCCTTGCGCATCTGCGCGGTGAGCGCCGCGAGCGACTCGGGGCTCGGCACGTTGCCGGTGAGCGCGAACAGCGTGACGCCGCCGAGGCCGGCCTCCAGCTCGTCCAGCAGCCAGCGCGGCGCGGTCGCCCCGGGGAACGACGGGAGCAGCGTGCCGCGCGCCAGCCGGGCGATCTCCGCCGTGGTCGCGATGTCGTCGGTCGTCACCCCTTCACCGCCCCGGCGGTGAGGCCGGACACCATGCGGCGCTGGACGAGCAGGAAGAAGGCGATGACGGGAATGGTGAGCAGCGTGGACGCTGCCATGATGGGCCCCCAGGCGTTGCCGCTGCGGCCGAAGAAGAACTGCAGCATGATCGGCAGGGTGTACTTGTCCTGGTCTTCCAGGAACGTGTAGGCGAAGATGAACTCGTTCCAGGCGGTGATGAAGGAGAAGATGCTGGTCGCCACCAGTCCGGGCGCGACCAGCGGGAGCATGACCGTGAAGAACGTCCGGACCGGGCCGGCGCCGTCGATCGCGGCGGCCTCCTCCAGCTCGCGCGGCACCGCGGCGACGAAGCCCCGCAGCATCCAGATCGCGAACGGCACGGCGAAGCCGATGTAGACGAGCGAGAGACCCGCCAGGCTGTTCAGCATGTCGAGCTGCTTCAGGTCCAGGAAAAGCGGGATGACCAGCGCCTCCAGCGGCACCATCTGCACCACCAGGAGCATCACGAGGAAGGTGGTGCGGAACCGGAAGCGGAACCGGGCGACGGCGGTGGCGGCCATCAGCGCGAGCAGGCCGGACACGAGGACCGTGACGATGGCGAGGATCGCGCTGTTGGCGAAGTACGCCCAGAAGGAGACCTCGGCGATGCCGCCGTTCAGCACCAGGTCGAAGTGCTTCAGCGTCGGATGGGTGGGGAACGGCTTCGGCGTCGTGCTGAAGATCTCGGAGTTCGGCTTGAACGCGGTGGAGGCCATCCAGAAGACGGGGAAGACCGCGAGGACGAAGACCAGCAGGCCCGTCCCGTTCAGCAGTATCTTGCGCGGCAGCGAGGACCTCATCGCGTCTCCCCCTGACGGACCATGACCCGCACGTAGAGGGCGGTGACGATGAGCAGGATGAACGTGAGCACGAGCGCGATCGCCGAGCCCATGCCGAGCTTCGGATTGAGCGAGCCGAACGCCTCGGAGTAGGCGTACAACGACAGGTTGAACGCGTCGCGGTTGGCCAGCCCGGCCATGATGAACAGCTGCGTGAAGACCTTGAAGTCCCAGATGATCGACATGACCAGCAAGACCATGAAGATCGGCTTGAGCATCGGGTAGGTGATGCTCCAGAACGTCCGCCACGGGCTGGAGCCGTCCACCCGGGCGGCCTCGTACAGCTCGCCGGGGACGCTCTTCAGCCCGGCCAGCACGGACACGGCCACGAACGGGCACGCCTGCCACACCACGCACACGGTCAGCACGGTGTAGGTGGACAGCGGTGTGGCGAACCAGTTGTAGTCGAGCCAGCCGCCGCCGACCAGGAAGTCGGGCAGCAGATCGAGGGACCAGTTGACCAGGCCGCCGGTGGTGCCGAACAGCCAGCTGAAGATGATCGCGGCCGTGACGGGCGGGGTCGCCCAGGCGACCATCACGCCGCCCGCGACGAAGCTCGACATCTTCTTGCCGAGCTTGTTGAGCAGCAGCCCGATCAGCGTCCCGATGAGCATTGTCAGGCTGACCGCCACGACGGCGAACAGCACGGTGTGCTTGAAGGTCTGCCAGAAGAACGGGTCATTGAGGATCTTGGTGAAGTTCTCGGTGCCCACCGACTCGGCCGGCTCGCCGCGCAGCTGGCGGTTGCCGACCTTCTGGAACGACATGATCCCGATCTGGATCATCGGCCAGAACATCAGGACCGCGATCACGAGCACGGTCGGCGCGATCAGCAGGTAGGGCCCGAGGCGGGGCCGGCGGCGGGGGCGCGCCCGGCCGGAGGACCTCCGGCCGGGCGTTCTCCGCACCGCGGGAGCGGTGTCGAGCATGGACGTTCCGATCAGCTGGTACTACGGGTTCAGCAGGGTGTTGGCCTGCTCGTTCGCCTTCTTCATCTGCTCATCGGCGTTCTTGCCCTGCATGATCGCCTTGACGGTGTTCGGCAGCACCTTCTTGGCCTGCTCGAACTCCGCCCAGCCGGGGCCGATCGGGGGGAACTTGGTGTTGGCGGCGATCTGGGTGAAGACCTCCAGTTGCGGGTCGGTGAACTTCACGTCCGAGCGCATGGAGGAGAAGCCGCTCTGGTCGGCCCACGCCTTGGCGTTCTTGGCGTTGTTCAGCACCGTGATGTAGTCGAAGGCCGCGGCCTTGGCCTTGCTGTCCTTCCAGACGGCGAGGTCGGAGCCGCCCGCGAGCGCCGGGGCGTTACCGCCGTCCTTGGCCGGGATCGGGAAGACCGCCCACTTGTCGGCGTTCTTGGGGGAGATCTCCTTCATCTGCTTCAGCGCCCAGCTGCCGTCGATGTACATGCCGAGCTTGCCGAGCGCGAAGTCGCGCTGCGGGCCGTCCAGCTCGTTCTTGCCGATGTACTTCTCCGGCGCGACCTTCTCGGTGGTGACGAGGCCGGCGTAGTACTTCACGGCCTCGACGGCCTGCGGCTGGTCGAGCTGGCCCTTCCAGCCGCCGCTGCCGTCGTCGACGGCCACGGTGCCGTTGTTGCCCCAGATGAAGCTGAGCAGCGCGTTGGTCTGGTCGCTGGGGGCGCCGATGCCGGGCACCTTCGCGGTGTCCTGCACCTTCTTCGCCGCGGTGGTCAGCTCCGCCCAGTTCTTCGGCGGCTGGACGCCGGCCTTCTGGAACCAGTCCGTGCGGTACCAGATGCCGCGGACGCCGCCGTACCACGGCACGGCGTAGATCTTGCCGTCGGCGCTGTCGTTGCCGAGCGCGGTCTTGTTGAGCGTCTTGCCGTCCGCCCAGCCCTTGAACTGGTCGGTGATGTCGGCGAGGCTGCCCTGGTCGATGTGGGACTGGACGTCGGTGTTGCCGAGTTCGGTGACGTCCGGCCCCTCGCCGCCCGCCGCCGCCTTCTGGAAGGTGGTGGCGACCTGCGGCCAGGGCACGTACTTGATCTGGACGTCGGTGTTCGGGTGCTTCTGCTTGAACTCGGTCTCGACCTCGTCGAGGAGCTTGGTCTGCTCGGGCGTCCCGTCGCCCATCATCCAGACCTTGAGCTGCGCGGGGTCCTTGCCCGCGTCGGCCTTGTCGTCCTTGCTCTCGCCGCCGCAGGCCGTGGCGGCCAGGGCGATCGCGGCCGCGGCGGCCGCAACCTTGATGTACTTCACTGGGGGATCCTTTCCGGCGTCGCCTCGCGTGGCCTCATGGCCTGCGTGCGAGGGAGACGGCGCCGACCCTTTAAGGTCCTGGCCATGTCCTACTCGCTTTCGCATCGCTCGCGGGCGCCCTGCTCGCCAGTCCGCGCTCTGCGCGCGCCCCCGGTCCGGGGTACCGGTCCGGTCGGCGCTTGGGCGTAAACTAACAAGAAACTTTCCTAAACAAAACTGCTCGTTAGCGGATTGAGACATCGAGGGGGCCGGCATGGCCAGACGCCCGGGAACGCCGAGGCTGCTGCGTGAGCTCAACGACCGCGCGGCACTGGACCTGCTCGTCGAGCGGGGCCCGCTGACCCGCGCGCAGATCGGCGAGCACACCGGGCTATCGAAGGTAACCGCTTCCCAGCTGTTGTCGAGACTGGAGGACCGGGGGCTGGTCTCGGTCGTCGGCGAGCAGGCCGGGGGGCGCGGGCCCAATGCCGCGCTGTACGCCGTCGTCCCGTCCAGCGCCTATGTCGCCGGGCTCGAGGTCGGGCCGGACGGGGTGACCGCCGGCGTCGCCGACATCACCGGGCACATCACCGCCCAGGTCACCGTGGACCCGAACGGCACCGCCGAGCCGGTGAAGACGGTGCACGACGCCGTCGTGAAGGCGTGCCGCTCGGCCAAGGTCGCGCTGTCGAAGCTGAGCGCCTTCGTGATCGGGTCGCCCGGCGTCGTCGACCCCCGGTCCGGGGACGTCCAGTTCGCCTTCGACCTCCCGACCTGGCACGAGGGCGTCCTCGCCGCCCTGAAGACCGACCTGCGCCGGCCCGTGACCATCGAGAACGACGTCAACCTCGCCGCCATCGCCGAGCGGGCCTACGGCGCCGCGCGCGACGCCGATGACTTCGCGCTGATGTGGTTCGACCGCGGCATGGGCCTGTCGGTCATGCTGGGCGGCCGGCTGCACCGCGGCCGGTGGGGCGGCGCCGGGGAGATCGGCTACCTGCCCGTCCCGGGCGCGCCGCTGCCGGTCGGGGCCGCCCGGCGGGGCCCCAAGGACGAGGGCGTCACCGAGTCGAGGTCGTGGGGCATCCCGACCCTCTCCGGCGGCTACGGGGCCCTGGTCGGCGCGGACGCCGTCCGCGAACTCGCGCACGGGCACGGGATCGCGGGGGAGACCGCCTACGACTGCGTCAGCGCGGCCGCCGCCGACGAGGACCGCGGCGGCGCGTTCCTGGACGAGCTCGCCAACCGCATCTCCTACGGCGTGACCTCGGTCAACATCGTGCTGGACCCCGGGCTGGTGGTCCTGTCGGGCAGCCTCGGCCGGGCCGGCGGCCGGCCGCTCGCCGCGCGCATAGAGCGGATCGTCGGGCGGATCACCCCGACCCGTCCGACCGTGGCCGTGACCGAGGTGGAGGGCAACCCGGTGCTGCGCGGCGCCCTGTACGCGGCGCTGCAGAAGGCCCGCGACGACGTCTTCTCGGCGGACGGCGCGTCCTGAGAGACGGGAAGAGCCCCCGGCCGGTGCGGCCGGGGGCTCCTGCCTCGCGTGGACCGTTCCCCGCGCGGGGCGCTCCGCTACTTGGCGGCCGCCACCGCGACCGCGGCCTCCTTGTGGCGCCGCGGGTCGTTCAGCGCGCGGTCGATGACGGTCTGACTGATGATCTGGCGCTTGCGCCGGAGCGCGGCGGCCTTGCGTGCCGTAGGTGTCATGGCGAAACCCCGTTCCGCGGTGGCGCTTTCCCCTTGGCCACCGCAAACCCCGTGATGCCTCCATGCTCTCAAATGAGAGGGGTGCGAGGGGTCCGTCCGAGGGATGAATTCCAGGTCAGACCAACAGCGTAGAACGCCCGGGTCGCCGCGGGGGTTCCCCCTGGGATCATGGAGGGAACGACCGTCGCGCATCCGCCGTTGGGGGGAACCGTGAGAGAAGAACCGAAGGGCCGCCATGGCGCTGCGTGACCGGCTGCGGCGGCTCGTGCAGAAGCCCGGCAGCGTCGACCTCGCGCCCTTCCGGGCGCTGGTGGACGAGGCGGGCAAGCGCGAGTCCCGCGTCCAGGACCTGTCGGACGCCGAGCTGACCGCCGCCGCCTCCGCCCTCCGCGAGAAGGAGGACCTCGCCGAACTGTGCGCCCTCGGCCGCGAGGCCGCCCGCCGGACGCTCGGCGAGCGGCCCTACGACGTGCAGCTGATCGGGACGCTGGCGCTGCTGTCCGGGCACGTCGCCGAGATGGCCACCGGCGAGGGCAAGACCCTGTCGGGCGCGCTGGCCGCCGCCGGGTACGCGCTGCGCGGCCGCCGGGTCCACGTCATGTCGGTCAACGACTACCTGGCGCGCCGCGACGCCGAGTGGATGGGCCCCCTCTACGCGATGCTCGGCGTGACCGCCGGCTGGGTCGGTCAGTCGTCCACGCCGGACGAGCGCCGCGCGGCGTACCGGGCCGACGTGACCTACGCGCCGGTCAGCGAGGTCGGGTTCGACCTCCTCCGGGACCGGCTCTGCACCGACGCCGCCGACGCCGTCCAGCCGGAGCCGTCCGTCGCGCTGATCGACGAGGCCGACTCGGTGCTGGTGGACGAGGCCATGGTGCCGCTCGTCCTCGCCGGCGCCGCCGACCTCGACCCCGCCGACCCGCGGTACGCCGACCTCGTCCGGCGGCTGCGGCCCGGGCTGCACTACGCGACCGACGACGAGGCGCGCAGCGTCCAGCTCACCCCGGCCGGGACGCGGGAGGTGGAGCGCGTCCTCGGCGTCGACCTCTACGCCCCCGAGAACCTCCGCACGCTGACCGCCGTCAACGTGGCCCTGCACGCCGAGGTCCTGCTGCACCGCGACGTGGACTACATCGTCCGGGACGGCGCGGTGAAGCTGATCAGCGAGTCGCGCGGCCGGGTCGCCCTCCTGCAGCGCTGGCCGGACGGCCTGCAGGCCGCGGTCGAGGCGAAGGAGGCCCTCGAAGCGTCCCCGAGCGGGGAGATCCTCGACTCGATCACCGTGCAGGAGCTGATCGGCCGCTACCCCGTGCGGTGCGGCATGACCGGCACGGCGATGGCCGTTTCCGGCCAGCTCACCGAGTTCTACGCGCTGCAGATCGCGGTGGTCCCGCCGAACCGGCCCTGCGTCCGCGACGACCGGCCCGACCGCCTCTACGCGACCACCGCCGACAAGGAGGTCGCGATCGTCGAGGAGGTCGCCGCCGCGCACGCCGCCGGCCGCCCGGTGCTGATCGGCACCGGCGACGTCGCCGAGTCCGAGCGCCTCGCCCGCAGCCTCGCCCGCGCCGGGCTCGACCGGGTCGTCCTCAACGCCAAGAACGACGCCGAGGAGGCCGCGATCATCGCCGAGGCCGGCGCGTACGGCGCGATCACCGTCTCCACCCAGATGGCCGGCCGCGGCACCGACATCC